>JAYWBB010000147.1:0-25745 GCA_043781855.1 Nevskia sp. | reverse complement strand
GCCCACGGCACTACCCGATCCATCTCCGAAAGAAACACCCCGCGCTTCGTCGTCTTCGAGTGCTTCTCAAACCCGGAAGACGCCAGCGTGATCTGTTTCATTGCCACTTCTCCAATGCGTTTCTCAGATAGCGATAGTTTAATGGAACGTGTGGGGGTTTTTCAGAGAATCCCTAATCCGGCGGCTGGTTTCGTCAATCGTCTTCAATCGGGAAAGATCGTCAGGCCGACGGATGCCACTGCGCGGCTTCGGGGTACCGCCGGAGAGAACCCCAGTAGAACTTTGCAGACGCTTCATGCATGGTCACAAGGCCACCAAGGATCGACGACCCGGCTATGGGCAACCTGCTTGACGACGAATGCATAGAAACCCGCTGCGAAGGTTGCCGGCAGACCATTCCGCGTTCTTTCGGTTACTTGCGCAGGCGCGTCTTCGATATCTGCCTCTGCGGAAAAGTGACCAACCTGAGAATGGAGAATTTCCAGCGCGAGCTCGAGAACATGAATCTTGCGGGGCAGATTCTGGCGGAATCACTTTTGCGGCTGAAGTCAGCAAAGTCTCCAATCACCGCGAGGACACCCCATCGAGCGATTCCGAAACGCGGTTAGCCGCTTCATTGCATCGCGCATCGCTTGAAAACCGCCTTCGAACAAGCTGTGTTGCCTGATCGAACGCCAGTACTCGATTCTCCAGATTTTTTCCAGCAGCCGTGTCGGTGCGGTTTGCAGTGCCGCGCGCCTGCGTCCGGCCGGCATGGATTTAGTTGCCTGCCGACGGCCCGTGAGCCTTTCGTCGAGGCACCGTGATAACGATTGACGAGATGGGACTAGATGGTCGGGGCGACAGGATTCGAACCTGCGACCTCTTGCTCCCGAAGCAAGCGCTCTACCAAGCTGAGCTACGCCCCGCAAACTGCGGTTTTGAATCGTTCAACTGTCCCTGCCTACGCAGAACCGGACCAGTTCCACCAGTGCCGTCCTGTACGGAGATTCGGGGACTCCGTCCAGTGCTGTGATCGCCGATTCGCTGTAGCGGTCGGCGAGCGCGCGAGTGTACGGGATCGCGCCAGTGGCTTCAACGGCTGCCAGCACTTCGTCGATGGTTTCGATGCGGCCGTTGGCGATGGCGTCGCGGATGAGCGCAGCCTGCGTGGGTGTGCCATGACGCATCGCATGCAGCAGCGGCAAGGTCGGCTTGCCTTCGGCAAGATCGCCACCGAGGTTCTTGCCGCTGACTTCGGGGTCGCCGGTGTAATCGAGCAGGTCGTCGATCAGCTGATAGGTCATGCCGAAGGCGTGGCCAAACTCGGCGAGCTGCGCCTGCAGAGCCTCGGGAACGTTGGCAGCAATGGCGCCGACGGTGCATGCCGCACGGAACAGTCTCGCGGTTTTGAGTTCGATGACGCGCAGGTAACGCGCCTCGGTCACATCCGGGTCGTTGCAGTTCATCAGCTGCAGGACTTCGCCTTCGGCGATGGCGTTGGTGGTATCGGCCATGACCTGCATGATCGGCATGCGATCGGCCTCGACCATCAACTGAAAGCTGCGCGAATACAGGAAATCTCCGGACAGCACTGCCCCCGAGTTGCCCCATACGGCATTCGCGGTCTTGCGGCCACGGCGGCGATCGGAATGATCGACGACGTCATCGTGCAAAAGTGTTGCGGTGTGGATGAACTCGATGACCACGGCGAGCAGATTCGGCAGATCGCCGCGCGCGCCGAGCGCCCTCGCGGTCAGCAGCACAAGCGCTGGCCGCAGGCGCTTGCCGCCGGCCGTGATGATGTAGCCGCCGATCTCGTTGATCAGCGCCACCTCTGACGAAAGCCGCGAACGGATCAGCGCGTCGACCGCAAGCAGGTCGACCGCAATCGGCGCGAGGATGTCTTGCAGCTCCCTGACCCGGCCCGGCCTGACAGGCGATTTCGCGATATTCGCGAGTCCTGCGGCGGCGCCGGCGGGAGGAGCGGAATCCAGGGTGATGATGGTCAAAGGCAGTGCTGGTTGATGTGTGGTCGGGGCGAGAGGATTTGAACCTCCGACCACCTGCGCCCAAGGCAGGTGCGCTACCAGGCTGCGCTACGCCCCGATGTTTCCGATTTTACGCGGTTGCGGCCGCGGCCGCGAGCGGCGCGACTCAGGCGGTGGCCGGCACCGCAGGTTTCGGTACGCGACGCCGGCGTGCGGTGAGCCGTTCCAAGCCGAGATAAACCACCGGCGTTGTGAACAGGGTCAGCAATTGCGAGACCAGCAGGCCGCCGATGATCGCCACACCCAGCGGCTGCCGCAGCTCCGAGCCGGTGCCGATGCCGATCGCCAGCGGCAACGCGCCGAACATCGCCGCCATCGTCGTCATCGTGATCGGCCGGAAGCGCGTCAGACAGGCCTCGTAAATCGCCTCACGCGGGGTTTTTCCATGCCGACGCTGCACGTCGAGCGCGAAGTCGATCAGCAGGATCGCGTTCTTCTTGACGATACCGATCAAGAGCACGATGCCGATCAGCGCGACGACGGTCAGCTCCATGTTGAACAACCTCAGCGCCAGCAGCGCGCCGATACCGGCCGAAGGGATCGTCGAGAGAATCGTCAACGGATGGATCAGGCTCTCGTAGAGCATGCCGAGCACGATATAGACCACCAGCAGCGCGGTCAGGATCAAGAGCGGCATGCTGCCGGAGCTGCTCTGGAACTGCGCGGCACTGCCGCCGAAAGCGCCGATCACGCTGCCCGGCAACTGCATGTCGGCTACGAGCTTCTGGACCGTCTTCGTCGCCGCGCCGAGGCCCACGCCCGGCGCGAGATTGAAGCTGATGTTGACGACCGAAAACTGGCCCTGGTGATTGACCGACAGCGGCGTCGGGCCCAGCTCGAAGCGCGCGACAGCCGACAACGGCACGGTCTCGCCGGACGGCGTGACGAGGTTGACGCGCCCGAGCGCCGACGGGTCCTGCTGCTCGCCGGGCTGCGCTTCGAGGATCACGCGGTACTGGTTGGTCCGATCGTAAAGGATGGCAATCTGGCGCTGGCCGAAGGCGTTATAAAGTGCGGCATCGATAGTCTGCGGATGCAGTCCGAGCCGGGACGCCACATCGCGGTTGACGACGACGTTGAGCTGTAACGCCGCCTGCTCGAAATCCGAAGTCACGTCCTTGAACTGCGGCAGGGTTTTGAGGCGCGCCTCGACCTGCGGGGCCCATTCGTACAGCTCCTTGAGATCGCTTGAACTCAAGCTGTAAAGATACTGCGCGCGCGTCGCACGGCCGCCGAAGCGCAGGTCCTGCACCGGCTGCAGAAACATCTGCGCGCCCTCGACCTGGGCGATCTTCGGGCGCAGCCGGTTGATGATCTGCTCGGCGGTCGCCCTGCGTCCTTCCTCGCGCGTACGCAGGGTCACGAACATGCGGCCGCTGTTCGAAGCACCGCGGCCGCTGCTGCCGACCGAGTAGGCCGCCGTCTTCACGTCCGGATCGGCGAGGATCGTGGCCGCGATACGCGTGGTCTTCTCGGAGATCGACGCGAACGAAACATCCTGCGCTGCGACGATGCTGCCGTTGAGTACGCCAGTGTCCTGCGTCGGGAACGAGCCTTTCGGAATCACGATGTAGAGCGCAACCGTGAGGCCGACCGTGGCGAGTGTGACGAAGCCCATGATCGTCGTGTGGCGCAGCGTCCAGTCGAGGCCGCGACGGTAAAGTCCGAGTGTCGCGTCAAAGCCGTGTTCGAGTCCGCGCTCGATAAGTCCCGGTTTGCATCCCGGCGGATCGAGACGCAGGAAGCGCCCGCACAGCGACGGCGTCAACGACAGCGAGATGACCGCCGACACCGCGATCGCCGCCGCCAGCGTCACCGCGAACTCGTTGAACAGCCGCCCCTGGATGCCGCCCATGAACAGGATCGGGATGAATACGGCGATCAGCGACACCGTCATCGAGACGATCGTGAAGCCGATCTCGCGCGCGCCGCGCAGCGCGGCCTGCAGCGGCGGCTCGCCGCGTTCGAGGTGGCGTACGATGTTCTCGATCACGACGATCGCATCGTCGACGACGAAGCCGACCGACACCGTCAGCGCCATCAGCGAAAGATTGTCGAGGCTGAACTTCATGAGCCACATCATGCCGAACGTCGCGCATAGCGTCAGCGGCACCGTGATGCCGGCGATCGCGGTCGGCACACCGCGGCGCAGGAACACGAACATCACCAGCACGACAAGTGCGATCGAGGCTGCGAGCGAAATCTGCACTTCGTCGACCGAGGCGCGGATCGTCTGCGTGCGGTCCGAAAGCACTTCGAGCTTCGCGTCCGGCGGCAACAAGCCTTTGAACTGCGGAAACTGCCCGACGATGCTGTCCACCGTCTCGATGACGTTGGCCGTCGCCTGCTTGCGGATGAACAGCAGGATCGCGCGCTTGCCGTTGGCCCAGCCGGCCTGTTGCGCGTTTTCCTGGCCATTGATGACTTTCGCAACCGAAGCCAGTGGAATCGGCGTCCCGCTGCGGTTGCCGATGATCGCGCCGTCGAAGTCTTCGGCCGCAGCCAACTGGTCGTTCGCGGTCACGATCCAGGTCAGTCCCTGGCCCGAAATCAAGCCCTTCGGCGAGTTCGCCGACAGTCCGGCGACGGCGTTGCGCACGGCGTCCATCGACAGGCCCATCGCGGCCAGTGCGGCGGCATTCGCCTGGATGCGCACGGCCGGTTTCGCGCCACCGGCAATCTGCACTTCGGACACACCCGGCACCTGCGCGATGCTCGGGGATAGGCGCGTGTCGGCGAGATCGTAGAGCTTGTCCATCGGCAGCGTGTCGGAACTGAGCGCGAGGATCAGAATCGGCGCGTCGTTCGGATTGGCCTTTCGGTAGACCGGCGGGCTGGGCAGTCCGGCCGGCAGATCGGCCTGCGCGGCATTGATCGCAGCCTGCACGTCGCGGCCGGCGCCGTCGATGTCGCGATTGACATCGAACTGCATGATGATGACCGAGCTGCCGAGCGCGCTCGTCGAGGTGATCTCGTTAACGCCGGCGATCTGGCCGAAGCGCCGCTCCAGCGGTGCGGCCACCGTCGCGGCCATGACCTGCGGACTCGCGCCCGGTTGTGTGGCGATCACATAGATGATCGGGAACTCGACCTGCGGCAGCGGCGCCACCGGCAGCGAAAAATACGCGAGCACGCCGAACAGCAGCACACCGAAAGCCAGCAGTGAAGTGCCGATCGGCCGCTTGATGAAGGGCTGGCTGATGTTCACTTACGACGTGCCGAAGGCGACTGGCGTTTCTTCGTCGCGTTTTCGGGGTCCGAAGCGCTGCGCCAGTCTATCCATGTAAAGGTAGATCACTGGTGTGGTGTACAGCGTCAGCAGCTGAGACAGCAGCAGGCCGCCGACGATGGCGATGCCCAGCGGATTGCGCAGCTCCGAACCAGTACCGGACTCCAGCGCCAGCGGCAGCGCGCCGAGGAGTGCTGCCATCGTCGTCATCATGATCGGGCGGAAACGCAGCAGCGCGGCCTCGAAGATCGCGTCCTCAGGCGCCTTGCCGTGTTCGCGTTCGGCCTCCAGGGCAAAGTCGATCATCATGATCGCGTTCTTTTTGACGATGCCGATCAGGAGGATCACGCCGATCAGCGCGACCACCGAAAAATCCTGCCCGGTCAGCAGCAGCGCGAGCAGCGCGCCGACGCCGGCCGAGGGCAGCGTCGAGAGGATCGTCAACGGATGAATGTAGCTCTCGTAAAGCACGCCGAGCACGATGTAGATCACGACGATCGCCGCGAGTATCAGCAGCGGCATGCTCGACAGCGAGTTCGAAAATTCCGCCGCCGCGCCGGAGAACGTCGGCACGATCGTGCTCGGCATTGCAATGCGCTGGCGGGCTGCTTCGATCACCGGCAGCGCATCGCTGAGCGACTTGCCGGGCGCGAGATTGAACGAGATCGTCGCGGCCGGAAGTTGCGACTGGTGGCTGATCACGAGCGGTCCGGACACCTGCTTCGCCGACACGACCGCCGACAGCGGCACCATCGTATTGGAGACCACGGCGGCGCTCGCTGCGCTGGTGCTCGACGCCACGGCCGAGAAGCTCGTGCCGCTCGCGCTGCCGTTGGCCGTCGTGCTGCCGTTCGATTTGACGTAAAGCTGGTTCAGCGAATCGGGCCGGTCGCGGAACTCCGGCGGCACTTCGAGAATGACGCGGTACTGGTTCTGCTGCGTGAAGATCGTGCTGACCTGGCGCTGACCGAAAGCATCGTAGAGCGCATCGTCGATGCTCTGCACGGCCACACCCAGGCGGCTCGCTCGATCGCGATCGATATCGAGCCGAAGGTATAACCCCGAAGCCTGCTGATCGGAGGTCACGTCAGTGAGTGCCGTCTCCTGCTTCAACGCTTCGAGCAGCTTCGGCGTCCACTCGCCGAGGTCGGTGGCATCGAGACTCTGCAGCGTGTACTGGAATTGCGTGCGCGACACCCGGCTGTCGATCTGCAGGTCCTGCACCGGCTGCATGAACAGCGTCACACCCTCGACACCGGCAACGGCAACGGCAAGCTTCAGTCGTTCGATGATCGCCGCCGCGCCCGCGCCGCGTTGTCCTCGAGGTTTCAGCACGACGCTGATGCGGCCCGTGTTCAGCGTCGGATTGACCGAGCCCGAACCGACGAAAGCCGAGACGCTGGCGACATCCACATCCTCGCGTACGATGTCGGTCAACGCGCGCACGCGGTCGCGCATCGCCGGGAACGAGATGCTCTGGCTCGCTTCGGCGACACCCTGGATCACGCCGGTGTCCTGCTGCGGCAGCAGCCCTTTCGGAATCACGACGTAAAGCAGGCCGGTCAGCACCAGCGTGGTCGCGAATACCAGCATCGTGCTCCGGCGCCGCTGCATGACCCAGCGCAGCGAGCGCTCGTAACCCCCGAGCAGACGCTCGAACTGGTGCTCGCTCCACTGGAACAGACGCCCGTGCGACGCATTCTTTTTGTCCGGCCTCAACAGCTTCGCGCACATCATCGGCGTCAGCGTCAGCGAGATGAACGCCGATAGCAGTACGGCAACCGTCAGCACGAGCGCGAATTCGCGAAACAAACGGCCGACGACACCGGACATGAACAGCAGCGGGATGAATACCGCGATCAAGGAGACCGTCAGCGACACCACGGTGAAGCCGATCTGCCGCGCTCCGAGCCGCGCTGCGGCTTCCGGGTTCTCGCCCTTCTCGATGTAGCGCACGATATTTTCGATCATGACGATGGCATCGTCGACGACGAAACCGGTGGCGATCGTCAGGGCCATCAAGGAGAGGTTGTCGAGCGAAAATCCGGCGAGTGACATCACGCCGAAAGTACCGACAATCGAAAGCGGCAGCGCCACGCTCGGAATCACCGTCGCCCAGAGCTTGCGCAGGAATACGAAGATGACCATGACCACCAGCGCGATGGTCAGCAGCATCGTCAACTGCACGTCGTGAACCGAGGCCCGGATCGTCTCGGTGCGGTCGGCGAGAATCTTCACCTTGACCGAGGCGGGAAACGAGGCGGTCAACTGAGGCAGGATCTTCTTGATGCGGTCGACGGTCTGGATGATGTTCACGCCAGGCTGGCGCTGGACATCGAGCAGCACAGAATTTTTCACGCCCGCCCACGCCGCCAACTGCTCGTTCTCGACACCCTGAGCAACGGTCGCCACATCCGACAAACGCACCGGCGCGCCGTTACGGTAGGCGACAATGATCGGCTGGTAATCCTCGGCCGAGACGATCTGGTCGTTAGAGCCGATCGTGAACGATTGTTGCGGCCCGTCGAACGTGCCCTTCGGCCCGTTGACGTTGGCCTGCGCCAGCGCCGTGCGGATGTCGGCAAGCGCGAGTCCGAGGCCCGCGAGCGCGGTCGGGTTCGCCTGCACGCGCACGGCAGGCCGCAGGTTGCCCTGGATCGATACCAAGCCAACGCCGCTGACCTGCGACAGCTTCTGCCCGAGCACCGAATCCGCGAAATCGGCGACCGCGTCGAGCGGTAGCGTTTCGCTGCTGACAGCTAATTGCATGATCGGCGTATCGGCCGGGTTGACCTTGTTGTAGACCGGCGGATACGGCAGGTTCGCCGGCAAGGTGCCCCGCGCGGCGTTGATCGCTGACTGCACATCCTGCGCGGCGTTGTCGATGTCGCGATCGAGCACGAATTGCAAGGTGATCGTCGACAGGGCGAAAGCGCTGTTCGAGTTCATCGCGGCGAGCCCCGCGATTTGCCCGAACTGCCGCTCCAGCGGTGTCGTGACCAGTGATTCCATGACCTCGGGGCTCGCGCCCGGCAATTGCGTGGCAACCTGGATGGTCGGGAAATCGACCGCCGGCAGCGCCGAGATCGGCAGACCGCGATAGCCGAGCGCGCCGAGCAGCAGCGTCGCGATCATCAGCAGCGTGGTCGCGATCGGCCGCGAGATGAAAGGTTCGGAGATACTCACGGCGCGCGCCTCGCCTACTGCGGCTTTGCGCCAGCCGACGCGACGGGCGCCGGCTCGCTGGCCAGGCGGATCTTCGAGCCGGGCTGCAGGCGGTACTGGCCGTCGGTGATGATTTTGTCGCCGTCGTTCAGGCCCTTCGCGATCAGCGCCTCGCCGTTCTCGGTGCGTGCCACGGTCACATCGCGCTTTTCGGCAGTGTCTTCTTTCGCGACGTAGACGAAATCCCCAGCAGGTCCGCGCTGCACCGCATTCGCGGGTACGACGATGCCGTTCTTTTCGGTGCGCACGAGCAGTCGCACGTTGACGAACTGTCCCGGCCACAGCGCCTTGTCGTCGTTCACGAACGTCGCCTTGAGCCGGATCGTGCCGGTGGTTTGATCGATCTGGTTGTCGATCACCGTCAGTTCACCCCGCGCGAGTTGCTTCTTGTTGTCACGATCGAGCGCAACGACACTGAGGCCAGTCGTCCCGGCCTCGCGGATGTCGCTCAGCATCTGCTCCGGCAACGTGAACACGACCGAGATCGGTTTGATCTGCGTCACCACGACGAGGCCGCCGGTCGACGCCGCCGTGACCAGGTTGCCGACGTCGATCTGGCGCAGGCCGGTGACGCCGCTGATCGGCGACGTCACGCGCGCATAACCAAGCGAGATGCGCGTGTTCTGCGCGGCGGCTTCGTCGGCCTTCACGGTGGCTTCGAGCTGCGCAACGGTCTGTCGCTGCGTGTCGATCTGCTGTTTGGAGACGTAACCATCGGCGATCAGTTCCGAGTAGCGATCGAGATCGCGCTTCGCGGTCGCGAGCAGCGCACGGTCTTGCGAGGCTTTCGCCAGCGCCTGGTCGAGTTGCGTCTGGAAGCTGCGTGCATCGATCTGCGCGAGCACGTCGCCGACCTTGACCTCCTGCCCTTCGCGGAAGAAAACCGTAACGAGTTGCCCGTCGACCTGCGGTCGCACGGTCACGGTATTGAACGCCTGCACGGTGCCGAGGCCATCGAGATAGATCGGCACATCGCGCCGCGTGAGGTCCGCGATGGTGACCGGCACCGGGCCGTCCTGGCCGCCGCGTCGACCGCTTTTCGCGGCGTCGCCCGCAACAGCCGGGCTGCCCGCACGGAAAAACAGCAACCATCCCAGGACGGCGACCGCGCCTATTCCCAGCGCGATTCCGATGACTCTGCGCATGCCTTCAGCTCCATGTGACGGGCTCCGGAGAATGAACCGTCGAGCCGGCGCCTGGACGCCGGACACCCACGACAGTTCGCGCTCGGCGATGCCTAACGATGCAGCACCGGCGCAGGCAGCCGCAAGGGCTGTACGCGTGAAGATAGGTAACAGGGCAAGCCCAGGCCGGGGTGGCGCGCTGCGTCAATCATGGCGGTGATCGTGATGCGAATCCGGAAAATGCCGGTGGGAATGCGTTAGCGGTTCGTGCGGGTGCCGATGACCATGCTTGGTTCCGGGCGCGACGGCAACCTCGTGCGCGTGCTGATGGTGTTCGTCGTGGACATGTTCATGCTCATGCGCCAGCGGCACGTGGACATGAGAGTGCTCGTGCAGCTCGGTGAGATGCAGCCAGATGCCGACCGCCATCAGGCCACCCGCGAGCAGCAGCGGTGTGGTCAACGGCTCGCCGAGCAGCAGTGCCAGCAGCGCGCCAAAGAACGGCGCGACCGAAAAGTAGGCGCCGGTGCGCGCCGTGCCGAGGTGCCGGAGCGCGACGACGAACGAGGCCAGACTGACACCGTAGGCGAACAGGCCGACCAGCATCGCACCGGCGATATCCGGCAGTGGTGGCAACGCCGTGCCGAGCCACATCGCGAGCCCCAGATTCACGCTGCCGGCGACCAGACCCTTCCGCGAAGCGATCCAGGTCGCGTCGGTCAGCGAAACCTTGCGGGTCAGGTTGTTGTCGATGCCCCAGGCGAGACAGGCACCGAGTATGGCCAACGCCGGCCACGCTCCGGCGAAGCGTGCCTCCCCCGGCCAGCTCAGGATCGTTGCGCCGGTGAGGATCAGGGCCATGCCGATGGCGATGCGGCGATCGAAATTCTCGCGGAACGCAAACCAGGCCAGCAGCGCGGTGAATACGCCCTCGGCATTCAGCAGCAGCGAAGCTCCCGACGCTGGCATGCCGGTCAGGCCGAACATCAGCAGCACCGGCCCGACCACACCGCCGCTGGCGATGGCGCCGACCATCCATGGCCATTCGCCATTCGGCAGGCGAACCGGCGCGGCGTTGATCAGCCGGCGATACAGCGCCATGCCGAGGCCGGACCCGAGGTAGAGCAGCCCGGCCAGCAGCCAGGGACTGACCGTGTCGAGCAATAGCTTCGCCAGCGGCGTGCCAGCGCCGAACAATACGGCTGCGCCGAGTGCGGCGAGTACGCCGGGTTGACGAAAACTGAGCGGTAATTTCATTCGGTCGTCGGCTCTGAGGAACGAGGGCTCCAATCTCCTCCCGGATCGGACGGCAGACCCGTTGCACAAGCCCCTCTCTAACTTCACGCATGGTGACAGCATGCTCGGCGTTGCGTGATAACTCGCCCCCGGAACTGATCACTCTTGCGTGATCGGACGCAGCGTTTTCCGTTAACTCGACAATGCCGCCGGCGCCGGCGCCTATACTCGCGACGAAGGCGGCGAATCGCGCTTGCGCTTCGCCGCCCCATAAAAAAACCAAGCTGCATCCAACCGGAGGAAAGCTCATGTCCCTGTGGAAAGTGGAGATCGACGACGGCGTCGCGTTGGCGCAATACGTCAACCCGCCGATGAACTACATGCTCGCGGCCGGCATGGTCGAACTGGGCCAGCTCATCGAGACCTGGCGCGACACGGCGATCCGCGCGGTGGTTCTCACCGGCGGCGTGCCGGATCGCTTTATCACCCATTACAGCGTCGAGGAGCTGGTGGCGAGCGCGCGCGACAAGGCGATGCTGCACAACGTCGGCCGCGCCTGGCTGCACCAGCACAACTGGACGCTGACCAAGCTGCGCGATCTGCCCAAACCGGTGATCGCCGCGATGAGCGGCAGCGCCATGGGCGGCGGCTTCGAAACCTCCCTGTGCTGCGACATCCGCATTGGTCAGGCCGGCGATTTCCGCTACGGCCTGCCCGAAGTCACGCTCGGCATCCTGCCCGGCGGCTGCGGCACGCAGCGACTCTCGCGCCTGCTCGGCCCCGGCAAGGCGGTGGACTTCATCCTGCGCGGCCGCATCTGCAAGCCTGACGAAGCGCTGGCCATCGGCCTGATCCACGAAGTCGCAAAGGACGCGCGCGCCCGCGGGCTGGCGATCGCCCACGAGATGCGCAGCCTGTCGGCCGTCGCCATCGCCGAAGCAAAACGCGCGATCTACGAAGGCAGCGAAGTGCACCTGCAGGCCGGGCTGGAGATTGAAGGCGACGCCTTCATCCACACGATGGTCACCGACGAAGCGGTCGCGATCATGGACGAGTACGTCGCGCTGCCGTTCGACCAGCGCACGGCCTGGCTGGAACGAAAGAAGGCGTTGCTGCATCCACGGTGAGGGGTGAGTGAACCAGCGGGCCTGGACAAGTTATTGAGCCGGCGAGGACGCCACGTCCAACATCATGCAACTGCATCACCCGCTGCCCGCACTCGTCACTTGACGGCAAGACCGCAAACACTGCGTACTGTAAGATGCTGCCGCTGCCACGGGCAGCCTAACCCGCAGAGATTCACTTGCTTTCTTCAGATCTCTGGCTGAACAACCGAGGCCACCTCAATGAGAACCGATATCGAATTCAAGGATTCTGATGGCATCACCTTGCGTGGCTGGCATTACCTTCCCGACCGGGCAAAAGGGAAGGTGCCGACGGTCGTCATGGCACACGGCTTCTCGGGTACCAAGGAGGTTTTTCTGGACCGCTACGCAGAGCTGTTCGCGAACTACGGAATTGCAAGCGTTGTTTATGACCACCGAAACTTCGGAGCCAGCGACGGCGAACCTCGTCAGGAGATCGATCCCTGGGAACAGGTCAAAGGCTATCGGGATGCCATTACCTATGCGGAAAGCCTGCCTGAGACTGATCCCGATCGGATCGGCATCTTCGGGTCCAGCTACAGCGGCGGCCACGTCCTCGCGGTCGGAGCGATCGATCGTCGCGTGAAATGCGTGGTGTCTCAGGTGCCGGTGGTCAACGGTCCGCGCAATGCGCAACGGGCGATTCCAGCGTCCCAGCTCAAAGCTATGCGCGCGACCTTCGATGCGGACCGCCGAAGCCGTTTCGCCGGCGCTCCTCCCGGACGCATTCCGGTTGTCGCTGCCGATGGTTCTCCCTGCGCACTGGCAACACCCGACAGCTATGAATTCATGGTCAATGTCGCGGGCAAGTATGCCAAGACCTGGATCAACGAGGTCACCGTGCGCTCCGTAGAGATGTTCACGGAGTACGATCCGGGCGCTTACATCAGCCTGATCAGTCCTACGCCCCTGTTGATGATCGTTGCTACGGAGGATCATCTTGCGGTCGCCGATCTGGCGCTTGAGGCATTCGAGAATGCACGTCAGCCGAAGAAGTTGCTGCTGGTGCCAGGCGGCCACTTCGACCCCTATGTCAATCAGTTCGAACGCGCCGGCGGCGGGGCAAGGGACTGGTTCGTCGAACATCTTGTGAGGTAAACAGTTTCGGGACTCGGTGATTTCCGAACTCCTCCCGGATTCGACATTACGGCGATGATGTGGGCGGACAGCGTGGGTTCGCTATGCAGATCAGCGCGCCGTGAATGCGCCATCCACCGTCAGCATGGAGCCGGCTATCCACTCGGAGTCGTCCGATGCCAGAAACAAGGCGCAGTTGGCGACGTCCGCAGCCGTGCCGACGCGTGGCCATGGCGTCAGATCGTGCAGCAGCTTGTTGGTGTCCGCATTCTCCAGGAACGGGCGCACCATGGCGGTAGCGAGAAAACCGGGGCAGATCGCGTTGACATTGATCCGGTGCGGCGCAAAATCGAGCGCCAACTGGCGCGTGAGATTCACCACGGCACCTTTGGACGTGCAGTAGGCGGGCTCCTGCGCCAATCCGACGAGGCCGCCAATGGAAGCGATATTGATGATCTTGCCTCGGCTGCCGGACGCCCGCGGCTCCTGCTGCATCATCTGCCCGATCGCGTACTTGCAGCCGAGCCAGACGCCTTTGGTATTGACCGCCATGGTGAAATCAAATTGTTCCTCGGTTTCGTCCAGAATGGTATGCATCCCGGTGAACACGCCAGCGTTGTTGACCATAAGGTCCAGGCGCCCGAATTGCGTCACCGCGCCGGCGACCAGGCGCTCCACCTGCGCCGCCTGCACTACGTCGGCAGCGATGAATATCGCCTTGCCACCGCCCGTTCGGATCAGATCGTCGGTCGGGATCAAAAGATCCGATTCGTAGCCGCCCTTCAAGGCTTCGCGGGAGCGGTCCGAACAGACCACCGCCGCGCCAGCCTTGGCCAGTGCCAACGCGATGGCGCGGCCGTTGCCGGAACTGGAACCGGTGACGACGGCGACGTGGTTTTCTAGGCTGATTGGCATGACTGCACTCCGTGGTTGCAAGCTGGAACCATACGGCGATTGGGATGATAGGGCCAGCTTACGAGCAATACCACCAGCGACATTTTCTTGGTGCTATTCACTGGTCCGTGATCAAGCCCACCTCGTCACGATCAGCCGGGCAACTGCCCCCATTTCCTTCCCGTAAGACTTTCAGCGTAGTTGCAGGAGTGTGCGCCGCCGCCCACTTTGGACGTTTTGACAACGCTTGATCTGACTGTTGGCGTGCGCGCTTGATTGACCCATATACGCGTCCGCGGGTGACACTAGCTTGTAAGCGCCCGCCTCCCGGCTATGCTTGGCATCCGAGCAGAGCAGCCGCGTCGCACAAATTCGTCGACTCGGGTCTCTACCCACTGCACTGCAAAAAACAAAAGGTGACGATCATGGTGAGGATCGACAAACAAGGTGCGGTTTGGACCATCGTCCACAGCCGCTTTGACGAGGCGCGAAACGCCATGGATCCGGCCAGCGCCGACGCGCTGGTCGCAGCGTTCCTCCAGTTTGACCGCAGCGAGGAGGCCCATGTCGCAGTTCTTTGGGGTGAAGGCGGCGCGTTTTGCTCGGGCTGGGACCTGAAATACGCCAGCGAATTGGCCGACCGCGAGCGCTTCCAGCGCGAGATCGTTGAGGGCCTGGCAATTCCGGACGGCGCGGCGCCTGCGCCGCGCGGCCCCTTGGGGCCGACGCGCCTGCAATTGTCCAAGCCGGTCATCGCCGCCGTTGAAGGGCCCGCTGTCGCCGGAGGCATGGAGCTTGCGCTGTGGTGCGACCTCCGGGTGATGGCGCAAACCGCTTATTTCGGCGTCTATTGCCGGCGGTGGGGAATTCCACTGCTCGATGGTGGCAGCGTTCGGCTGCCGCGGCTCGTAGGACAGGGACGCGCACTCGAAATCATCATGACCGGCCGCAAGGTCGCGGCCGACGAGGCCTTGCGCATTGGCATGTGTGAGCAGGTGGTGCCGCACGGCGGAGCGCGCGACGCGGCGCAGCTCATGGCACACACCATCGCGCGTTTTCCGCAGGCGGCGGTGCGCGCCGACCGGCGTTCGGCCATCGAAAGCTACGGAATTTCCGTACGTGAAGGACTACGGTGCGAATGGCACAACGGTGTGGAGGCGCACTTCAAGGAAGGCGCCGCTGGCGCTTCCCGCTTCGCCGCCGGACGCGGCCGGCACGGCGATTTTACGGACATCTAATAAATCAGCTCACCAGTCGATTAAGCGAAGGCGCCGACAAGGGTATTGCTTGTTGAGTTTTATGAGGCGGTCAGTTCAATACCTTGGCTCTAGTTCCGAGCCGAAGAACCGACTGAATGGTGGGTCGTGATGGATTCGAACCATCGACCAACGGATTAAAAGGCGCGGTTCTTGTAAAGATATTTTTATCTAAATTAGTTACTTACGACGCTTGTCCGCTTTGCGGTGACGTTGACTGTTTGGTCATTGGGAGTTCACAGAGGCTATCCTTCGTCACAATTCTATTGATCCCTCAGTGAACCTTCCTATTGCTGAGGCGGCATCCACGCCGAACCGGGGTCTTCAGCGTGATCCCTCACCGGTTGAAACGGTTCTCACCAGCTTATTGTGCAGTTCTGCATCTTTTCGCGGCAGCAGGGTCAGCAAACATGAATCAGATCAGATGATTGCAGAGCGAGCCCCGATCTTATCCGGCGGCGGACCCAGTTTATTGTGCAGTTTCGCCGTCTAAATTTAAGTTGGGCCTGCCGTAGAAGCAGAATCAAAGACGTTCGGGTTTCCGTTCTTCTCGTTGCAAGGCGCGGCTGCTTTTAGGGTCATCTGTTTGAGCAGTGCAGCGCTTTGAAAGAGTCATGTTTGTGGGTTCATCGGAGCCAGGCGCATCACCCGGTTCGGCAAGTCAGCATCGGGCTTTGTGAGTTTGGCGGTTCTCTGAAATGCGGAAACGGTGCGGTCGGGATGGTAAAAGCGGCAGGTCTTTTGCGGGTTCAGGTTGTTTGGTTTAGGTTTCATCATCAGGCTTTGCAGGGAGCGCACTCACGAATCGGCATCATCTTCGGCCCAACAAGGCGCTCAAGCCGACCCGCATGTCGCGCTTTGTTTGCGGAGTTCAGTTCTTCATCAACCATCGTTCTGTCTGCAGGCCATTCGCCCGGCGGGCGGCTTAGCTTGTCCGTTGAGGCTGTAGAAAAACCCCAGAATTGGCATACAAGTAGCGCCTCTATTCGTGTGAATGGAGAGATTGAATGGCCCGCTACAAACCTGTTGATCGACACCTGTCGAAGCTGCTGCCGGTGAAGTTCTCCGAGCAGATTCTTCCGGGTACCTTCGAGTACGCCCTGAACTGGTTGGTCGATCACCAGATTGATTTGACCGTGTTCGATGCGCGCTATCGCAACGATGAAGTCGGTGCGTCGGCGTATCACCCGGCCGTGCTCCTGAAGGTTGTCCTTCTGGGCTATGCCCGGGGCCTCACATCCAGCCGCGACATCGAGCGCGCCTGTCGCGAGAACGTGGTGTTCGTGGCGCTGTCGGGGGATACGCAGCCGCACTTCACGACGATTGCTTTGTTCGTGGCCAAGCTACCCGGCGAAATCACCTCGGTGTTCCGCGATGTTCTGCTGGTCTGCGACGAGCAAGGCCTGATCGGCAGAGAGCTGTTTGCGGTCGACGGCTGCAAGCTGCCCTCGAATGCATCTCGGACGTGGAGCGGCACCCGCGCCGAGCTGACGAGGAAAGCCGAAAAGATGGAGTGCGCCATCCGCCACATGCTGGAAGCGCACCGCCGTCAGGATGCGGGCCAGAACGTCGATACGCTGACCCAGCGGGAACAGCAGCAGATCGAGACCCTGACCCGGAACAGCCGCAAGATTCGGGCGTGGCTGGTAGCCTCGCCTGAGAAGACCAATCGCCGTGGTGAGCCGCTGAAGTCGAATATCACCGACAACGACTCGGCGACGATGAAGACCAGCCATGGCGTGGTTCAGGGATACACCGGCGTGGCGGCAGTCGATGCGACATCACAGGTCGTGGTGCAGGCCCGCGCCTTCGGCATCGGGCAGGAGAATGCCCTCTTGCCTGAAGTGCTCCAGGCGCTGCGCGAAGATTTCAAGGCGATCGGCAAGAAGGACCCCCTGAAAGCCGCCACGGTTTGGGAATGGCTGGACCGCATTCCGAAAGTCCGGCTCTTCTCGGAATCGAAGCGGCGCATTCGCTGGATCACGCGGGATGAAGCGGGGCGGCTTCTCGAAGCCCTACCCGCTCATCTGCGCGAGATGGCGACGTTCTCGCTCTGTACGGGGCTGCGCCAGCGCAACGTGTCAATGCTGCGCTGGGATCAGCTCGACATGCAACGCAAGGTGGCCTGGATTCATCCAGACGAGGCAAAAGCAGGAAAGGCGATCTCGGTTCCGCTGAATCAGGATGCGCTTGGGGTGTTGCGGCAAAGGTTAGGTCTGCACCCGGAATACGTCTTTACGTTTCGGGGTAAGCCGGTGGCAGTCTGCACAACCAAGGCATGGTGGAACGCCTTGGAGAAAGTAGGCATCACTGATTTTCGCTGGCATGACGTGCGACATACCTGGGCATCCTGGCACGTGCAGAGCGGCACCAGTTTGCAGGAGTTAATGGAGCTGGGCGGTTGGTCGAATTACGAGACGGTGATGCGGTACGCGCATCTCGCATCCGACCATCTGAGGGCGGCGGCGTGCCGGATTGATGGCACGTTTTCGTCACAATCGCCGCTGCGTTTGGTCGCATCAAACGCGTAACACTTTGTAACTGATGGTGGGTCGTGATGGATTCGAACCATCGACCAACGGATTAAAAGTCCGATGCTCTACCGACTGAGCTAACGACCCCTTTTGCGCGGGCCGCGATTATAGCCTGTGGCCTTCCTCGCGGGCAGAACTTTCAAGCTGCGCGTAGCGCGTCGGGTCGTCGAGACCGGCGGCCGCGAAGCCTTCGCGGCGCAGACGGCAGGAATCGCAGCGGCCGCAGGCGCGACCCAGGGCGTCGGCCTGGTAACAAGACACCGTCTCGGCATAGTCGACGCCAAGCTTCATGCCCCAGCGGATGATATCGGCCTTGCTCAAGTCGATCAGCGGCGTGTGGATGCGCAGCGCCGCGCCTTGGACGCCGGAGCGCGTCGCGAGTTGTGCGAGCTTCTCGAATGCGGCGATGAATTCGGAACGGCAATCGGGATAGCCGCTGTAGTCGACAGCGTTGACGCCGATGAAGATGTCAAGGGCGCCCTGCACTTCCGCGAGTCCAAGTGCGATGGCCAGGAACAGGGTGTTGCGCGCCGGCACATAGGTGACCGGGATGCCTGGCGTTGCGTGTTCCGGAACGGCAATGCGGTGATCGGTCAGCGCTGAGCCGCCGATCAGCCCCAGGTTGATCTCGATGAACCGATGCGAGACCGCACCCATCTTCGCGGCGATTCGCGCGGCAGCGTCCAGCTCCGCACTATGCCGCTGACCATAAGCGACACTGAGCGCGTGGCAGGCGTAGGCCTGCTCGTTGGCGATCGCAAGCACCGTGGCCGAGTCGAGGCCGCCGGAGAGCAGGATCACTGCATTCTTTTTCTGGGTCACAAGCTTTCAGCGTCCCGGCTCGCCGCCCCAGAGAATCTTGTGCAACTGCAATTGAAAGCGTACCGGCAGGCGGTCCGCGACGATCCAGTCGGCAAGTGTGACCGCAGGTAACTGCGTCTGGCTCGGCGAGAACAGCACGGTGCAACGGGCCGCCAGATCGTGTTCCTCGACAATTGCTTTCGCCCAGTCGTAATCGCTGCGATCACAAAGCACGAACTTGATCTGATCCAGCGCGCCGAGATGTGCGAGATTTTCCCAGCGGTTGCGCGTCGCTTCGCCCGAGCCCGGCGTCTTCAGGTCGAGTACCTTGATCACGCGTGGATCGACATTACTGACGTCGATCGCTCCACTGGTTTCGAGTGAGACGATGTAACCGGCGTCGCAGAGTGCCGCGAGCAGCGGCAGGCTGGCTTTCTGCGCGAGTGGTTCGCCGCCGGTGACGCAAACATGGCGCACACCCAGCTCGTGAACCTTCGCGAGCACCTGTTCCAGGGTTTGCCAGGCTCCGCCGTGGAATGCATATGCCGTGTCGCAGTATTGGCAGCGCAGCGGACAACCGGTGAGGCGGACGAATATGGTGGGCCAGCCGACCAGTGTCGACTCGCCCTGGAGCGACAAGAAGATTTCAGTGATCTTGAGCCGGATCGTCGTGGGGGAAGATCGCGGCACCCGCTCGACCACGACGGCAGCCGACATCAGCTCACCTCAGCGCAGTTGCGCGAGCCGATTGCGCGCCTGCGTCGCCGAACTCGAATTCGGGAATTCCTTGATGACGCGCTGATAAGCCGTGCGCGCCTGATCGTTCTTTTTCTGGTCCTGCAGGATGATGCCGGTCTTCAGAAGCGAATCCGGCACTTTCGGACTCGCCGGGAATTTCTCCAGCAGAGAACGGTACGCCGTCAGCGCGTTCGGATAATCCTTCTTGATGTTGTAAGACTCACCAGTCCAGTACCAGGCGTTATCCGAATAATTGCCCTGTGGATACTTATCGAGCATGCCGCGGAAACCACGGATGGCGTCATCGTACCTGCCGGCCTTGAGCAGATCGAAGCTCTTCAAATAAGCGGCTTCTTCATCCGCTGCCGCGCTGGCCGGCGGCCCGGACTGCGCCGGCGTGGGCGGCGAAGCAACCGGCGCCGATCCCGGCACGGTTTCGCCGGTTGCCGGAACAGTGCCGGCCTGCGCCGCCGATTCCAGCGGTTTCAGACGCCCTTCGAGATTCTGATACTGCTCCTGACTGCGGCGCTGGGCCTGATCGAAATCATGTCGAAGCTGCTCGACCGCGCCGCGCAGCGACCCGAGATCCTCGGATTGCCGCTGGTCGTGATTCGCCTCGGAGCTGTTGTAGCGGCGCGTCAGTTCGGCCAGCTTGGTTTCGACCGCCTGAAGGCGCTGCTCTTCCGGACTCAGCGCGCGCTCGCCGTTGATCGGAGCGCCGTAGCTCGACGCGCATCCCGCAAACGCCAGCACCGCAACCAGCGGCGCCAGCGAACGGGTCAGCAGACGCAGGATGGCGGTCATGCGCGTCGGGCTCCGGGCGGCTTACTGAGCGACGATTTCGACGCGGCGGTTCTGCGACCACGAAGCCTCGTCATGCCCCAGCGCAACCGGGCGCTCTTCACCGAAGCTGGTCAGGCTGAGCTGGTTCTGGGAAACGCCGGCGCCTTGCAGCGCGCTGGAAACGGCCTGCGAACGACGCTCGCCAAGTGCGATGTTGTACTCGCGCGTGCCGCGCTCGTCGGTATTGCCCTGGAGCTGGACCTTGGCGGTCGGATTCGCGGTCAGATACTTCGCCCAGCCGGCTACGACGGACTTGCTCTCCGGCTTGATCTCGCTGGAGTCGAAGTCGAAGTAGACGATGCTCTGGTTCGCGGTAGGTGCGCCGCTGACGGCCCCGCCGCTGCCGGAATTCGACGGCGTGGTTGCCACGCTGCCGGTGGAAGTGCTGGTCGGCGTGACCGCTTCGGCGGCGCCGGAACCATTCTTGTCGCCCGTGCTGGAGCAGCCGGTAACGGCCGCGACGAAAGCAAGGACAGCGCAGGCAAACCACTTGTTGTTCAACATTTGAAAGCTCCTATTGCGACGACGATTACCAAAAACCCGAGCTGGGCGGAAAAACCAATCGAAAACGAATTCTAGGGACGGGTAAACGGAGCCCAGGCGGGCTCGCGGACGTCGCCGGTCTGGCGTAGTTGCTGTCGGATCCGACCGTCGATCGAAACCGTGGCCAGTTCCGCGCCTGTCGTGCCCTGCCGAGTGTAAATCACGAGTGCTCCGTTCGGAGCGAAACTGGGCGCCTCGTCCAGCGGACCATCACTTAGCACGCGAATTGCACCCGTTTGCAGATCCAATAGCCCAATACGATAACCCGAACCGTCATTGTTGACCAGTGCAAGACTCTTGCCATCGGGTGAATAACGCGGCTGTTCATTGCGTTTGCCTTCGAAGGTCAAACGCTTCGGTTCGCCCCCCAGGATGCTGACCTGATAAATCTGCGGCGAACCACTACGGTCGGACAGAAATGCCACCGTACGGCCATCCGGCGACACGCTCGGCGAGGTGTCGATGGCGAAGCTGTCGGTCAGCCGGCGCCGGCTCTTGGTCGCGAGATCGATGACGTAGATGTCCACGTTCTTTTCGAACGAAAGTGTTACCACGAGTTTGTTGCCGTCCGGTGTCCAGGCTGGGGCGCTATTGATACCTTTCTCGCTGACGAAGGTCACGAACTCACCGGTGGTCGGCGTCTGGATAATGATCTTGGATCGGCCGCCGTCGAATGCCACGTACGCAATGCGACGACCGTCCGGCGACCATGCGGGCGACAGCAGGGGCTCGAACGACCGCGCGATCTCGCGCGGATTTTCGCCATCGGCATCGGCCCAGATCAGCTTGTACTGCCGCTTGCCGCTGACCTGCGCCACCGTGACGTAGGCGATCCGCGTATCGAAGATGCCCTTGACGCCGGTAAGCTTCTCGAAAATCTGGTCGGCGATCTTGTGCGCAAGCGAACGCCATTCGCTCGGGCGCGTTGCGGTGGCGCGGATCGTCAGCGTTTTCATCGTGCGGAACACGTCATACAGCTCGGCACTGCCCTCGACTTGTCCATTCGGCATTTGCAGTACGCGGCCGATGACCAGTTGTTCCTGGTTCAACGCACGCCAGGTCCGGTAATCGACCTGCGATTCCTGGATCGGCAGCTCGAACTTCATGTCCTCGCGTTTCAAGGAGCGGAACAATCCACTGCGATCGAGATCGGCGGCAATGACCTGTGCGATGTCGACTGGCGCACCTGCCGGCTGCGCAAAGGGGACAACCGCAATCGGTTGCGCAGCAATGGCCCCGCTATCGACGGTAATGTCGAGGTCAGCGTGCGCGGCGAAGCCAACGAAAATCAGGAACGAACCGAGGACTTTTTTCATTTTCTGGAGGGCTTTATTTCTTCGGATTGAAAGTAATGTTGATGCTGGACTGGAATACGGTCGGATCGCGCGGCAGGGGTAGCGGACTGGCTTTGTACACGGCCCGGGACGCCGAATCGTCGAACAGGGTGTTGCCGCTGCTGTTCGTCACAATCGCCGAACGAACTTCGCCCGTCGGCGAAAGCTCGATTTTCAACACGCACTTGAGACCGATTTCCGTACCGGCGGGACGGGTCCATACGCGCTGGATCGCGGCGACGAGTTGTGTGCCCCAGATGCTGACCTCCTGTGACTGCCGCTGTTCGGCTTCGGCACCGAGCGCCACGGCAAGTTCCGCTTGCGCCTGACGCCTGGCTTCGGCATCGGCCTGGGCTTGGGCATCCTTCTTTTTCTTTTCGTCGGTCAGACGTTTTTTGTCCTCGGCCTCGGTGGCCTTGCGCAGATCGTCGACTCGCTTCTGCTCGTCGGCTGCGGCTTTCTTCGTCGCCTCGTCGGCGCTGCGCTTCTTTTCCTCGGCCTCAGACTGCTTCTTGAGCGCTGCCGTCCTGGCCTCGGTTTGCTGTTGCAGGATTTCATCCTGCTTGCGCTTTTCGGCAGCCTTGGCTTTCTCTGCAACCTGTTCCTGCTCGCGCTTCACTTGCGCAGGATCCGGTTTCGGTGGCTCGGGCTTGGCGGGCTCCGCTGGCGCGGGCTCGGGTGCGGGTGGTTCCGCCACGGGTTGCGGCTTCGGCTCGGCCTGGGCCCTGGGCAACTGATTCGTACTGATCAGCGTGCCCTGGATGATGCTGACCGGCGTGGGTTTGCGGCTGCACTGCACGCCGCTGAACAGAAAGCCGAACAGCAGCAAGTGCAGCGCAAACGCTGCGACGATGTGGCGGGACTTCAGATTCATCCGCGACGGGGCTTGTCGGGCTTGGCCAGCGTCGGCGCATCGGTGACGAAGCCGATCTTGCCCGCGCCCGCCTGCTGCAAAAGCGACATGCCGTTGGCGACGCGGTCATAGGCCACCGCCTTGTCGGCGCGGATCAGGATCATCGTCTGCGGCTTGTTCCGCAGGATCGAGGCGACGCGATCGAGCACGGCCTGATCGTTCAGCGCTTTCTTGCTGTCGGCGCCGACATCGAGGAAATAGCGGCCGCCTGAATCGACGAACAGGGTCACCGGCTCATCGTCGGATGGCAGTGTCGTCGCGCTCGTCTGCGGCAGTTCGACATCGATCCCTTGCGTCAGCAAAGGTGCGGTGACCATGAAGATCACCAGCAGCACGAGCATGACGTCGATGTACGGCACGACGTTCATCTCGGCCGCGAGCCGCCGCTTGCCCTTCTTCGGGGCGAAGCCGGCCATTACGCGCCCCTCGAACCGGGCGCGCCGCGCAGGCCGCGCTCGATAATGCCGGTCATTTCCTCGGCGAAGGTACTGAAGCGGGTTTCGATGCGCTCGACACCGGAGACGAAGAAGTTGTAGGCGATGACCGCAGGGATCGCCGCAAACAGGCCGATGGCCGTCGCGATCAAGGCCTCAGCGATGCCTGGCGCCACACTCGCGAGGGTCGCCTGCTTGACGTTGCCGATCGCCACGAACGCATTGATGATGCCCCAGACCGTACCGAAAAGGCCGACGTAGGGGCTGGTCGAACCGATGGTCGCAAGCAGCGCCAGGCCGCCTTCGAGTTTCTCGGTTTCGCGCGCCATCGCGACGCGCATCTGGCGCTGCACGGCGGCAAGCGCGTCGTCGGTATTGCCCTGAACACCCTGCTGCCGCGTGAATTCCTCGTAGCCGGCGCGGAAAATCTGCGCGATGCCTTCCTCGGACTCATGGCCGCGGCGCTGGGCTTCGTAAAGATCGGCGAGCGAACCACCCGACCAGAAGCGGTTCTCGAACGCAATCGCAGCCTTTTGCGTCCGCGCCAGCAGGCCGCGCTTGGCCAGGATCACGGCCCAGGAGGCGAGCGAAGCGATAAGCAGCGACAGCATGACCAGCTGCACCAGCACGCTGGCTTGCAGGACGAGCTGGGTAAACGAAATCGTACCGTTCATGCAGTTTTGTTCCTCTCCTTCGAATCGGGGTTGGCGGCCGTGGCGACGACCACTACGGTAGCGAAATAGTCCGGCAGGGCTCTGGGTTTGAAACTCAGCGCATCAACGCAGGCAACCCGGACCAGCGCCGTCGCCAGCACGCGCTCCGGTCGCGCCTTGTCGCGCAAGGTCTGCGCAAAACGCAGGCTCGCTCGCCGCAACTCGATGACCGCAACGGTCGCTTCGAGTTCATCGTCGAGTCTTGCCGGCTGACGAAAAGCAACCTCCAGGCCGGTGATGGTGAATGCCGCCTGCGCGTCGTGGCGCAGCCTTTCCTGCGAGCAGCCGAGCGCGCGCAGCCATTCGGTTCGGGCGCGCTCGAAAAAGCGGAGGTAGTTCGCGTGATAGACGACGCCGCTGACGTCGGTGTCCTCGTAATAAATGCGCAATGGCCAGACAAAAAGCCTCGAGCTCATGAGAGCCGCCTCATTTTAGCTTGGGCGGCCGCGCAACATGAACGACGCAGTTCATTTCAGCGATGATTCGATGAACAAATCGGGCTCGGGGCGCTGTGTGGGCGGCGTCAGACCGTAGTGCTGATAAGCGAGCTTCCCAGCCATGCGGCCGCGTGGCGTGCGCAGCAGGTAGCCCTGCTGGATCAGGAACGGCTCGATGACATCTTCGATGGTGTCGCGCGCTTCGCCGATCGCGGCCGCAAGGTTGTCGAGCCCGGCCGGGCCACCGTCGAAACGCTCGATCAGCGCCATGAGCAGCTTGCGATCCATGACGTCGAAGCCGTTGGAATCAACGTCGAGCATCTTCAGCGCCGCTGCGGCGATCTCGGAAGTGATCTTGCCGGTGCCGCGCACTTCGGCGTAATCGCGCACGCGCCGCAACAGGCGATTGGCGATGCGCGGCGTGCCGCGCGACCGCCGGGCAATTTCGTAGGCGCCTTCGTTTTCGATCCGTAGCTTCAGAATCGAGGCCGAGCGCAGCACGATCGTGGTCAGGTCGGCGATCGAGTAGAACTCCAGTCTCTGCGTGATCCCAAAGCGGTCACGCAGCGGACCGGTCAGGGCACCGGCGCGCGTGGTCGCGCCGATCAGCGTGAACGGCGGCAGATCGAGCAGGATCGAGCGCGCGGCCGGTCCCTCGCCGATCATGATGTCAAGCTGGTAGTCCTCCATCGCCGGATAAAGCACTTCCTCGACAATTGGCGAGAGGCGATGGATTTCGTCGACGAAGAGAATGTCGCGCGGCTCGAGGTTGGTCAGCAGCGCGGCGAGATCGCCAGCTTTTTCCAGCACCGGGCCCGAGGTCTGGCGCAGGTTCACGCCAAGTTCCGCAGCCAGAATGTGCGCGAGCGTGGTCTTGCCGAGACCGGGCGGGCCGAAAATCAGCACGTGGTCGAGCGCCTCGCCGCGCGCGCGCGTCGCCTCGATGGCGATGCTCATCTGCTCGCGCACTGCTGGCTGGCCGACGTAGTCGTCGAGCCGCTGCGGGCGGATCGCGCGGTCGATCCGTTCTTCTTCGGGTATCGCCCCGGCAGAAATCAGGCGTTCGGCAGCGCCGCTGTCGGGGGATCGGGACATGCCGCATTGTAAATGACTAGTGACCCCAGACCGAAGTTTCGACACGGTGCGGGGACAGGGCCGAGGCGGATCGCCGCGCAAGCCTCGCCGGCCTGACGCCCCAGGCGAAAAAATATCCAGCGCGGCCGGCGGGCTTGCACGCCC
>JAYWBB010000146.1:0-9379 GCA_043781855.1 Nevskia sp. | reverse complement strand
ACCGTATCCGCGACTGGTTCAAGCGCGGCCGTACCCTGCGTTTCGACGCGATGCACGCGGTGACCGGGCCGTATGCCAAGCGCATCCTTGTCGAGATGCTCGGCGCGCCGGAATCGAGTGTGACAAACGCCTGCCCGCTCGAGGATTTCGGCGGCGGCCATCCCGATCCGAACCTGATCTACGCGAAGCATCTCTACGAACTTGCGATGAGCGCCGATTCTCCCGACCTCATCGCCGCCAGCGATGGCGACGGCGACCGCAACATGATCCTCGGGCGCGGCCTGTTCATCTCGCCCGGCGATTCTCTCGCGATGCTCGCCGCGCATCTCGACAAGCTGCCGGGCTACAGGGGCGGACTCAAGGGGCTGGCGCGTTCGATGCCGACCTGCCGGGCGGTCGACCAGGTGGCGCGGGCGCTGAACGTGGAGTGTCACGAGACGCCGACTGGCTGGAAATTCTTCTGCAACCTGCTCGACGCCGGCCGGCTGACGCTCTGCGGCGAGGAGAGCTTCGGCACGTCGTCGAGCCATGCCCGCGAGAAGGACGGGCTCTGGGCGGTGCTGGCCTGGCTCAACGTGCTCGCAGTGACGGGCTTGTCCGTCCAGCAGATCGCCGATCAGCACTGGCAGCGGTTCGGCCGCCATTACTACGTGCGGCACGACTACGACGACCTTCCCGCCGCGACCGCAAACGCGGTCATGGAGGCGCTGCGAAAATCGAACGCCGATCTCGCCGGCCAGCGCTTTGGCGACTGGGCCGTGACCCAGGCGGATGAGTTCAGCTACACCGATCCGGTTGATGGCAGCGTCGCCACCGCACAGGGTCTGCGCGTCGTGTTCGGCGAGGCGGCGCGCATCATCTTGCGCATCTCCGGAACGGGCACGCAGGGCGCCACGCTGCGGCTTTATCTTGAACGCTACGAAGCGGCTGCCGATCGTCTCGCCATGAACAACAACGAAGCGCTGCTGCCGCTGGCAGTGATCGCCGAGAAGATCACGCGGATGACCGAACTGACGGGACGCAAGGCGCCGAGTGTCGTGACCTGAGACGCGCTTGTCTCCCTCTCCCTCCGGGAGAGGGGTGGCGTGAGGGACTTTCAAGCTGGGTTCGCACTCGGATGAAAGGCCCTCATCCCAGCCCTTCTCCCGGAGGGAGAAGGGCTCAAGGCGGCTTTCTAAACCGGCGATTCAACGCCCAGCCTCTTGTGCATCGCTGTGCTGGTCGTCGTGTACTGAAGATGAATCTTCTCGTTCGGAAACAACTGGTGCTTGATCGCGAAAGCGGCCAGTGCGCCTTCGTGGAAGCCGGAGAGAATCAGCTTCTTCTTGCCCGGGTACCAGTTGATGTCGCCAACGGCATAGATGCCCGGCGTCGAGGTTTCGAACTTCTCGGTATCGACGTCGATCTGGTGCTTGTTCAGGGTCAGGCCCCATTCCGCGATCGGGCCAAGCTTCGGAGAGAGGCCGTAGAACGCGAGGATGTGGTCGATCTCGATGACGTGCTTCGCCTGATCGATGCCGGTGACGTTGATCGACGTCAGCCGCTCGCCGTTCTCGCTGTAACCGAGCACGGTGCCGAGCAACAGCTTGCACTGGCCCGCTTCGACCCGCTCGCGGTACTTGCTGACCGAGGCGGGTGCTGCCTTGAACGCGGCCGAACGGTGGATCAGCGTGACTTCACTCGCCTTGCCGACCATCTGCAGTGCCCAGTCGAGCGCGGAGTCGCCACCCCCGCAGACCACGACCTTCTTGCTGTGATGCTGGACCGGATCGCGGACCTTGTAGAAGAGCTGTTTGTCGTCGTACTTCTCGAGCCCGTCGAGACGCAGCAGCACCGGCTGGAAGGCGCCGACGCCGCCGGCGATGATCACGGCCCTGGTATGAAACTCGGTGCCGGTGGAGGTGACGATGCGGAAGGCGCCGTCCTCAAGCTTTGCCACTTCCTGCACCTGCTGGCCGAGATGGAACTGCGGTGAGAACGGCTTGATCTGGTCGAGCAGGCGGTCGATCAGCTCCTTTGCGCCGACCGTGGGAAAGCCGGGAATATCGAAGATCGGCTTGTCCGGATACAACTCGGCACACTGGCCGCCAATGATCGGCAGGGCGTCGATGACGTGGGCGCGCAGGTCCAGCAGCCCCAGCTCGAAGACCTGGAACAGGCCGCAGGGGCCGGCGCCGATGATGACCACATCCGTTTGAATCGACATTGCTGCTTGCGCTCCGCAGGGAAGATCGGGCTGCAAGTTTAAGGCCTGAGGGGAGGTCGGTGCTCAGGCAATCATCAATCGGCGAAGGCACGCACGAAGGCCTCGACGCTTCGAGCAAGTGCGTCGGTGTCGTAGCCGCCTTCGAGCGTCGCGACGACGCGGCCTTTGCAGTGACGCTCCGCGAGCTGGCGGATTTCCGACGCAATCCAGCCGTAGTCTTCGTCGGTCAGGTTCAACCCGGCCAGCGGGTCATCTTCGTGCGCGTCGAAGCCGGCGGAGACCAGGATCAATTCCGGCGCGAAAGTGTCGATCGCCGGCAGCCACAGGCTCCGCACCGCATCGCGGAACTCGCCGCTGCCGCTGCCGCGCGCCAGCGGCGCATCGATCAGGTTCGCGCAGGCCGGATCACTGTCCCAGCCGGGATAGAGCGGGTCCTGATAGGTGTTCAGCACGAGCACGCGCGGATCGTTGCGGAAGATGTCGGAGGTACCGTTGCCGTAATGCACGTCGAAATCGAGAATCGCGACGCGCGACACGCCCGAGGCCAGCGCCTGCGCCGCACCGACCGCGACACTGTTGAACAGGCAGAAGCCCATCGCCTGCCGATGTTCGGCGTGATGTCCCGGTGGCCGTACCGCACAGAACGCGAGGCCGGCACCCTGTGCCAGTACCGTGTCGACACCGAGCAGCACTGCGCCCGCCGCCGCCTGCGCAGCTTCGCTGCTATGCGAATTCATCAGCGTGTCAGGATCGACGCGGATATAAGTGCCGCTTTCGGGCCTTGCCTCGAGCAGCGCATCGACGAGCCCCGCCGCGTGCACGCGCACCAGCGCCTCGCGCGGCGCGAGCGGTGCGGTTTTCTCGTCGAAACCCGCCAGCAGGCCGGCCTCGCGCAGACGCCGGTCGATCGCTTTCAAGCGGGCGGGCGATTCGGGATGACCGCTGCCCATTTCGTGACGCAGGCAGGCGGGGTGTGTGATCCAGGTGATATTGCTCATCGGTGTATTGGGTCGCGGGCGGGGCGGTTGAATGGTTCCAGGAAATTCCTCAGCGGCGCAGCCCCTTCTCCTGCATCACCGTCGCCGCGATTTCCTCGATCGACATGTTGGCCGAGTTGAGCTGCGGCACCTGGAAGCGCCGGTAAAGCTGCTCGGCCTGGCGCAGTTCGTAGGCGCACTGCGTCAGTGCCGCGTATTTGGAACCGGGCCGCCGCTCGGTACGCACCTGACTGAGCCGCTCGGGATCGGAGGTCAGGCCAAAGAGTTTGCTCTCGAAACCCTTCAGCGCCTTCGGCAGGCGCAGGCTTTCGAGGTCGTCTTCGGTCAGCGGAAAGTTGGTCGCGAACACGGCGTGCTGGAGCGCGAGATACAGCGTCGTCGGTGTCTTGCCGCAGCGCGAGGGCGCGATGAGGATGATATCGGCGCGTGCCAGATCGCGCAGACTCTGGCCGTCGTCGTGCTCCATCGCGAAGTTCATTGCCTCGATGCGCGCGTTGTAGCGGCCGTGGTCGGCCATGCCGTGGGCACGGCCTTGCGCGTGCGTGGACTTCTGGCCGAGTTCGCTCTCGATCGGCGCGATGAAGCTGTCGAAGAGATCGAGGAACAGCACCCGCGCGCCGCGCAGGATGGTCCGCACCTCTTCGTTGACCGTGGTGCTAAAGACGATCGGACGCACCGTTTCCGTGTCCGCCACGTGATTGATATAGTTCAAGGAGACACGGGCCTTTTCGGGCGTGTTGATGAACGGCAGCGTGGTTTTCTTGAAGGACACACCCTCGAACTGGGTCAACAGGGTGCCTCCGAGCGTCTCGGCCGTGATGCCGGTACCGTCGGACACGAAAAAAACGATGCGCTGCGCAGAGTCGTTCATGCCTGCGCGCTCCGCACACTTACCAAGGTCAAGCCCTGCCCCATGTCCTGGATCTTCCTGCTTCTGGCCGGCGTCTTCGAGATTGCCTTCACCACGGCGCTGAAAATGTCGAACGGGTTTTCGTTCGAGCGCCCGAAATATATCGTCGTTTTCACTTTCTTCGCGCTGATCAGCTTCGGCATGCTGAACCTCGCCATGCGCGGCATCTCGCTGGGCACGGCCTATGCCGTCTGGACCGGGATCGGCGCTGCCGGGACCGCAATCGTGGGCGTGTTCTGGTTCAACGATACCCTGAGCGCGCTGCAGGTGTTCTTCCTGACCCTGCTGATCGCGTCGATCGTCGGCCTCAAAGTGGTCTCCTGACTTAAACTTGTCCTCCCCTATCGGAACCTCACCTTCATGGCGACACCAACGGTCCTGTGGTTCAAGCAGCTCGGCATGGGCGATGTCGAGCTGGTCGGCGGCAAGAATTCATCGCTCGGCGAGATGATCCAGCATCTGACCCAGGCCGGTGTGTCGGTCCCCAACGGCTTCGCCACGACTGCCGCCGCGTATCGCGAATTCCTTGCGCATGAAGGGCTCGCGGACCGGATCAACCGGCAGCTCGATGCGCTGAACGTCGATGATGTCGTGGCCCTCGCCAAGACCGGCAAGGCGATCCGCGAAGCGGTGATGAAAGCGCCTTTCCCGGCTGCGCTCGAAGCCGATATTCGCAGCGCCTACACGCAGCTCCTGAGCGAAGCCGGCGTCGAAATCTCGGTGGCCGTGCGCTCCTCCGCGACTGCCGAAGATCTGCCCGACGCCTCGTTCGCCGGCCAGCAGGAGACTTTCCTGAACGTGCGCAGCATCGACGACGTACTGGCGAAGATGAAAGAGGTTTTCGCGAGTCTATTCAACGACCGCGCGGTCGCCTACCGCGTGCACAAGAATTTCGATCACGCGAAAGTCGCGCTGTCCGCCGGCGTGCAGCGCATGGTGCGCAGCGATCTCGGCAGCAGCGGCGTGATGTTTACGATGGATACCGAATCCGGCTTCCGCGACGCCGTGTTCATCACGTCGAGCTACGGCCTCGGCGAAGCCGTTGTGCAGGGCGCGGTGAATCCCGACGAGTTCTACGTCTACAAGCCCGGCCTGCGCGCGAAACGCCCCGCGATCCTGAAACGCGGGCTCGGCGAGAAGGCCAAGAAGATGGTCTATGCCGATCCCGGTTCATTGTCTGGCGGCGGCAAGGCGGTGGAGTTCGTGCCGGTCGCCGACGCCGAGCGACGCCAGTTCTCGCTGAACGATACGGAGGTCGAGGCGCTCGCCGCGCAGGCGCTGATCATCGAAGACCATTACGGCCGCCCGATGGACATCGAATGGGGCAAGGACGGCACCGACGGCAAGATGTACATCCTGCAGGCGCGGCCCGAAACCGTGCAATCGCGCGCCGGCGGCAGCCGCCTGCGCCGTTACAAGCTCAAATCACGCGGCAAGGTACTGGTCGAAGGCCGGGCGATCGGACAGAAGATCGGCGCCGGTCGCGTGCGCTTCCTGAAGTCGATCGACCAGATGGAGCGCGTGCGAGAGGGCGATGTGCTCGTCACCGACATGACGGATCCGGATTGGGAGCCAGTCATGAAGCGCGCGAGCGCGATCGTCACCAACCGCGGCGGCCGCACCTGCCACGCCGCGATCATCGCGCGCGAACTCGGCATTCCGGCGGTCGTCGGCACCGGCAACGCGACGAGCCTGTTGAAGGACGGCGACGAAGTCACCGTATCCTGCGCCGAGGGTGATACCGGCTTCGTCTACGCCGGCAATGTCGACTACACGGTCGACGAGATCGAACTCGACAAGATGCCCGAGATTCCGGTCAAGATCATGATGAACGTCGGCACGCCGGAGCAGGCCTTCGACTTTTCCTCGCTGCCGCACCGCGGAGTCGGTCTTGCGCGCCTGGAATTCATTGTCAACCGCCAGATCGGCATCCATCCGCAGGCGCTGCTGGAGTTGGACAAGCAGCCGCCGGACCTGCGCCGCATCATCGACACCATGATCTCGGCGTATCCCTCGCCGGTCGACTACTTCTGGATGCGCCTGGCCGAAGGCATCGCGATGATCGCCGCAGCGTTCGCGCCGGAGCCGGTGATCGTGCGCCTGTCGGATTTCAAGTCGAACGAGTACGCCAATCTCGTCGCCGGCAGCCGCTACGAGCCGCACGAGGAAAACCCGATGCTCGGTTTCCGCGGCGCCTCGCGCTATATCTCGAAGGATTTCCGCCCCTGCTTCGACCTCGAATGCCGCGCGTTGAAATTCGTGCGCGACGAGATGGGCCTGACCAATGTCCAGGTCATGGTCCCGTTCGTGCGCACGCTCGCCGAGGCCAAGGCCGTGTCCGAAATCCTCCACGAGAACGGCCTTGGACGCGGCACGGGGGGCGGTGAAGGGGGCCTCAAGCAGATCATGATGTGTGAACTGCCGAGCAACGCCGTGCTCGCCGACGAATTCCTCGAATATTTCGACGGCTTCTCCATCGGCTCCAACGACATGACCCAGCTCACGCTCGGTCTCGACCGCGACTCCGGCCTCGTCGCCGCCGGTTTCGATGAGCGGGATCCGGCCGTCAAGAAGATGCTGAGCATGGCCATCAGCGCCTGCAAACGCGCCAACAAGTACGTCGGTATCTGCGGCCAGGGTCCGAGTGATCATCCCGATCTTGCGATGTGGCTGCTGGATCAGGGCATCGAGAGTATGTCGCTCAATCCCGATACCGTCGTCGAAACCTGGCTGCACCTTGCGGGGCAGAAGACCGGGCTGCCGGCGTGATTGGAGCTGAGACCCTGCGTTTCACGCTGTTCGGAAACGCTAGCACTTGATCGCGTCAGATTCCGTCTTTTGATCGGCAGTAGCAGCGCGACGAGTGGAAGCTTTTATGACTGAACCACGTACCGTATTTTCGTTCTGCACGATTGAAAAAGTGGAAACCCAGTCCATCGGCGGGACTTCATATGATTAAAAAAGTATCCGATTCGAATCAAATTTCAAGACTTGTGCTCAATGGCTACAAGTCGATTGCAGCCTGCGACATTGAACTTGGCAAACTTAACTTGCTCATCGGGGCCAACGGCGCGGGCAAGTCCAACTTCATCGGCTTCTTTCGGCTGATTAGAAAGATCCTAGACATGCAGTTGCAGTCAGCCGTCGGCACGGCTGGCGGTCCCGATGCCTTACTCCACTTCGGCCGCAAAAAGACCGAGGAGATGAGCGCCGAGCTCTACGTTGGGAACAACGCCTACAAGTTCAAGCTGAGGCCGACGCAAGACAACCGGCTGATGTTTGCCTATGAGGCTATGTGGTGGAACATGGGACCAAAGGGCGATTGGCGGCCAGCATCCGGGCATTTTGAATCGTACGTCGAAAGCCAGAAAGGGAAAGGGAACATCTACAACTACGTAGTGCGGGCCTTGCGTAGCTGGCGCGTCTACCACTTTCATGACACCAGCAACAGCGCCTTGGTCAAACAGGTTCACGGCATTAACGACAATGAATACCTGCGCGAGGATGCCCGCAACCTCGCCGCGTTTCTTTACCGCCTTAAGAATCACCACGAAACTCACTATAAGCGCATCGTCAAGTCCATCCAGCTTGTCGCGCCGTTCTTCGGCGACTTTCATTTGCGCCCTACAGTCGACAGCAAAGAGAAGATCCAGCTCGAATGGACTGAGGTCGAGCAGGACGTACCATTCAACGCCAGCGCGCTCTCCGATGGCACATTGCGCTTCATCTGCCTAGCTACTGTGCTGTTGCAGCCCGAAGAGTTCATGCCTGCGGCCATCCTGATCGACGAACCGGAACTGGGCCTGCACCCATACGCCATCGCGGTGCTGGGGGCGATGATGAAGGCAACTGCGGGCCAGCATCAACTCATCATCTCAACCCAATCTGTCGAGTTGGTCAACGAATTCGACGCTGAAGACCTGATCGTAGTGGACAAGCAGAATGGCGCGTCCACTTTCAATCGTCCCGACAGTAGTGCGCTGGCCGAATGGTTGGCCGACTACAGTTTAGGCGACCTTTGGAAGAAGAACCTCCTCGGTGGACGGCCCGCACGATGAAGCGCTGCTATCTGCTTGTAGAGGGTCAGACGGAGGAAACTTTCGTAAGGGAACTAATCGGCCCCCACTATGCGCGGATAAGGCGATTCATTACGCCGATCATCTTCAGCACGAGCCCGGGGTACAAAGGCGGAGTGACGAGCTACGCGAAGATTAAACCTCAGCTGACTCGCTTATGCAGGCAGGATCGTAGCGCCATCGTCTCGACACTGATGGACCTCTACGCTTTGCCAAACGATTTTCCGGGGAAGGCGGACGCCTCCTATCCGCTGCTGGGCACTGGTCGCCAGAAAGCTCAGTTCATCGAGTTGCGGCTTACCCAAGACGTCAATGAACCGAACTTTCTTGCGCATCTGACGGTGCATGAGTTCGAGGCGGTGCTGTTCGTGGAACCGGAAAGATTTTCCGACTGGACGGACTCGCCGAAGGTCGTTGAAGCATTGGCCGCCATTGCTCAGGAACATCTGACGCCGGAAGATATTAACGATAGCCCGCAAACGGCGCCCTCAAAACAAATCTTGAAGCTAATGCCCCGTTACGAAAAGACGTTTCACGGGCCATTGATTGCGTCCGACATTGGCCTGGACGCGCTGCGTCAGGCGTGCCCTCACTTCAACGCTTGGCTTGCCCGTCTTGAACAGTTAACGACTTGACTGCAGCCGAACGGTCGTGGGGCGGCGACCGAACGCGCCTCTGATAAAGGCATTCACGCGGCTGCACCCGTAGCCGCAGCGGCGCGGTCCATCTTGTGGCAAGTGCAGTTGCCCCAGCGATAGAGATGCAGCCAGTGCAGCATGGCGCGGGTTTGCGAAGGCACACCGCCGGCGACGATTTCCCAGGGCGTGAGGCCGAACACAGCGAGGCTGATCGAGGCTTCGAGCGAGACCACGGCGTGCCAGGTCTTGCTTGGTACGAACAGGGCGTCGCCGGTTTCGACACGCGCGTAGAAGCCCTGTGCTTTCGCGAAGGACGCACTTTCCACAGGCTGCTCGTCGAGACGCGAGATGTCGATGTCGCTGAGCGTTGCGCCCCAGTCGTATTTTTTGGATAGCGCCATGTGCGGCGTCTGCTCCGGCGGGAACAGCAGGAATTCCTTGACGCCGCTGACCTGGCAGAACCAGTTGTTCGGGAAATCGTAATGCACGCCGGTGACGGTGTTTGCCGGCCCGATGAAGGTGTATTCCCAGGTCTTGCGCAGGCCCGGCCA
>JAYWBB010000145.1:0-9414 GCA_043781855.1 Nevskia sp. | reverse complement strand
GGGACTTTCAAATTAAAGTAAGTTTTTGATTGAAAGTCCCTCATCCCTGCCCTTCTCCCGGAGGGAGAAGGGTTTAACTGCTTTTTCAGAGCATCCTTGAGCCTGGGCGGGATTTTTGTTTATGGGGACCTATGAAAAAGCCCGTCCACGCCATCATCCTCGCCGCCGGGCAGGGCACGCGCATGAAAAGCGCGCGGCCCAAGGTGCTGCATGCGGTCGGCGGCGAGCCGATGCTGGGCCACGTGCTCGCCACCGCAGCGGCGGCCGGTGTCGCGCACAGTCATCTCGTGCTTGGCCACGGTGCCGATCAGGTGCGCGACTGGCTGGCGACGCGCCCTGGCACTGCGCCGAGAGCCGTCGTCCAGGCGCCGCAGCTCGGTACCGGCCATGCGGTGCTCCAGGCCATACCGGAGATTCCGGATAGCGCGCTCGTCGTCGTGCTCTACGGCGACGTACCACTGGTTTCCGTCGAGACGCTGAAGGCGCTCTTGAAGGCTGCTGATCAGGGCCTGGCGCTGGTCACTGTCGATCTCGATCAGCCGCGCGGCTACGGCCGCATCCTGCGTGACAAGGCCGGGCGCGTTACCGGCATCGTCGAGGAAAACGATGCGACGACTGCGCAGCGCGCGATTCGCGAGGTCAATACCGGCCTCATGGCCGCGCCGGCCAAGCGCCTGAAGCGCTGGCTGTCGAAGGTGAAGAACGACAACAAGAAGGGCGAGTACTACCTGACCGATGTCGTCGCCCTTGCGTGCAGCGATGCGGTGACGATCACGACGGTCGCTGCGGCGTCGGTCGAAGAAGTCGAGGGCGTCAACGATCCGGTGCAACTGGCGCGCGCCGAGCGCGTGTTCCAGCGCCGGCAGGTCGAGCGGTTGCAACGCGATGGCCTCTATCTCGCCGATCCCTCGCGCTTTGACCTGCGCGGCAGCCTGACCATCGGCCGCGACGTGCAGATCGACATCGACTGCATCATCGAAGGTCGCGTCGAACTCGGGGACGATGTCCGCATCGGCCCTTATTGCATGCTGCGCGACGTGCGCATCGGCGCCGGCACGCGCGTCGAGGCGCACTCGCTGCTGCACGACACACAGGTCGGCGCGGGCTGCGTCATCGGCCCGTTCGCGCGCCTGCGGCCCGGGGTGCTGCTCGGCAACGGCGTGCACATCAGCAACTTCGTCGAGATCAAGAAAACCACGATCGGCGACGGCAGCAAGGCCAATCACCTCGCCTATATCGGTGATGCCGTGGTCGGCGAGCGCGTCAACATCGGCGCGGGCGTCATCACCTGCAATTACGACGGCGCCAACAAGCACACGACAGTGATCGGTGACGACGCCTTCATCGGCACCGACTCGCAACTCGTCGCGCCGGTGATGATCGGCCGCGGCGCGTACATCGCCGCCGGTTCGACCATCACCAGGGATGCGCCGGAAGACGCACTGACGATCAACCGCGCGCGCGAGCAGAAGAGCTTTCCAGGCTGGAAACGAGCACGGAAGAAGTGATCCCGGCCGGTCCGCGTTCGCGCTGCCTGCCGGCGGGCTGAAGCAGCGAGTTCCACAGGGTGCGCAGTTCCGTCGGATGGGCAGGCTGCATCTGCCCACGCGGAATCGCGACTGCAAGTCACCGCCCGGGCGCCGACTGGCACCGCGATACAATAAGGCGTTGTCCCCCAGCCCCCTTCAGATCATGTGCGGAATCGTCGGCGCCGTCGCGCAACGCAATATCACTCCAATCCTCATCGAAGGCCTGCAGCGTCTGCGCTATCGCGGCTACGACTCCACCGGCATCGCCGTGCTCGGCGCCGATGGCCGGCTGCAACTGCGCCGCGCGGTCGGCAAGGTCGAGGAACTCGAAGTACAACTGGAGTCCGAGCCCTGCGCCGGCCCGCTCGGCATCGCCCATTCGCGCTGGGCAACGCATGGCGGCGTCACACTGGCCAATGCCCATCCGCATGTCTCCGGCGGGCGCGTCGCAGTCATCCACAACGGCATCATCGAAAACTACGAAGTGCTGCGTGCCGAGCTGAGCGCGAAGGGTTATGTCTTCGAGTCGGAAACCGACACCGAGATCATCGCCCACCTCATCCACGACCTGCTCAAGACCCATACGACACTGGTCGAAGCTGTGCGCGCCGCCGTGCGCCGCTTCGAAGGCGCCTATGCCATCGTCGTGCTCGATGCGCACTCACCGGATCGTCTCGTCGTCGCACGCATTGCCAGCCCGCTGGTGATCGGCCTCGGCGTTGGGGAAAACTTCGTCGCCTCCGACGTGCAGGCGCTGCTGCCGGTCACGCGCCGCTTCCAGTTCCTCGACGAAGGCGACCTCGCCGAAATCCGCCGCGACGGCGTCAGCATTTTCGACGCCGAAGGCCGTGTCGTCGAGCGCCGCGTCCACGAATCCACACAGTCCGCCGACGCCGTCGAGCGCGGCCCGTACGCGCACTACATGCTCAAGGAAATCCACGAGCAGCCGCGCGCGATCGGCGACACGTTGTCCGAGCGCCTGGTGCACGGCCACATGCTCGCCGCCGCACTCGGCCCCAGGGCCGCAGCGATCCTGCCGAAAGTGCTGGCCGTGCATATCGTCGCCTGCGGCACCAGCTACCACGCGGGTCTCGTCGCGCGTTACTACTTCGAGCAGGGCGGCCGTCTGCCGTGCACGGTCGAGGTTGCGAGCGAATACCGCTACCGAAATCCGGTCGTGCTGCCCGGCACGCTGTTCCTCGCAATCTCGCAAAGCGGCGAAACCGCCGACACGCTCGCCGCGATGCGCGAAGCAAAGAAGCTCGGCTATCTCGCCACGGCCGTGATCTGCAACGTCCCCGAATCCTCCCTGGTCCGTGAAGCCGATCTCGTGCTGATGACCCGCGCCGGCCCCGAGATCGGAGTCGCCAGCACCAAGGCCTTCACCACCCAGCTCGCCGCGCTCGGCCTGTTCGGCTTCGCCATTGCGCAGGCCCGCGGGCTGGTCGAACGACGCATGATCGCGCTCTACGCGAAGCAACTCCTGCACGTGCCCGAGCAGGTCGAAAAAGTGCTCAAGCTCGACGCCCAGATTCGCGGCTGGGCTGAACAGTTCGCAAGCAAGCACCACGCCCTGTTCCTCGGCCGCGGGCCGACCTATCCAGTCGCGTTAGAGGGTGCACTGAAGCTGAAAGAGATTTCCTACATCCACGCCGAGGCCTATCCCGCCGGTGAACTCAAGCACGGCCCGCTCGCGTTGGTCGATGCCGACATGCCGGTGATCGCCGTCGCACCGAACAACGCCCTGCTCGAAAAACTCAAGTCCAACCTCCAGGAAGTCCGCGCCCGCGGCGGCCGTCTATTTGTATTCGCCGATCCCGATACCGGCTTCACCGCCAGCGAAGGTGTGGACGTGATTACGATGCCCGAACACATCGAGCCGCTGCAGGCGCCAATCGTCTATACCGTGCCGCTACAGCTGCTGGCGTATCACGTTGCGGTGCTCAGGGGGACGGATGTGGATCAGCCGCGGAATCTGGCGAAGAGTGTGACGGTCGAATAAAGCTATTTGCCGAGTGCGGCCAGCACCGTCCGGAAATTATTCAGCCCGGCTTCGATGTTCTCGACAATCTCTTCGGCCAGGTCTTTCGGGTCTGGCAGGTTGTCCAGATCGGCAAGGCTGTTGTCCTTGAGCCAGAACAGGTCGAGGCTGGTCTTGTCCCGCGCCGTGATCTCTTCATAGCTGAACTTGCGCCAGCGGCTGGTCGGATTCTTCTCGGCGTCCCAGGTTTCCTTGCGCTTGTGGCGGTTTGCCGGGTTGTAGCACTTCACGAAGTCCGCCAGGTCCTCAGTGCGCATCGGCTTGCGCTTCAGCGTGTGATGCACATTCGTGCGGTAGTCGTAGTACCAGATGTGCTGGGTCCAGGGCTTCTTCGCGGCAGGTTGATTGTCGAAGAACAAGACGTTCGCTTTCACGCCATTGGCGTAGAAGATGCCGGTGGGCAGGCGCAGGATGGTGTGCAGATCCGTGCTTTCCAGCAGCTTCCTGCGCACGGTTTCACCGACACCGCCTTCAAACAGCACATTGTCCGGCAGCACCACGGCGGCACTGCCCGTGGTCTTGAGCATGGTGCGGATGTGCTGCAGGAAATTCAGCTGCTTGTTGGAACTGGTGACCCAGAAGTCCTGGCGGTTGTAGACCAGATCATCGCGTTCCTCGTCACCGTCCTCGTTGGTGAAGGTCATGCTGCTTTTCTTGCCGAACGGCGGATTGGCCAGCACGTAGTCCACCCGCGTGCCGCTGTCCGCCACCAGCGCATCGGCCGGGGAAATCAGGCTCTCGCCGTCGATCTCGCCGATGTTGTGTAAAAACATGTTCATCAGGCACAGGCGCCGCGTGTTCGCGACGATCTCGTGACCATGGAAAGTCTCATGCTTCAGAAAGGCCTTCTGCGCGCGGTCCAGCGGGTGCTGACTGACCAGATGATCGTAGGCCGCCAGAAAAAAGCCGCCGGTGCCGCAGGCCGGATCGGCAATGGTCCTGCCGGGCTGAGGGCGCAGGCAATCCACCATCACCTTGATCAGCGCGCGTGGCGTGAAGTACTGTCCGGCGCCACTCTTGGTGTCCTCGGCATTCTTCTCCAGCAGGCCCTCGTAGATTTCACCCTTGGTATCCGCACCGAGGATGATCCACTGCGTCTCGTTCACCATCTCGACCACGCGCGCGAGCTTGGCCGGATCCTGAATCTTGTTCTGGCTCTTGGTGAAGATCTGCCCAAGCATGCCCGGCTTGCCGGACAACTCGCGCAGGATGGTCACGTAATGCGTTTCGAGTGCCGCGCCTTTCAGCGGCTTCAACGTCGGCCAGGCGTAGGCATTCGGAATGCCGACCTTGCGGTTGTACGGCGGGCGACCGTATTCGTCCGCCATCTTCAGGAAGATCAGATAGGTGAGCTGTTCCAGATAGTCGCCATAGCCCACGCCGTCATCGCGCAAGGTGGTGCAGAAGCCCCAGACCTTGGAAATGATCGAATCTGTAGTCATGAGGTCGTTATGGCTTGAGCAGCAGCAGATCAAGCTTGGTGAACTGCTTGTAGCCGCTATCGAACGTGACCAGTTTCAGCCCGCCACGAACAGCGAAGGCGGCGAGCCAGGCATCCATCCAGAGCTTGGGAGAGGCTGAATTACGCGTCGCAAAATCAGCCCACGCCGCTTCAATCCCGGCTGGCTCCTGCACGAACGTGATGGTGGAATCGCTGAGCAGTTGCCTGTACACATCCCAGGCCGCGCGGTTTGTCAGCGGCTTGATGCCGTAAGGCGCCAGCACCGCGGCAGTCGTCAGCAGGCGGACGAGTCCCTGCTGCGTGGCCCGGCAAAAATGGACCGTGTCGGGATCACTCTGCGATCCCAGCCAGGCCCGCGCCGCCCGGTGGTGCTCATGCTTGGAAAGAACCAGCGGCAGCCAGACGTTAACGTCTGGCAGGTTCACGCGCCCACTCCGCTTCCTGGGCGATCAGCACCTCGGCCACGCGCCTGGGGTTCAGTCCGGTACCGGCGGCGGCCGGATGCGCACATTCGATCAGCGGGAGTTTCTTAATGCGCCGCTTCGCCGGAGCAACCGGCGGTGCCGGCTGCCGCAGACCGCGCCGGAGTATTTCGTCCGCCACGTCCCTGAGTTTGCGGCCTTCATGCGCGGCCTTGAGTTTCATCTCGCGCACCAGATCGCTGGACAACTCGAGCGTCATTTTCATCGAGCCAGCTTTCCAGCTTTCCAGCTTTCCGTCAAGCAGACGCACGCTTGCGCCGGATCGGCCTGGGCTCGACGACCGCCCGATGCGCGCGGATGCGGGCCAGCAGCTCGGCAGCCGGTTCGTCGTTCGGATGTTGCGGGACGAGTTGGCCGGAGAAGGCTTGCTTCAGGATGGATTGGCGGAGGGCTTCGGATTTTTGGAGGTTGGTGTCGATTTCGGCTTCTGTTTGGTCGAGCATGGACAATTGTTCGGACAGATTCTCGATCAACTTCTTCTGCTCTGCTAAAGGCGCGAGCGGAACAACGAGATTCTCAAGTGTTGTGAGGTTAATATTCTTTTGCGCCGTTGCTGGTGCGTAAGCTTCTATTCGGGTCCGCACGCCGCGAATAAAAAAATCGATGAACTCTGGTTCGACGATACCTTCATAGGCTTTGAATCCAACAACGCTATCCGGAAAACATGCGTCAAAGCCGAGGAACGCCGTTTGAGCGATATTTGCCGCGATAGTGATGCACAGAGTCCCCTTTGGCCAAAGCGTGCTCTGTCTGAGACCAGCTTCGCTATAAGTATTCTCAAAGGTTCGGATTACCTTGCCTGCTGCTTTCACTTCTCCAGTCTGAATAAACGGATACGGCCCGCCAAAAAGGAATGGATCGTTGCGCGGACGATGTTTTGATTTACCCCGATTCAAGTCTCCCAAATTGGCGAGATATGTATAGGCCCAGCTCGAAGGTAGCGTGGGAAGTGAGGTTGCATCCTTAGTTCTCATCGCGACGAAATTGCTCGACTTAAGTTGCTCGGCAGTTTCGAGCGGATCGGCTTGAGCAGCACGCCAGTCAGCAGTAAGTTTGCCTTCAAAGGCGTGCTTGAGCAGCGACAGCCGATACGCCGCCAACTGCGCACGCGCCAGCTTCAGGTTCTCGATGCCTTTGTCCAGCTCAGAAAACAGCTCCTCGATCTTGGTGACGATGCGCTGCTGCTCGGCGGCCGGAGGGACTGGAAACTCGAACGTCGTCAGTCGCGGCGCTTCGATGCTCTGCACCGTCGTACCACCCTTGCAACACGTATGAAGAATGTCGCGCTCGAAACGACGGAATCCGTAATAGAGAAATTCGACGTTCAGCCCTTTCAAGGGAGTGAGCGCCTTCATATCCTGATTCAGGGTGACAGGCTTGGTATTGATTGCGGCAGGAAGTGAGTGCCGCAGAATGCCGGAGCGCGTCACAAGCAATACGGAATTCTCAACGATCAGATTCGTTGCTGACGATGCAACCGCTTTCTCGGTAATCAAATCCTGAGCAGTGCTGACTCGTGCTTGCTTCATATCCTTGGGCGAAACCCAAGGAATAGTGCCGCCAGCCCAGAACGCGGCATTGCTGGTGCTTGGCGTGCCGCCGCCAGTCCATGTTCCTAACCTTGCAAGAGGTTCCAAGGTCCAACTGGTTGGCAGCTTCGTAAGGTGGCCAGACTTCATCTGCCCACCATTTTCAACACGGCCCCTGTGGGCAGATGAAACCTGCCCACCCTACGAGCTGCGGCCAGGCAGCCAGGAACCCGGCTGGCGTCGATGGTGGAAGCAGGACAGCACGACAAGCTCCGACCCGGAAACCTGGTAGATGAGGGAGTAAGGAAACTTGCGGGTGATGACGTGACGGAATTCTCCTTCGATGCAGGGGAATGCCAGCGGCATCCGAAGTGCCCGTGCAAGGGCGGCATCAATGGCGCGGGCGAATTCGAAGCCGAGGCCCGGCGAACGTGCTTCGTACCATGCCTGCGCCTCCAGAAGCTCCTGTCGAGCCTCAGGCCTGAAGACCCACTGCATCAGCCCTGACTCTTGAAAAGCTCGGCACGGACCTGCTCCCAGGGGATGCTGCTGGAAGGATCAGCCTGATGAGCGGCATGGCGGCGATGCAACTCCGCGCGCTCCCCGGATGAAAGCTGGAGGGTACCCGGCGTCTCCTCCGCGATGCTGTCCCAGATGTCCTCGACGAGCTGGATGCGCTCCGAGATGGGCAGATCTTTGAAGTTCAGGTTCGCGGTGCTCATGGAGTCAGGATACCTCAGCGGCCGAGGACCGAGCATCCCCAATCCGGGGGCTCAAGCGACCAAGGCCTCGTTCAACTCCGCAATCAGAGGCTCCATGCGCTCACCAAACAGCTGATACATCTTGCCGAGCCCGCCTTCGCCATCGAAAGGCGCCATGTCGAGATCGTCGCGCTCGATGTGAAAGGAGGTGCTGATGTGGTCGCGGATCATCTGTAGCCAGCCGATCTGGGTGTCCGTGAACTTGATGCTGGTGCCGGCATGGCGCGCCATGATCCAGCGCTGGAAGTTCTTGCGCACGGTGTCATCGAATGCGGACAGGTTTTCGTCGATGCCGGTGGCGCGGCGGATCAGGGCCACCAGCGCCGTCAGTTCGTTGATCGGCTGGCTGCCTTGGTAGTTGTCCAGTTGCTGATAGGCGCGCCAGACGCGCAGCGGCGCCATGCGCGGCGCGTCTGCACGCAGCTGGGCCATCACGGCATCGAGCATGGCGAAGGTGATCTCGCGGCGGCGGAACGGCTGGTCGTAGAAGATGGTCAGGGCCGTGAGTTCGTCCTTGTGCGCGGCCAGCCAGTCCGCGAAGTCCTTCGCTAGCGCTTCGGCGTTCTGCTGGGCGTTGCGGTCCCACTCGGCACGCAGCACATCGTCCTTCTGCTCGTGATTGATCTTCTGTTCCTTGTCCCGGCGGATGGAATCCAGCAGGTCGATCAGCGGGCCGGTGAAGACATTGGCGGCCTGCTTCACCAGCTGGGCCTGCGCCTGTTCGCGCAGAGTGTCTCCGGGGTCGGTGCCCGGCGGTTGCTGGGCGAGTTCGATGGCGCGGGCTTCAATCACATCGCCATCAATCGCGGCAAACAACTGGCTGACGATCTGCGTGAGGCTGGTGCCCTTGGCCTGCTCGGTGATGCGCGTCTGCTCCATGGGTTCCAGCTGCCGGTTCAGACGGGACAGACGGCCGGCCAGCGAGCTGACGGTATCGGTGTCATTCGCGCCTATCATCACGCCCATGGCCAGGTCCTTGAGGCTGACGCCGGGTTTGGTGATCAGCGGGCTGCTGGCGGTCTTGAGTGAGCGCGTCACGCCGATGGCATCGACGATCACGTAATGCGTCTTGGCCGAGGCGGCAGACGGCGAGACCTTGCGCAGATCGTCATGGCCCAGGGTGCGCGTGCCACGGCCTTTCATCTGTTCGAAATAGTTGCGGCTGCGGACATCGCGCATGAACAGCAGGCATTCGAGTGCTTTCACATCGGTGCCGGTGGCGATCATGTCCACGGTAACGGCAATGCGCGGGTAGTAGGCATTGCGGAACTGCTGCAAGACGGACTTGGGGTCTTCATCGGCCTTGTAGGTGATCTTCTTGCAGAACTCGTTGCCTTCGGCGAACTCGGTTCGAACGATATTGATGATGTCGTCGGCGTGGCTGTCGGTCTTGGCGAAGATCAGGGTCTTGGGGGTTTCGCTGCGGCCGGGAAAGATCTCGGGCAGCTTGTCGCGGAACGTCTGGATGATCTTCTGGATCTGGTGCGGTACGACAACCTTGTCGTCAAGTTGCTGGGCGGTGAAGGCCTCGTCCTGATCCTGTTGTTCCCAGCGGCGCGCGCGCGTGAGCTTCTCGCGTTTTTCGACGGGCTGGCGCGCCACCAGCCGCG
>JAYWBB010000144.1:0-9526 GCA_043781855.1 Nevskia sp. | reverse complement strand
GGCGCTGGCGCGGCCGCTCGGTGTGAGCAATGTTGCGACCGGCGGCGCCGAACGCTACCCGGCGTATGTCGATCTGGTGCGGCGGCAGTTGAAGGGCCTGTATCGTGAGGATGATCTCAACGGCGAGGGCCTGCGCATCTTCACGACACTCGACCCGCGCGTGCAGGAAGCGCTGGAAGTACGGATCATTGCCGACCTTCCGGAACTGGAAAAGAGCCGCAAGCTGCCGGCGGATACCTTGCAGGCTGCCGGGGTGGTCACGTCGGTCGAAGGCGGCGAAGTGCTGGCGATGGTCGGCGATCGCAACACGCGCTTCCCGGGCTTCAACCGCGCACTCGATTCGAAGCGGCCGATCGGCTCGCTGGCCAAGCCCTTCGTTTATCTGAGCGCGCTCGAGCAGCCCGGCCGCTACAACCTGCAGAGCCTTCTCGTTGATGAAAATGTTGAACTGAAAATGCCGAACGGCGACCTCTGGGCGCCGAGGAATTACGACCGGCAACTGCACGGCTCGGTGCCGCTCTATACCGCCCTGGCCAAGAGTTACAACCTGCCGACGGTGAAGCTGGGGCTCGACGTCGGCGTCGAACGCGTACACGACACGATCCAGGCCGCCGGGTTCCAGGACCCGCCGGAACTGCCATCGATGTTCCTCGGCGCAATCGACATGGCGCCGCTCGATGTCGCGCAAATCTATTCGACCCTCGCGGCCTCGGGCTATTTGACGCCGTTGCTCGCGATCCGCGAGGTGCTGACCAAGGACGGCCAGCCGCTGTCGCGCTACAGCTTCAAGCTCAAGCAGACATTGCCCGAAGGCCCGGTCTACCTGACGACCTGGGCGATGCAGAAGGTCATCGAATTCGGCACGGCGCGCTGGGCGGTTTCGGTGCTGCCGGCCGGCCAGCGCTTCGCCGGCAAAACCGGCACCACCGACGACGCCCGCGATTCCTGGTTTGCCGGCTTCGGCGCCGATCGCGTGGCCGTGGTCTGGGTCGGACGTGACGACAACAAGCCGGTCGGACTCGACGGCGCTGCCGGCGCGCTGCGCGTCTGGGGTCGGTTGATGCGCGATCTGCATGCGCGCGGCCTCGATCCGACACCGCCAGCCAGCGTCGAAGAAGCGCTGATCGATCCGCAGAGCGGCCTGCGCTCGGATGAAGGCTGCGCCGGCGGATTGCTGGTTCCATTCCTCGTTGGCTCGGTGCCCACGGAGTACGCGGCGTGTGCGAATGCGAGACAATCCTCACCACTGGATTGGCTGAAAGACATCTTCCGATGAACTGTGGTTTTGCGCGTCGACTGCTGTGTGCAGTGCTGGGCCTGCTTGTGGTGCTGATGGCTGCCTGCGCAGCGCAGCAGGGAAAACACGGCTCGTCAGGCACCGAGCCAGTCATTGTCAATCCGCCCGAAGCCCTGCCCGAATCGCCACCGCCGACGCCGCCGACGACCACGCCGCCGCTGGTCACACGACCGCAACCGCCGCCGCCCGGCGGATTTCCGAAAACGCTGCCCGAGTCCGGCGCGAGCCCGGCCGTTTTGGCGCTGTATCGGCAGGCCGAGGACTCGCGCGCAGCCGGCAAATTCGACAAGGCGCTTTCGCAAGTGGAGCGTGCGCTGCGCATCGAACCGCGCAATGCTTTTCTCTGGCAGTCCCTCGGCGATATTCATCTGCGGTTGCAGCACGCCGATCAGGCCGAAAGCGCGGCGCAGAAATCGACCAGCCTTGCGCACGGCAATCCCTGGCTGGACGGACCGAACTGGCGACTGATCGCTGCGGCGCGCCAGACACGTGGCGACAGTGCGGGCGCGAAACTCGCGACCAGCCGCGCGGATGCACTCGGCAGCGCGGCGTCCGCGTCGCCATGATTCGCTTGCCGTGAGCGCCGCCGAACTGCTCGGCCCGGACGGCCCGTTCGCGCAGCGCATTTCCGGCTTCACGGCGCGGACTTCTCAGCAGACGATGTCGACGGCGGTCGAAGACGCGATCGCTGGACGCAATCGCCTGGTCGTCGAGGCCGGCACCGGCACCGGCAAGACGTACGCCTATCTCGTGCCGGCGCTGCAATCGGGCTGCCGCGTCGTGGTCTCGACCGGGACCAAGAACCTTCAGGACCAATTGTTCTTCCGCGATCTCCCGCGCGTGCGCGAGGCGCTGGCCGTGCCCGCTCGCGTGAGCCTGCTCAAAGGGCGCGCGAACTATCTCTGCATTTATCGTCTGCGCAAGGCCCAGATGGACCCGCGTGCCCGCATCCGTCGCGATCGCCTTGCATTCGTCGACGACTGGGCGCAACGCACCGACAGCGGCGAAATCTCGGAACTGGGCGCCACGACCGGCGACGAGGCCATGATCCCGCTGATCACCTCGACGGCCGATAATTGCCTCGGCGGCAAATGCCCGGATTTCGCCGAGTGTCATGTCGTCAAAGCGCGGCGCGCGGCGCAGGCGGCCGATCTCGTCGTGGTCAATCATCATTTGCTGTTCTCGGATTTCCGGCTGAAGGAAGAGGGCTTCGGCGTGCTGCCAGGTGCGGACGCGATCATCGTCGACGAAGCCCATCAGCTGCCCGATCTGGCGACGCAGTTCTTCGGCGAACGGGTTTCGACGCGCCAGCTCAGCGACCTGGCTCGCGATGTCGCGGTCGAGGTCCAGGAGTTTCGCGACATGCCGGCGCTGACCGACGCGCTCGATGCCTTGGCGATGGCGACGATCGAACTGGAGCGGCCGTTCGCGGAAGTCGGCGGTCGCGTGGCGCTCGGCGAATTCTCCGAGCGCACCGGGGTAGCCTCTGCCCTCGGTGCGACACGCAGCGCGCTGGAGGAATGTCGCGATGTCCTGAAGCAGTACGCCGAGCGCAGCGCCGGGCTCAACAACTGTGCGAACCGCGCGAGCGCATTGAGCAAGACACTCGATGGCATCGCCGGCAGCGACGACCGCGCGCAAGTGCGCTGGGCCGAGGCGCAAGGGCGCGGCGGCGCGCTGCACTCGGCACCCATCGAACCGACAGAGGGATTCCGGCGTTTCATGGCAGCCTATCCAGGCGCCTGGATTTTCACTTCAGCAACACTTGCGACTGCCGACGGCTTCTCGCACTTCACGCAGAATCTGGGGATCGAGGACGCCGAGGCGCTGACGCTCGACAGTCCATTCGACTATGCCGAACAGGCGCGGCTCTATCTGCCATCCGGGCTGCCGGATCCGAACGATCCGGATTATCCGGATCGCGTCGCGGAGACGCTGATTCCGATCATCGAGGCCAGCGGCGGCGGCGTCTTCGTGCTGTGCACCAGTTACCGCGCGATGGACCGTATCGCGGCCCGGCTGCGCGGGCTCTCCTATCCGCTGTTTGTGCAGGGCGAGGACGCCAAGGCTGCACTGGTCGAGCGTTTCGCACGCGCCGGCAATGGCGTGCTGGTGGCCACCAGCAGCTTCTGGGAAGGCGTCGACGTCAAGGGTGCCGCGCTACGCGTGGTCGTGATCGACAAGCTGCCGTTCGGCCAGCCGGGCGATCCGGTGTTCGAGGCGCGCCTCGCGCTGATCCGCGAACGCGGCGGTAATCCGTTCTTCGAATTGCAACTGCCGCGCGCGATCACCACGCTTCGACAGGGCGTGGGCCGCTTGATCCGCGACGAGACCGACCACGGACTGATTGTGCTCTGCGATCCGCGCATTCGCGGCAAGGCTTATGGCCGACGGGTGCTCACCAGCCTGCCGAAGATGCCGGCGCTGATCTCGGAGCAGGCGGCCTGCGAATGGCTGGGCGCCATGTTCCCATCACCGCTCGCAGTGGCCGGGCGCTCATGAAGCTGCTCGCGATCGACACCGCGACCGAAGCCTGCTCCGTCGCGCTACGGCAGGACGGCGCCGTCCTCGAGCGCTTCGAGGTCGCGGGCCGCGAGCACTCGACCCGGCTTCCGCAAATGGTGTCGGCGCTGCTTGCGGAATGCGGGCTCCGGCTCGCGGAGATCGACGGCCTGATCTGTGGCATCGGTCCCGGCAGTTTCGCTGGCGTGCGCATCGGCGTCAGCTATGTGAAAGGGTTGGCGCTCGGGCTCGATCGTCCGGTGATCGGCGTTACCTCGCTCGCGATGCTGGCGGAGGCGGTACTTACCGACCGGCCCTCGGTTACGGCGCTGGCGGCAATCGATGCCCGGATGGGCGAGGTCTACTTCGGCGCCTATCGCCGGGTCGACGGGCGAACGACCGCCGTGCAGCCGGAAGTCGTTTGTCCGCCCGGTGCGATCGTGCCTGCCGGCGATCCGCCTCATGTTGCCGTCGGCAGTGGCTGGCAGGCTTACGGCCCTGAGCTTCGCTCGCGGCTAACCTGCGACCCGGTTGAAACCGACGGCGCTGCGCTACCCCATGCCCTGCATGCGCTGGCTCTAGCGCTGCCGGATTTCATCGCCGGCCGTTATTCGGTCGCTGCCACACTGGTGCCAGCTTACCTTCGCAATCGCGTCGCGCTGACCTCGGTCGAGCAACGCGCGGCGCGCGCCGAGGCTGCTCGACTGACACGCTGAGTGCAGGGTTTTAGCCACTTGTCGCACTGGCTGGCCGCTCCACTGGCCGTTTCGGGCGACGCCTGAGATAATCCGCCCCTTCATTCCCGTACTGCACCGTATGGTGCGGACCAACGATCACCTATTCATCGGAGAAACCCATGGGTCAGTACCACGCACCGCTGCGCGACATGCAGTTCGTCCTGCACGAATTGCTGGATGTCGAGACGCAGCTCAAGACGCTGCCGCAGCACGCCGAACTCGATGCCGACACGATCAACTCGATTGCCGAGGAAGCCGCAAAGTTCGCGCAAGGCGTGATCTTTCCGCTGAACCAGTCGGGCGACGAAGAAGGCTGCCACCACGACAAGGCTACAGGTGACGTGAAGGCACCCGCCGGTTTCAAGGCAGCCTATGCGCAGTATGTCGAGGCCGGTTGGCCGGCGCTGGCCTGCGATCCAGCGTTCGGCGGTCAGGGCCTGCCCGAAGTGGTCAACAACGTGCTTTATGAAATGCTGAACTCGGCGAATCAATCCTGGACGATGTACCCGGGCCTGACCCATGGTGCCTACGCCGCGCTGCGCGTGCACGGCACGCCGGAGCTGAAGGCAGGCTATCTGCCGAAGATCGTCTCCGGCCACTGGACCGGCACGATGTGCCTGACCGAAGCGCATTGCGGCACCGATCTCGGCATGCTGCGCACCAAGGCCGAAGACAATGGCGATGGTTCGTACGCGATCAGCGGCCAGAAGATTTTCATCTCCGCCGGCGAACACGATCTTGCGGAGAATATCATCCACCTCGTGCTCGCGCGGCTGCCGGACGCGCCCGCCGGCACCAAGGGCATCAGCCTGTTCGTGGTGCCGAAGTTCATCCCCAATGCGGACGGCACGATCGGCAAGCGCAACGGCGTCAAGTGCGGCTCGATCGAACACAAGATGGGCATTCACGGCAACGCTACCTGCGTGATCAATCTCAACGCCGCTTCCGGCTGGCTGGTCGGCGAGCCGAACAAGGGCCTCAACGCCATGTTCGTGATGATGAACGGCGCCCGCCTCGGCGTCGGCATGCAGTCGCTGGGGCTGGCGGAAGTCGCCTACCAGAACTCGCTGGCCTACGCGAAAGACCGCCTGCAGATGCGCTCGCTGACTGGCCCGAAGGCGCCGGACAAGCCGGCCGACCCGATCATCGTCCACCCCGACGTGCGCCGCATGCTGCTGACCCAGAAGGCCTACACCGAGGCCGCGCGCGCCTTCACCTACTGGGCCGGCCTGATGCTCGACCGCGAGCACTATCACCCCGACGAAGCCGCGCGCAAGGATGCCGGCGACCTCATGGCGCTGCTGACGCCGGTGGTCAAGGGCTTCATCACCGAGAACGCCTACATGAGCACCACGCTCGGCATGCAGGTGCTCGGCGGCCACGGCTACATCCGCGAATGGGGCATGGAGCAGTACGTGCGCGATGCCCGCATCAACATGATTTACGAGGGCACCAACGGCATCCAGGCGCTGGACCTGCTCGGCCGCAAGGTGCTCGGCGACATGGGCGCGAAGCTGATGAAAGTCGGCAAGCTGGTCAGCGATTTCGTCAAGGCGAACAAGGACGACCCGGCGATGCAGGAGTTCACCGTGCCGCTCGCCGAAATCGGCCAGGAAGTGCAGAAGGTGACGATGGAAATCGGCCAGAAAGCGATGAAGAACGCGGACGAAGTGGGTGCGGCCTCGGTGCCCTACATGCACCTCGTCGGGCATCTGGTCTATGCCTACGTCTGGGCGCGCATGGCCAAGGTTGCGCTGGCCAAGCTGGCAGCCGGTCAGGGCGAGGCCGACTTCTACAACGCCAAGGTGCTCACCGCGCGCTTCTACTTTGCCAAGCTGCTGCCGGCTGAAAGCGCGGCACACTTGAAGAGCATTCGCGCCGGTGCCGGGCCGCTGATGGCGATGGACGCGGCGCTGTTCTGAGCGCTGGCGCTGCAAAACCCAGCCGGGGCATTGACGATGCCCCGGCTTTTTTTATTCAGACGTTGGTTCAGGCTCAAAGCGTGGCGCGTCGAGTTCGGAACTCGGGCCGCCGAGTTATTGAACTCGGATCGTCGAGTTAAAACCTCCGCTGGTGAACTTTTTTGGTGCAGGCTCCGAGTAAAAAGCTCGACATTCCGAGTTCCGAACTCGGCGTGCCGAGTTGTCGAACTCCGATCGCCGAGTTGAAAGCTCGGTGGTTGCACCTGATAAGTGCATGGTCCGAGTTAAAAGCCCGGGACCCCGAGTTCCGAACTCGAACCGCCGAGTTGCCGACTCGGACCGTCGAGTCGAAAGCTTCAGCGCCTCGAAAATTCGAGATACCGGCTGCGTTGAGTATCGAATTCCCCCAGTTCGCAGCGCCGCGTCTCGCCGGCCGCCGGGCAAAAAAGAACCCGCCCTGCGCGAAGTCAGGGTGGGCGGTTGCGAGTCAGTTGGTGAATGGCTTCAAGTCGTCGGCACCTTCTTCTTCGGTCCCCGCGCAAAGCGCGCACCGATTCCCTCGCGCAGACCATCCAGACCCTCGCTCTTGCCGAACTGCTTGAGCAACGTGTGCCCCGCCTGCGCCGCCGTCATCGAGTCACTGCCGAGCGCCAGAGTGGTATCGACCGACTTCTCCGCCAGCTTCTGCAAGCGCGCAAACCGCGGCCGAGTGGCGTCGATCGTCCCCAGATCGCGCAGTGCCTCTTCCAGATCGAGAGCCGGCGGAATCAACTGCCGGTTCTGGGACAGTACATTCAACGTCTGCCGCACGAACGCCTCCGACTTGCCACCCATCTTCGTCGCCGACTGCCGCGTCCGCGCATCCAGCGCCTTCATGCCCGACAACACCCGCTCCAAGGTATCGAGCGCACCATCAATCTCGCCAAGCTCGGCATCGGAAAGAGACAGGGAAATAAGATTCTGCTGCATGGTCAACTCCTTTTATCGTGAACTCCAATGTCCGGGATGGACGTGCGAAAACTATTATGAAAGCGATCGGTCTGTCCATGCCTCGATCGTGGTTTCGCGCTTGAAAGTGGGGAGTTATTGAGTCGGCATTTAGACAATGAACTCAAGCGGCATACCTGACCAGCAGATGCTGGAAGTAGCTTTTGATCCGGTCGGGTTGTCGCTGGACACTTCGGAGGTGGTGGGAAGTGGCTTTGACGAGTTGCAGCTTGGTGCGAGCCGGTGCGAGCTTGGTGACGGCCTGCTTGAGGTCGGCGTTGGCCATTTCGTCGGGATTGAGTTCGGGGCTGTAGCTCGGCAGGTAGAAGACTTCGATGGCATCGGCATGCCGGGCCAGCCAGGCTTTGACTGGCTTGGCGTGGTGAACCCGGAGGTTGTCGAGGATCAGGTAGATCTTCTGGTCCGCGTTTTTGATCAGCCGGGTCAGAAAGTCGATGAGGATGTCGGCGTTCAGCGCGCCGTCAAAGACCTTCCAGCGCATCTGCCCCTTGTTGGTGACGCTGGAGATGATCGACAGGCTGTGGCGGCGGTTGGGGACCCGGATCACCGGCGTCTGACCTTGCGGGGCATCGCTGCGGCCTCGGACGTCATCGCTGCGCAGGCCACTCTCGTCGCCCCAGTGAATTTCCGCACCCTCGGCCTTGGCGCGGCGGGCAATCGCTGGATAGTCCTGCTCAAGCCACTGCTTCACCGCAGCCGGGCTCTGCTCGTAGGCCTTCTTCAACGGCTTCTGAGGTGTGAAACCCCAGCGCGACAGGTACAGCCCGACGGTTCGAACCGCGAGGGTGATCCCATACCGGTCCTGAATCAGCTCCGCCACCGCGATACGCGTCCACAGCGCATAGACCCTCTTCAGTTGATCCGGCATCCGATCCTGGATCAGCCGCTGGACTTCCCGTTCCTGATCCGCGGTCAGGACACGACAGGTCCCTTCACGACGGCCAAGGCGGACCACTTCAACGGCCTTCCAGCCTCCTGACTCGAACGCACGAACCGCCGCGATCACCGTCGTTCGCGACAGCTCGCACTGAACCGCAACGTCTTTCAGCGGAACTCCGTCCAGGCGCAGCTTCACTGCGCGCCGTCGCCGTTCGTTCAACGCTGCTACCGGCAATGTTCTTGAGTCGATCTTGTCCATGGACCTACGACAAGACAACTCGTGAATAGTTCAATGTCTAAATGCCGTATTAATAGCGTGAGGTAGATCACAGTTCGGCCTGTATAGAGGCGGTTCACGCTGTCCGCCAGTCCTTCGCGCACCCTGACGGCCCGATCAATATCGACCGAATCCAAATTGGATTAATGTGACTAATTTAGTAGAGACTTGGAAACCGACGGACCGGGGCTTACCGAGCAATTCGACCGCGCATACGGTGACGCACAGTGCCGCCAAATAGTGGCCGAAAAAAATCTACAGAGAGAGGGCGAATGAAGCATTGTGAAAAGGCGCTCACTGTCATCGGTCAGCTGGCCAGTGGCATTGCCGCAGCGGAAACCGGGATGGTGCAATGTGAACTGCGTCACCTGTCCAGCGTAAGCGCAGTTGACGACCTGCATTTTGACGACCAGCATCGGGCACGTCTTGTTGCGGTTTGTTGATTGGCTGCGATGGAAAAATACTGCGCGAGTCTCAACCCGGTTGGCCTGAAATGAATGGGGGATTTATGCGTTCGATAGGGAAGTTGATGCTGCTGCCGCTTGTGCTTGCGTCTGCTGCGGCTCTTGCCCAGACGGCGAACTCCGACACGCAGGAATGGGCCAAGCGCATCAAGACCGCGCAAACGGTCGGTGCGCTCGGCAGCAACCTGTTCGGCGACTCGACCAATTTCTACAACGGCCAGACCACATTCTCGGTCACCGACGTTGATCTGCCGGGCAACAACGCGCTGCCGGTGCGCGTCAGCAGGACGCTGGTCGCCGCACATCCGGATCGGGACGACAACGCTGGCCTGATGAGCAATTGGGACCTCGACTTGCCCTATGTCAGCGGCGTCTACCCCCAAGGCTACGGCTGGCGGGTTGCCGGCACTCAGCCTTACAACCGCTGCAGCAGCACGACT
>JAYWBB010000143.1:0-9564 GCA_043781855.1 Nevskia sp. | reverse complement strand
CCAGCTCGTTCATCAGCGGTGCCAGTGTCGGCACCGACAGCGGCCCGCGATGCATGAAGGTCACGCGCTGGCTGCCGGCGTCGCGGTTGCAGCCGATCGAGGTAAAGATCGGCATCAGGCCCGGCAGCACCGACACCGCCGTGCGCGTGAGTCGCGCCAGCCCCGGCGACAGGGCATTGATCTGCGACGGCAGCAGCTCGTAGTAGATCTTCGCGGCGTAGAGGCCGTCCTCGTCGAAAGCGCTGCCGAACCAGGCGCCGTACGACATCCAGCCGAGGCCGTTCATGCCGCGCCACTCCTCGCTGCGCGAGTCGAACCAGCGCAGCGCCTCGTTGCCGAAGATCGGCGAGATCAGCCGGCGCATCTCGCGGGTGGCCTCGTCGCGACGGGCGATCGGTGGCGCATCCGGCGGCAGCGGCTGGATCGTGAAGCGCAGCGCATTCGGTTCGGTCTCGGAGAACGAGGGCTCGTACGGCACCGCGCCCGGCGCCAGCGAATTGCGCGCATAGGAGGCATCGTCGTCGGGCAGGCTGAACGCCTGGTCGAGCATGCGACCCATGAGCGGCAAGGGGTCGCGCGTGCCGAGCCGCTGGGACGCCATCGCGAGCGAATGCTTGACGTGTTCCGACATCGGCCGTTTCTGGCGGTAACTGGAGGCGTACATGGCTCTACTCCATCGGTGGCTCAACTACATCCCGGGCAAGGTGATGCCGGCGGCGCTCAGCACGTCGCGCGCAGCGGGCGGGATGTCGATCGGACGCGAGGTCATCACCGGCGACTCCGTCGGCTGTGCGTACTGCTCGATGCTCGCATCCTGCACGCCACCCACGGCCAGCCACTGCTCGCAGGACTGCACGAGATCCCAGTCGGTCGGCGTGACCGTGGGCTGGTCGCTGCCCTGCTGACGCAGTTGCGGGTTGTTGAGTGTGGAGATCGACAGCACTTCGGTGCCGTAGGTCGAGGTCAGGCGCTCGTGGTTGTTGGCCAGCCAGCGGATGATGATCGCGCCGGCACGCGCCTGCGTCCGGTAGCGCTGGGTATTCTTCGGGCCGCCGAAGTAGTTGACGTTGACCTGGTCGATGACCTGCCACATGTCGCGGGCGCCGAACGAGCCCTTCACTTCCGGATCGGACAGCACGTCGCGGAATTCCAGGATCGTCGCCTGCAGCTCGGTCGCAGCGAAATAGGCGATTCCGTAGCCGTGCAGCGACAGGTTCGCCGCGAGATCGCGTGCCGACTTCCGTACCTGCTCCTGGCTTACCGCCATCGGCAGCGATGTGCGCAACAGCCGCTCGACGGTGTTCTGCCGTGCGAAGTTCGATACCGCCGAGATGAAGCGCAGGAACAACTCGTTGAACTCGCGGTTCGGCAGGTTCGCGTTCGGATCGCCGCCGGGAGCACCGAAGGCGCGCACGTAGATATCGCGACGCTCGCTCTCGGTGATGCGCGTCGACGCGGTCTTGTAATACTTGTAGAGATAGTCGCCGGCTCGGCCGCGCCCGAGCGGCAGCATGCCCTGGCGGAACAGGTCGACGATCTTCTCGACCACCTGGAACAAGCGCATCTCCTCGAGCATGTAGGAGAAGTAATGCGCCTGCATCGCATGCAGGTTCTCGGTGATGATCTCGACGTCGACACTGTCGTCGAAGTCCGGCAGCATGATTTCGAGCGCCGAGGCCGGCGCGCCGCCGACGACACCAGTCTGCAAGTCGAAGCCGTTATCGATGCGGCTGACCAGCCACGGGTCGTTGGCGCTGACGCGATCCTCGGCCAGACGCCGGACCACGGCGGCCACGCTCTTGGCGCTGACTGCGGCCACCTCATCATCGGCCGCCGGCACGTTGCGCGTGTTGCTGACACTCGGATTGGCATTGCTGAGGCTGCTCCCGCCCGCGCGGCTGCCGATGCTCTTGTCCGGTCGGATGCAGCCGATGATCTCGGCGCCGACTTCCATCTTGTCGATCTGGCTTTGCAGCGTGACGATGAACTTGGCCGACAGCCGCGCGAAGACCGCATCGAACAGCTCGCGATTCTCGCGATACTCGCCCTGCGCCTCGGCCACCTTGCGCCGGAACTGCGGCCGCGAGGCGTCGACGATGTTGTCGATTTCCATGAGGCCGCAGATGCCGGCGATTTCGCGTTCGGCCTGGGTCAGCAAGCCGCCACCGTTGAGCATCCGCTGGCTGCCCATCAGGCCGTGCTTGAGCACGTAGTCGCCCTTGCCGTCGTCGCTGGCGAGCAGATCCTTCCAGGATCGCTGCGTGTAGGTCGCGGCGACCGTCTGGTAGAAGAGATCGACCGGCGCATCGCCGTCAAGCGCGTCCTGCAGACGCTTGTACTCGTTGGCCTGGTCACTGCTCAAACCGCCGTCGCTGCGGTTCTTCAGGTTTTCGAGGCGCTGTCGCTGCGCCTCCATGTCCAGCCGTTGCTTCAGTTCCCGTTGACTCAGATCGACCAGCAAGATGCGGTTCATGGTGTTGCCTCCATTCGGATCAGTAGGTGTTCCGCCCGGAGGTTGCGTTCCTCCGCTTCCAACAGGGGTTGCCCTCGGCGAGGACTGCGGACCCCGCGGCGGGGTCGTCACGCCGGTGGTTCGGGGTCGGGGGTTTTTCTTCGCCATGGTTGCATCCTCGTTCTGGCCGGATCAGCTCGGTGCTGACGGCTCATCTCCGTGCTTTGCTTCGTCAATGTGTGCGTCCAGCAACTGCAGCGCGGCCAGCGCGTCGAGCACGCCGCCGCCGCAACCTTCAATTTTCGCCGCGCCGAACGGCCGCGCCGAGGCGATCAGGATGTCGCGGCACTCGGAGGGCGCCAGCGCGTAGGCACGGCGCTCGGCGCGCGCCACGAGCAGGCCGCAGATCGCCGCCGCGAATGGCGCGGCGAAGCTGGTGCCGGTGGCGTGCTGGTAGCCGTCGAGGCCGCAGGTCAGGATGTCGCGGCCCGGCGCGCAGAGCGCGACATGGTCGCCGCGGGTGCTGAACTTGCTCGGCCGGTCGTCGGCATCGACCGCGCCGACCGCGATGACGCCGTCGTGCGCCGCCGGGTAATAGCGTTCCTCGATACCGGAGTTGCCGCTCGCGGCGATCAGGATCACGCCGCGCGCCAGCGCATACGCGACGATCTCGGTGTGCGGTAGCGGATCGTCCGTGCGCAGCGCCGAAGTCGGCGTGCCGAAACTCATGTTGATGATCTTCACGCCGAGATCGATCAGGCGCTTCATGCCGGCGTCGATGTTGGTCAAGGCGCCGATGGCGAGACGCCGGTCGTTCGGACCGAGCGCAGTGCCCAGCACGCGCGCCGGTGTCAGGCTGCACAGGCCGGCAGCGCCCGTCGGCATGCTCGAACCGTGTGCGGCGATGATGCCGGCACAGCCAGTGCCGTGACCGACTTCGTCGGTGGGATCGTCGTCGGCGCCGTGATCGTCGCCGTACAGGCGCGCGCCGGCCGCTGCGGCATCGTCGAGATCGACCGTGTCGAAGCCGCGACGCAGCCGGTTCTCGAACTCGCCATGCGTCAGCACGACACCCGAATCGGCGAGGCCAATGATGATCGCCGGATCGCCGGGCTCGTAACCGAGCGCCTGCGTGAGGCGGATCTGTTCCCGCGTCAGCATCGGGTCGACGTCCTGCGCGGGTCTCGTGCTGCCAGCATCGAAGGGCGTGCGGCAGCAGCGGTCGACGCTGACGCGCTCGACGTTGGTCAGCTGCGCCAGCGCATCGACCAGCGCCGGCATCCCGCCGTCCTTCGCGACGCGCACGCGCAGCACGCGCGCCACGCCGCTGAGCTGCTCGATATCGTCGAAGCGCGGCCGGCCATTGGCGCGCAGGGCGCGCGGCGCATGCAGGTAAGCGGCACCGAGTGCGTCGCCGTGATGCTTGAGGATGCGGTCGATCGGCCCGCCGTCGATGCTCTCCGCAAGCGCCACGCCGGCCTTGCGTGCATAACGCGGCGGCGGCACGTGATCCGGCGTCTCGCCGAGCCGCAGGGTCAGCAGCAGGCGGCGCGGCAGGCGATCAGGCAGGGCGGCGGCGTTCATTGTCCCTCCCAGTGGCCGACGCTGCCTTCGGCGAGCTGCACGCGGCCGATCTCGCCATTGCCGTAATCGAGTTCGGCCTCGAAGCCGAGTTGCGACGCGAGCGGTGCGAGCACGAGGCCGCCTTCGGGTGCCGCGATCACGGGGACGTCGAGCCCGTTCGCGCGCACCAGCGGCAGCAGGCCGCCGCGCAGGCCGGGCGCGCGCAGGTGCACGCGGGTGGCGCCGTTATCCGATGAACCGACGCGCGCGGCAACGGTCTCGACGCGCGTGACGCGCGGCGCGGCGGCCGACATCAGCGCCTGTTGCAGGCGATTGACCGGCAGCCGCGCGAGGCGAGCGATGACATCCGCGCCGGCCGATTTTTTCAGTTCATCGAGCTGCGTGACGGTGCGCACGCCAATCCGCTCCAGCCGGCGCTGTTCCTCGTCGGTCATGTGGCCGCCGAGCGCGTCCTTGAGGGTGAACTGCGGGTCCTCGATCTGATACGAAACCGCGTTTTCCTCGACCATCGACCGGGTGATCGTGGTCAGCGCGAACTTCATCGTGCTGGCCTCGGAGTCGCCGGGTCCGGCCGGGCGCAGGTAGACATCGTCATCGATGATGCTGACGAATGCGCGCAGATCCATCGAGACCTCCTTGACCGCGAACGTCAGCGGCAGCTTCGCGATGCGTGCCTTGATCGCCATCGACGCCTGGGCCTTGTCGAGTTGCTCGGTCAGCGACTGGATGAACACGTCGAGCGGGATGCCCGAGTCCTGCACCAGCGGCGGCAGCGCGGCGTTCATGGCGCGGGCTCGAAGACTTGTGCCTGCCAGACGATATGCAGGCGCGAGCGATCACCGCGCCATTCGGCATCGGCGTAGTTGCGCGTAACGTCGGCCAGCAGGGCGCAGCCGCCGTCCTTGAAAATGGGCACGACATCCATCGGCAGATCGAGTTCGAGCGTATCGACGCGCAGGCCGACGCGCTCGGCCAGCCGTTGTGCGGAGACACCGCCAACCGCGTCATGCAGTTCGTCGAGCACCGTGGCGAGTTCGCGCAGCATCAGGCGTTACCCCCGTGCGCGGCCGGCGGCAAGGGCGGTGCAGCTGCCGGCGCCGGTGCGGCCGCAGCGGCTTGCCGCACGCCCGGTGCGTTGCGTTGAACCATCGCGATCTTGGCCTGGTCGGCGAGACGATCCAGCGGCAGCGTCTCGCTGACGAAATTCAATTTCACTTCGCCGAACAGGTCGGCGCGCACGCTGGTCTCGTTCTGGGCGTTGACGGCGAGTGTCGAGACCATCGTCGAGGTACCGTTATACGTCGTCGAGCCCCGCTCACCCCAGTTCGCCGACCCCTGCGGATCCGCGCCGGCGGCGTAGCCGACCTTCGCAACATCGCTGGCCGACGCGCGAAACATGACCTTGGCCGAGATCGAACCGTCCTTGACCGCGACGCGGTTCATGCCGAGCAACACCATCGTCGCGAGCAGTTGCTGGCGCTCCGCGCCGACCTTGTTGCGGACTTGCGGCAGGATGCGGGTTTCCAGCAGCTCGGCGGTGAACTCCTCGCCTTCCGCTCCATAGTCGGCCAGCCAGACCGGCGTCAGGCCTTCGGCGCGCGGCGCGATCTGAGGTTGCGGATTGTCCGCAGTCGGCAGGATCACGACGACCTCGCCAGGGAAGCGTTGCGCAAGCCAGTCACGCGCCTGATTCGACGTGACGTTCTCTTCGGTGAACTGGTCGACGGTCTTGGCCACCGCCGACACCAGGCTCGAGTAGCTTTCCATCTGCCGGATCGAGGCGTCGACGATGGCATCGAAAGTGCCATGCACGAGCTGCGCGACGAAGCCCGGGAAGTCGACCTCGTTGACCAGCGCGCCGGTGCGCCGCGCCAGTGTTTCGGTGGCCTGCGGTTTCGAGATCGTGGCCGGTCCGGACGCAGCGGCGGGCTGCTGGGGCAGCGGCGCCGGACTGCCCGGCGGCGCAACCAGCGCCAGCCCTTCGGCATAGCCGACCCTTGGCTTCGGTGGTGGCGGCAGGTGCGTGGTCATGATCGGCTCAGGGATCTTTCAGGGATCTTTCGGGGGTTCGATCCGGGCTGCGCTCAGGTCTGTTCCCAGTGGCCGTCGATGTTGTAGGCGCCGTTGCCGAACAGGTGCACGTCGCGGATCGCGATCAGGTCGTCGCCGACGGTGCGCGAGAAGCGGTATTCGAAGCGGATCTTGATCGCGGCGAACGCCGGATTTTCGCGCGGGTAGACAATGGCGTCGTTGATGATGTGGGCCTTGACCGCGAGGCCCCAGAGCACCGCGTCGGTGGTGCTGACGTTGCTGATTGCGATATTGCCGACCGATTTGCCGTTGTACTGCCAGCCGATTTCGAAGCCGGCCGAGGTGGTCCCGTGGATCCCGGCCTCGACGATCGGCCAGTCGGTCAGCCGGATCACGCGGCCGTCGCTGGCCGCTGGCATCGGGCTCGGCGGCACGTCGTTCGGATGCTTGAGGCCGTTGAGCTGGTCGAGTTCCCAGCTGACGTCGCCCTCGTTGCTGAGCAGGCGCGAGCTGATCGCGCCGACTACGGCCGCAGCGATGGCGATGATCACGGGCGCGACCAGCGCCCGGGACGTAACGCCGAGCGCCTGCTCGACGATCGGCGCCGGCGGCGGCACCAGGCGGAATTCGGCCGACTCGCTGCCCGGCGCCGGCGCCGTCTCGACATCGGCCATCAAGGTCAGCGCAAACGGCGCCGCGCCGGCCGGCCGGCGCCCTTCGGGGATGCTCGCCGAATGCATGATCTGGCATTCCAGCGTCGCGCCCTCGGTGCCGACGCGGCCTTCGTAGAAACGCAGGAAATCCGCGAAGCTGAGCTTGACCTTGCCGCGGCTCGGCCAGGGATTGTGCAGGTACATCGTGGTGTCGGAGCCGTCCGCCGCACCATCGCTGGTCATGCCGACGAGCACCCAGGCGTGGCCGCCCGTCGCGGCGCTGTTGGTCATGTCGAGAAACAGCGGACCACAGCTTTCGAGCAGGCCGCGCCAGGCGTCGATGGTGTAAGAGGCCGGCGGTTCCGGCACCAGGTTCCAGACGTCGGCGAGCAGGTGCCGGTCGCTCGGCCAGAGGCCGTTGCGATAGGCGTCGATCGCCGGCACCTTGGCGGCGATGTCGGCATCGCTGATCTCCACACCATCGCGCCAGCCGACGACCATCGCCGCCGCGGCCGCCCAGCAGGATTTTTCCGATTGCTGCGGGTAGTACGGGACGGTATCCCAGTGGATCGAATAGCTCTGCTCGGACAGTGCGCGCGGCGCGGCAAGGCCCTGCGCGGCGGTGCCGCCAATTCGCACCGGACCGATGACGCGGTATTCGCTGGCCGGCCCGACGTCGAGATAGTCGGTTTCCGGATTGACGTCCCAATTACCGTCACCGAGGAGGCCCCAGGGTGTGCCGCCGGCGGCGACCGGATCATAGGAATAGACCAGCACGCCGTTGGCGTACAGCTCGTAGGCCGGGAACTCGTCGTGCCCACCCCGAACACGCGCCTTGACCCGGTCGCCGTCCACTTTCACCATCACTGCCAGAGTCGCGTCGATGTCCGGTGCACCGGTAACGATGGGATCGCTGGCGTGCAGGTCGAAGGTCACGACGACCGCGTTCTCGGCCATGCTGACCATGCCGTCGTTCGCGCTGCCGCCGAGGGCAACATTGAGCTTGGCGTCGCTCACGGTCTGCGAACCGCGCTCGATGGCTTTGGCGCCCGGGCGCAGGTTGCGATACCAGGACGGCTTGCCGCTGACCTCGACGGTGTCGTCGGGATCGTAGTTGGTCGATTCGCCGAAGCGGCGCGTGACGTCGGTCAGTGTCGGCTTGGCACCGTCGCCGCCACCGAAATGGAATTTTGCCGTGACTTCCGCACGGCTGCTGCCGCCGTCGAGCTGGAACCCGCGGCCATCGCCGCCGTGCGCGTTGCGGCCGGGTACGCGCGAGCCCTGCACGGGGATGGTCTCGATCACCACCGGCGCGGGAATGAAGACCCGCAGCTTGAGGTCGACCGGCAACAGGTCGAACATTCCCTGCGCACTCGACCGAGGCTGACGCAGCGTCTTGTTCGGCGACGAGGCGCGCAAGGCTGCAGGGCGAGCGCGGGTTGTGGCTGTGGCGTCGAGTGCGAATGCGGTGGTGCGGCCTTCGATCCAGTCGATCTTGGTGGGCGTGATGAAGCAGCCGCGATTGAGGCCTTGCGCCGCCGGTGCGCCGGTGACATGGACCGCGCAGATCAGCGCCTGCAGCTGACCGCTGCCGCTATCGAGGTGGTACACGGGAGCGCCGCTGGCGCCGTGCAGCGTGAGAATCGGATATTCGATGACTTCCGGATTGCTCATGCTCCGAGCGAAGCCGCCGTGCAGATGCTGCTTGTCGCCGTCGATGGCCTGAGTCAGTGCCGGCACGGCATCGGAGGCGCCGGAGTAGCCGCAGACCACGATCGGCATCCGGTCCGAGGGCGTGGCGTTGAGAAAGCGGAACCACTGGCCGTTCGGCGCCGCGATCGGCACGTTGTCAATCACGGCAAGGTCGTTGTCATAGTTGCCGCTGCCGGTGTAGGTCGGCGCGACGCGCCACGATGAGCTATTGACCGTGCACTGGCGGAACGGCTCTTCCGAACCGTTCTTGCCCGGGATGATGGTGGCGCTGACCATGCCCTGCAAGACATGGGCGGCGGTCAGGATGCGGTTGCGGTCAATGTAAAAGCCGGTGCCGCCCCAGCCGTTGCCGGCACTGTCGACCGTATTGATCTGGCAGATCGCGGAATGCGGAAAAACCTGCGTGCTGTCGACGCCGACAAACCATTCCTCGCGCGCCTGGCTGAACGCATTGTCCTGGCAGGTGAGCGCGCTGGCGGGGTCCTTCGGGTCGTAGAACGGCGTGATGATCTCCTGCGCACCCGCCATGGGTGCGGACTTGGCGGGCTTGGCCGGCTTGCTCCAGAGGTCGTCTGAATAACCATCTCGGTAAGCCTGCGCGACTGCCGGTGCGGCAGATGCCGCAGGCGCCGCGGCGCCGTTGGTCTTCTTTGTGCCATTTGCCGGTGCGGTGGCGGGTGCGGCAGCGCCAACCGTGGCGACGGTATCGCCGCCCCAGTCGAGCGCGGGATCGGGACCGTCGGGCTTGCCGTAGGTCGACGGCGCCATGCGATTCGGCAGGAGCCGGCGCAGGCCGCGCTCGGTCAGGCCGGAGACGTTGACATACATGTTGCCGATGGTCGGCGACTGCACGAAGTCGGGCTTAGAGCGGTTGTTCTCGCTGTAGGTCGCCAGCCCGAAATACAGGCGCTGCGAGCCGACGAAGCCACTCATGACTTCCGGCGGCACGAGGTAGACGGCTTCGCCGCGACGCGCGCGCTGCGCACCGTTCATGCGGCTCGAATAGAAATTGCGCCGGGTCCGGCGCGGCCGGTTCTCCGGTTTGAACAGATCGGGATCGGTGGCGATGCCGACTTCAAACAAGGGGCTTTCGGTGCGGACATTGAAGCCGAGCACGCTGAAGCGATCGTC
>JAYWBB010000142.1:0-3176 GCA_043781855.1 Nevskia sp. | reverse complement strand
CACCGTTCCGGGCACCGTGTCGCGGGCATCCTCCTCGTTCGTGGCACTGGGCAAAAATGACCTCCGCCGCAGCGACCCACTGAATGGGAACAGGCCCTGCCCTTGGCCGCCCCCTCGGGAAAGCCGGCCGGGCGCGGTATCATGAGGCATCCGATTCCTGCCGCCACCCGGTCGGGTGCGCGTTATTCCCGGGTGTCATGCCGCATCTGCGGCTTCACCGATCGAGGGTTGTACTCCGTGCGCAAATTTTTCTCTTTCGTCGCCGTGCTGCTGTTGCTGAGCGGCTGCTCCAGCCAGGAGGTCCTGAACCGGCTCACGACCGATGAGGGCTACCAGCTCGCCAGCAATATCGTGTTTGACGATGCCAATAATCTGGCGCTCGACGTCTACTCGCCGGCCAACGCGAAGAATGCGCCGGTGGTGATTTTCTTCTTCGGCGGCCGCTGGGAGGAAGGCGACAAGTCGCAGTACAAGTTTGTCGGTCAGGCGCTCGCGGCGCGCGGCTTCGTCGCGGTGCTGCCGAATTACCGGCTCTACCCGCGCGTGAAATTCCCCGGCTTCCTGACCGATAACGCCAGGGCCGTGCGCTGGGTCCACAACAACGCCGCGAAGTACGGCGCGGATCCCGACAAGATCGTGCTCATGGGTCATTCGGCTGGCGCCTACAACGCCGCGATGCTGGCGATGAACCCCGAATACCTGAAAGCCGGCGGCGCCGACCGCGCCTGGGTACGCGGCATGATCGGCCTCTCCGGGCCTTACGATTTCCTTCCGATCACCGACCCCGATCTGCGCGACCTCTTCGGCCCCCCCGAGAGCTTCGAGCTGACCCAGCCAGTGCTCTATGCCGATGGCCGCAATCCGCCGATGTTGCTGATGCACGGCGAGGATGACGACACGGTCTTCGCGAAGAACACGCACAGTCTCGCCGCGCGCATCCAGAAAGCCGGCGGGCCGGTGGAGACGGTGTTCTATCCGAAGATGAGCCACTCGAAGATCATCGCCTCGGTGGCCACCGCGACGGTCGCACGGGTGGCGGTCGGCGAGACCGACGTGATGTTCTACGTCGCCGACTTCGTCAAGCGCGTGACCAGCGGCGGCGCGCAGAAAACGCCGTCGCAGTCCGGTCTGCAAACGACCGTGCCGCCGCCGTGATCCGGGCCTACCGCGGCGTGCTGCCGCGCCTCGGCAAAGAGGTTTACGTCGACGAGGCGGCGCGCGTGATCGGCGATGTCGAACTCGGCGACGACGCCTCGGTCTGGCCGATGGCGGTCGTGCGCGGCGACGTCAATTCCGTGCACATCGGCGCGCGCAGCAACGTGCAGGACGCCAGTGTGCTGCATGTGACGCACGACGGTCCCTACTCGCCGGGCGGCGCCGCGCTCGTGATCGGCGATGACGTGACCATCGGCCACGGCGCCATCCTGCATGCCTGCACCGTCGGCAACCGCTGCCTGATCGGCATGGGCGCGCGGGTGCTGGACAAGGTCGTGATCGAGGACGAAGTGTTCGTGGCGGCGGGTGCCGTGGTTACGCCTGGCAAGCGGCTCGTGTCCGGATTCCTTTATCGCGGCTCGCCGGCCACGCAGGCGCGGCCGCTGAGCGACAGCGAACGCGCACAGCTCCGCTATTCGGCCGAGCATTATGTGCGGGTCAAGAACGAATACCTGCGTGCGGCCTGAATGCCGCCGCGAGAACCTGAGCATGCGATGAGCGATCACGTCCGCATCATCGAAGTCGGCCCCCGCGACGGCCTGCAGAACGAGGCTGCGCAGATTTCCGCCGAGACCAAGATCGCGCTGATCGAGCGTCTCGCCGACTGCGGTCTGCCGGTGGTCGAGGCCACCAGTTTCGTCAGCCCGAAATGGGTGCCGCAGCTGGCCGATGCCGACGAGGTGATGCGCGCACTGCAGCGCCGGGCGAACGTCGACTATCCCGTGCTGGTGCCGAACCTCGCCGGCTTCGAGCGCGCGCGCGCAGCGGGAGTCGATTCGATCGCCGTGTTCACCGCCGCCAGCGATGCCTTCAACCTGCGCAACATCAATTGCGACGTCGCACGCTCGCTGACGCGGCTGGCACCGGTCGTCGAGCGCGCGCTGGCGCTGGGCTTGCGCGTGCGCGGCTATGTGTCCTGCGTACTCGGCTGTCCGTATCAGGGTGCGGTGCCGGTCGCCGACGTGGTGCGCGTCTCGGTGGCGCTGCACGCGCTCGGCTGCCATGAAATTTCGCTCGGCGACACCATCGGTATCGGCACGCCTTACGGCGCCGCGGCAATGGTCCGCGCCGTAGCCGCGGAAGTGCCGATCGAGCGCATCGCCGTACATTTCCACGACACGCGCGGCCAGGCGCTGGCGAACATCTACGCCAGCCTCGAAGCCGGCGTGCGCAGCGTCGACGCCAGCGTCGCCGGTCTCGGCGGCTGCCCGTACGCGGCCGGCGCCAGCGGCAACGTCGCGACCGAAGACCTCGTCTACATGCTCGACGGCATGGGCCTGCATACCGGCGTCGATCTCGATGCGCTGATCGACACGGCGCGCTGGATCAACACCCAGCTGAAACGCCAGCCGGCGAGCCGGCTGGCACGGATTCCTTCGCGGCGCGTCGAAACCTGAACGCGTCGCAGGCTGTTTTTCGGCAACTCACTAAAACCGACCCGACATGTCCCGCAAGCTCGTCCTGCTGCGCCACGGCCAAAGCCAGTGGAATCTCGAAAACCGCTTCACCGGCTGGGTCGACGTCGATCTGACCGAACTCGGTCGCGCCGAAGCCAAAGCGGCCGGCGAACTGCTGCTGTCGACCGGCCTGCGTTTCGATGTCGCGCACGTCTCCGTGCTCAAGCGCGCGATCGGCACGCTGAACATCGCGCTCGAAGCGATGGACCAGCAGTGGCTGCCGGTGCAGAAAACCTGGCGCCTCAACGAGCGCCACTACGGCGCACTGCAAGGCCTCGACAAGGCCGAGACCACGGCGCGCCACGGCGCAGCGCAGGTCAAAATCTGGAGGCGCAGCTACGACGTGCCGCCGCCGCCGATGGATTTCGCCGACCCGGGCCATCCGGCCAACGATGCGCGCTACGCCGCGCTCGACGCGCGCGTGCTGCCCGGCACCGAGTCGCTCGCCACCACGCTCGAGCGCGTGCTGCCGTACTGGCACGACGCCATCGCGCCGCAGCTCAA
>JAYWBB010000141.1:0-3200 GCA_043781855.1 Nevskia sp. | reverse complement strand
GTTCCGGAAATTTCGGCACCGTCATCAGGCTGCCGTTGCTGGCCATCGGATTGGCGCCGAGCACCAGCAGATAATTGCAGCGGTCGATGTCGGCGATCGGCACCAGCAGTTGGTGACCGTACATCCAGTATGCGAGCAGCTGGTGTGGCAGTTGATCGACCGAGGTCGCGGAGAAACGATTGCGCGTCTTGAACACCGACAGAAAGCGCCCGCCGTGCGTCAGCGAGCCGTAGTTGTGAACGGTGGGATTGCCGAGATAGTTGCCGATCGCGTCGGCGCCGTGATGGTTATGGATTTCGACGAGCCGGTCGGCGACGAGATCGAAGGCCTCGTCCCAGCCCATTTCCTGCCAGCCGGTCGCGGTGCGGCGGATCGGGCGGCGCAGGCGATCCAGGTCTTCGTGCACGTCCTTCAGCGCCACCGCCTTGGGGCAGATGTGGCCATGCGAAAGCGGGTCCGCGTGGTCTGCGCGTATCGATAGAATCTCCTCGCCACGGACGCGAATTTCGAGACCGCAGATCGCCTCGCAGAGATTGCAGGCGCGGTGATGGATGCGCTCTTCGCTTTTATCATTGATAGTCATGGCACGACCTCCTGTCCTTACATTACCGCAAACCTCCGGCCCATCCTTGACCGCGCCATGCTGCTGCTTCAACCGAAAGCGATCACGCTCGATCTCGACGACACGCTCTGGCCGGTCGCGCCGACGATCCGCCGCGCGGAAGCGAAAACCCGCGACTGGTTCCGCGCCCACGCGCCGGAGGTGTTGCGTCAGTTCGATGCCGCGCGGCGCGCAAGCCTGCGCGAGGCCATCGTCAGCGCGCACCCGGACCGCGCCCACGATCTCGGCTGGCTGCGCCGCCAGCAACTCAAACGGATGCTCGAAGAAAGCGGCCACGACCCGGTGTGCGCCGACGAAGTCTTCGAGGTCTTCATCAAAGCGCGGCAGGACGTCCAGTTCTACCCGGACGTGCTCTCTGCCCTCGCCCGCCTCGCCGCCCGCTTCCCGATCGCCGCAGTCTCGAACGGCAACGCCGACCTGCAACGCATCGGCCTCGATGCCTTCTTCACCGTGACGCTCTCCGCCAGCGACTACGGCGCCGCCAAGCCCGACCCCGGCATCTATCACGAAGCCTGCCGCCGGCTCGGTGTAGCGCCCGCCGACGTGCTCCACGTCGGCGACGATCCGCATACCGATGTGATCGGCGCGCAGCAGGCCGGCCTGCATGCCGCATGGATCAATCGCAAAGGCCTGCCATGGACTGCAGACTCCACGCCGCCGGCGCTGGTCGTGCGTGATCTCGCGGCACTGGTGGACCGGCTGCTGTCGGGCGAATAAGCGCTCAGCGAACGCGCGGCCCCGGCCACTCCGGGCGCGGGGTCCCGACTTCCAAGGTCATGTTCGCGCCTTCGGTGGCACGGACCGGGAAGGCCTGAACGTCCAGATCGTCAAGGCAGAACACGTTGACGCCGTAATGATCCGGCGCGGCGCGTTTGCGATGGAAGACGTAGATGCCGCAGCGGCTGCAGAAATAATGCTTCGCGCGCTGCGTGTTCCACTCGTAGAGCGTCAACGCGGCTTCGCCGGCAACGACGGTCAGCGCCTGCTCGGGCACCTTGACCATCACGGCGTTGCGCTTGACGCAGAGCGAGCAGTCGCAGGTCGTGAACTCGGTGAAGTCGGCCTCGACGCGGAACTGCACGGCGCCGCAATGGCAGGGCCCCGCGTGCGTGCTCACAGCGTGACCTCGCCCTCGAGGTAGAACCGGCAGCGTCCTTCGAGTTCAACGCGATCGCCGAGCAGCCGGCAGATCACTTCGCCGCCGCGCGGCGAGGCCTGCCAGGCGCTGAACGCGGTCTTGCCAAGCTCCGCAGCCCAGTACGGCACCAGCATGCAGTGCGCAGCACCCGTGACCGGATCTTCGGGAATCCCCTTGCGCGGCGCGAAATAGCGGCTGAGGAAATCATGGCCGCGGTCGCCGGCCGCAGTGACAATGACGCCGCCACGATCTAGCCGCGCGATGGCCGCGAAGTCCGGCGACAGCGCGCGCAGCGTGGCCGGCGTGTCGAGCCGCACGAGGTAGTTGAACTCGTTGGCGAAGACCTCGACCGGCTTCGCGCCGAGCGCTGCGGCCAGTCCGGCCGGCTCGGGCGTGCGTACCGAGCGGCGGACCGGAAAATCCATGACGTAGGCGTCGCCATCCCGCCGCGCCGCGAGCGGACCGCTGGCCGTGTGGAAGACGACCTTGCGGCGTCCCGGTTCGAGGCGCTCCATGACCACGGCCGCGCTGGCCAGCGTCGCGTGGCCGCACAGCGGCACCTCGACCACCGGCGTGAACCAGCGCAGCCGGTAGTCGCCATCGCAGGCCACGAGGAAGGCCGTTTCGGCGAGGTTGTTCTCGGCCGCGATGGCCTGCAGCATCTCGTCCACGAGGAAATGCGCCATCGGCATCACGGCTGCGGGATTGCCGGAGAACGCGCGGCTCGTGAAGGCATCCAGCTGATAGAGCGGAATCCGGAGGTTCATGGTCAACGACGCGCCGCCGCTCAGAGGCGCGTCAGCACCTCGGCAAAGACCTCGTGATCGACATTGCCGCCGCAAAGGCTCAGGCCGATGCGCTGGCCACGCAGCCCTTCTCCGAGCTGCAGCGCAGCCGCAAGCCCGGCCGCACCCGCGCCTTCGGCAACGTTGTGCGTATCGGTGAAATAGATGCGCATCGCATTCGCGACTTCGTCGTCGCTGACCGGGACGATGAAATCGACCTCGGCGTAGACGATGCCGGCAGCGCTGTCGAGCGCCGCCCGGTCCGGCAGGCTCATGGCGGCGTCAGCGCAGCGGCGCGAGCGTGCGTTCGAAACGCGGCAGCAGCCAGTCGTCCGGGTTGAACGAGGCGACGACGCGTGTGGCGCGACCGATGAACAGCTGGCGCGACACGAGGCCGATGTAGCGAGAGTCCGCCGAATTGTCCCGATTGTCGCCGAGCATCAGGAAATAGCCGGCCGGCACCTGCACTTCATCGAAGTCGCGCCGCGCCGACTTGTCGGGCTGCACCATCATGTAGTGATCCAGGCCCGAGGCTGTTTCGCGCTCGATGCGGTGGTTCGAGCGCGACCAGTGGTCGAGCATCGCGCCGCTGAAGTCGATGGTGGAAGCTTCATAGATCGCGGCGTCGCCGTTGATGATCAGTCGCTCGTCGCGC
>JAYWBB010000140.1:0-26794 GCA_043781855.1 Nevskia sp. | reverse complement strand
GACAGGTTCGCCTCCGAAGCGGGAAGCGCCGGCAGCCTGGTCTGCGCATTTGCTGACGTCGCCTGCGACACATGCGCGCGGATCGCCTGCACCAGATCGCTGGTCCGTCCGTCGTGCATGAAGAACCGGCGCTGGCCCACACCCCAGAGCGGTGTCGTGCGGAACTCGTCGACGTCGGCTGCACCCTGGATGATGTTGTCGGCCAGATTCGCACCCATGTGATGCACCAGCAGGTCCGAAAAAAGGTTGACGTCCTTGTTTGCCAGCGTCGGAGTTTGGGTCGTGGCAGCCGTCTTCATCTGCGGCGTATGGCAGGCCGCACAACCGGCATTCTCGAACACCTGACGACCGCGCAGCGCCACTACCGCCTGATCCTGCGGTAGCACCGCCGGTTGCGGCGCATCGAGGAAGCGCATCCAGAACGTGAACTGCATCCAGTCCGCGAACTCATGCAGCGGGTTGTTGAAACCGTCAAATGTGAGGTCATTCTTGGCGGTACGCGTGACGTCGTTTGGATGCGGCTTGCCGACATTGCATGACGGGGTTTCATCAACGGCCTGCGGAAACAGCTCGTTGGTGACGCCCATTTCGACGTTGTAGGCCTCGCCCGCGAATACGGTCAGCGACTTGTTCTGCGCCTTCCAGCCAAAACGCGTAATCGTGCTGTCATTGCCGGAACGGTTGGGATGGCCCTGGATGCCGAAATGGGCACGAACGGCGGCGCTGGCGTCATGGCGGGCCAGGATTTCGTTGTCCTGGACCGTGTCGATGAGACCCAGACCGAACAGTTGCAACGGCAGCCGGAACGACAGGTTGTTGTGTTGTAGCTGCGTCGCGAAATCCGGTTGGCTGATCTGGCAGGCGAAGTTGCCCGGATCGTCAGTGCGTCCGACTACTGTGAACAACTGGTGGACGCCGCCATCCCGCGTGCCATCGGCGTTGAATTTGAAGCGCGCTTCGAGAATCGGGCCGAATTGCTTGATGAACGAAGGGGTGACGTTGGTTTCACCTCTCCGCCTCGGAATCAGCCGGAACATCGGATTCTCCGGCTGCTGCGCAAGACTCGGGTCGCGGTTCGCTTCCTCCGGATTCGGCACGAGGAAACCGCCCGAACCGCCAATGCCCGGCTGACTGTGGCAGACCGCGCACTGATCGCCGTTGAAGCGTGCGCCGAGACCGGCCGAGTTGGTGATGGTTTGCAGCAATGGCGGCTGACCGCTCGGCGAGCCGGGGATGATATCCGAGCAGGTTTCGCAGGTCGCCTCCAGTTCCGTGGCGCGGAACTGGCCCTCGGTGAACAGCAATTTCTCGTTGCTCTGGTCTGGGCCGATGAAGATCGGGAAACCACCGCCCGGTGCCCCGCCACGAAGACCCGGATCTCGTGGACCATTGCGGTCGGTCTGTGCACTCGCCGATGCCGCCATCAAGGATAAAACGAAGACAACGCATGCCGGCCCAGTTCGCCTGAACGATTTTTTATCGATCGCGTGCTGGCCGGTTAGATTCTTCATGGACATGAAAATTTCCCCAGTTGGTTGAGTTGCCGCTTTTCGAGATCGACTACTTAGCGCAACGAAAACCACCTGCGTCCCCAAAACTTTCAAGCCACGCGGAAAGCCGATGCCCCCGCTTCGCCTGACGAACATTCAAACCTTGGAGACGCTTTATTCCAGCGCGCCAACGTGACCCCTCAAAGGAGCAAGACAAACGACCGTTCTGGAATATTCCAGATTTGTTTGCACCTCGACCTTGTCGAAAGATAATTTGATTTATTTTATAAATTGACATGACAAATGATTCAATTTACTTGATAAATTAATTTCTAAAGTCAAACTATTTATGGTGAGAATCGAATCATGTAGCAATATTGATTTAATTTCTAGCGTGAAGACGACGCGAACCGTCAACGCCCGCAGACTGCGTAATCCTCGCGCCGCCGCTCGATCCGCACACCTACGGTCAGCGCCTCGGGCACGGCACCCGGCTTGCCGATCGCGAGCCGCAGCGTCTGGATCGGAAAGCGCTCGAACAACCTTTGCGCGGCGGCTTCGGCCAGCGTTTCGAGCAGCTTGAACTGCCGCGCCGCAGTCAGTTCGTTGATCGCATCGGCAACCGCCTTGTAATCGACCGCATCGCCAATCAGATCGGACGCGGCGGCAGCGCGACTATCCATTCCGAGTTCGATATCGAGCAACAGCGGCCTCGGCGCGTGCTGCTCCCAGGCGTGGACGCCGATGATCGTTTCGATCCGGAGCTGGTTGATGAAGACGGTGTCGATGAGCATGGATCGGGATCGTTCAGGCAGCGGCAGCCGGGGCTTTGAGTTCGTGCAACGGCCAGCGCGCGCGCGCCGGCAGGCCGGCCGCCGCTTCGCCGGCCGACAGCCGGGCCCAGCCGGCGTACGCGATCATCGCGGCGTTGTCGGTGCAGAACTCGGGTCGGGGGAAATACAGTTCTGCGCCGCGTATTTCGGCCGCAGTGGCAAGGCGCGCGCGCAGCCGCTTGTTGGCGCCGACGCCGCCGGCGACAACGAGTCGTGTCAGGCCGGTGCTGTCGAGTGCACGTTCACACTTGATCGCGAGCGTGTCGGTCACGGCCTCCTCGAAGGCGCGTGCGAGATCGGCCTTCGCCTGTTCGTCGGTCGCGCGCGGCAGTGCGGTCAGCACGGCGGTCTTGAGGCCGCTGAAGCTGAAGTCGAGGCCGGGGCGATCGGTCATCGGCCGTGAAAACCGGAAGACGCCGGTATGGCCGCGCTCGGCGAGCTTCGCGAGTTCGGGGCCGCCGGGATAAGGCAGCCCCAGCGCCTTCGCGGTTTTGTCGAAGGCCTCGCCGGCAGCGTCGTCGAGCGTTTCGCCGAGGATGTCGTAGCGCCCCACTCCGTCGACGCGCACGAGCATCGTGTGACCGCCGGATACCAAGAGTGCTACGAACGGGAACTCCGGACGACGGGCTTCGAGCATCGGCGCCAGCAGATGGCCTTCGAGATGGTGCACGGCGAGCAGCGGCACGCCGAGCGCCGCCGACAGGCCGGCCGCAAAAGCGCCGCCGACCAGCAGCGCGCCGATCAGGCCGGGACCGGCGGTATAGGCAATCCCGTCGATGTTCGCTGGCGTCAATCCGGCTTCCGCCAGCACCGCTGCGACCAGCGCGTGAATGCGGCCGACATGGTCGCGCGCCGCCAGCTCCGGCACCACGCCGCCATACTCGGCGTGCATCGCGGCCTGGCTGTGCAGCACATGGGCAAGCAGGCCGCGCTCGCCGTCGTAAATGGCGGCGGCGGTTTCGTCGCAGGAGGTTTCGAGACCAAGGACTTTCATCTACTGCGTATTCTGCGGCAGAAATCATTGGTAAAGTCGCGGCGTTGCTTTACCGCGAACGATTGACTAGACTTTGCGCCCCTCTGCGTTCGGGGGAAAACCTATCTACGTGTCGAGAGTGATCTGATGCCGAATGTCCGCGTCCGCGATAACGAGCCTTTTGAAGTGGCTCTGCGCCGTTTCAAGCGCACCTGCGAAAAAGCCGGTGTGCTGACCGATCTCCGCAAGAAGGAATTCTTCGAGAAGCCGAGCCAGGAGCGCAAGCGCAAGCGGGCAGCCGCAGTGAAGCGTCAGGCCAAGCGGGTTTCGCGCGAGACTTCCAAGCAGGTCCGCATGTACTGAGCTTTTCGGGACGCATGTCGTCCTGACAAGACCGCGCCAGCCCGGGCGCGGACTGCTCGAAAAAGCTTCCACGACCGCGCCGCCTGGCGCGGTCTGCGTTTGTTCCGCCTCCATCCGGTGAATCCGCCATGAGCGATCTCAAGACCCGCATCACCGAAGACGTGAAGGTCGCGATGAAGTCCGGCGACAAGGCACGCCTGGGCGTGTTGCGCATGCTGACCGCCGAGATGAAACAGCGCGAAGTCGTCGATGCCGTCGAGTTGACCGACGCGGTCATCATCGCCTCGCTCGAAAAGATGCTGAAGCAGCGCCGCGATTCCGAATCCCAGTTCCGCGCCGGCAACCGTCCCGATCTGGCCGATATCGAAGCCGCCGAAATCGTCGTGCTCAGCGGTTATCTGCCGATGGCGCTGACTGACGAAGAAGTTGCCGCCCTGATTGCGCGGGGGATTGCCGAGACTGGCGCCGCCGGCATGAAGGACATGGGCAAGGTCATGGCCTGGCTCAAGCCGCAGGTCGCTGGCAAGACCGACATGGGCAAGCTGTCGGGCCTGATCAAGGCGAAGCTGTCCTAGCCGCTAGACTCCGCCTATGGCTGGCGGACGCATCCCTACGAGTTTCATCCAGGACCTCCTGTCGCGCGTCGACATCGTCGAGGTCATCGGCTCGCGCGTCGAGCTGAAACGCGCGGGCCGCGAATACAAGGGACTTTCGCCGTTCACCAACGAGAAGTCGCCGTCGTTCTTCGTCAATCCGGCGAAGCAGATGTTCTTCGATTTCTCGTCCGGCAAGAACGGCACCGCGATCACCTTCCTGATGGAGAACGATCGCCTGAGCTTCGTCGAAGCGGTCGAGGAGCTCGCGCGCCGCGCCGGTGTCGAGGTGCCGCGCGAAGGCGGCAACGCACCCGACCGCCTGGTGCTCGAAGGGCCGCTGGATGCGCTCGCCGCTGCCGAAAAGTTCTACCGCACGCAGTTGCGCACGCATCGGCCGGCCATCGATTATCTCAAGAAACGCGGCCTTGACGGCGACACCGCCAAGCTGTTTTCGATTGGCTATGCGCCGGAATCCTGGGACGCGCTGACGAAACTTTTTCCGGAAACCGATGGCCAGCGTCAGCACGCGCTCGACGCCGGCCTGCTGATCCAGAAGGAGGGCGGCGGCCCGCCGGACGCGCAGCGGCCGGTTGCCAAGACTTACGATCGCTTCCGCAACCGCGTGATGTTCCCGATCCGCGACACGCGCGGGCGCACCATCGGCTTTGGCGGCCGCACGCTCGCGAACGACCCCGCGAAATATCTGAACTCACCCGAGACGCCGCTGTTCCACAAGGGTCGCAACCTGTTCGGCCTCTACGAAGCCAAGCAGTCGACCAAGGCGGAGCTGTCATTCCTGCTGGTGGTCGAGGGCTATATGGACGTGGTCATGCTGGCGCAGCACGGCATCCGCAATGCGGTAGCGACGCTCGGCACGGCAACCACGCGCGAACACCTGGCGCTACTGTTCAAGTCGACCAGCCGCGTCGTGTTCTGTTTCGACGGCGACCGCGCCGGGCGCGCGGCCGCGTGGCGCGCGCTGGAGCAGGCGCTGCCGGAAGTGCACGAGGGCCGCGAATGCCGTTTCATGTTCCTGCCCGATGGCCATGATCCCGACACGCTGGTGCAGGAGATTGGCGCGGAGGCTTTCCGTGCGCTGACCGAAGCGGCGGTGCCGCTGTCCGACTTCCTGATCAACGAGCTTTCGAAGCAGGTCAACCTCGGCACGCTCGATGGCCGCGCGCGGCTCGCCAGCCTTGCGCGGCCGCAGGTCGAGAAGCTGCGCGAAGGGCCGTTCCGGGCGCTGATCGTCGATGAACTCGCGCACCTGACGCGGCTGGGCCGGGCCGATCTTGAAGCTGCGCTCGTCGCCAAGCCGAAGACGGTAGTCCCCGCGACCCGCTCGCCGACCAGTCGCCGCAGCGAGCCGCCCGGTGCCAAGCCAGTGCGGCGCGCGCTGCAACTGCTGCTCGAGCGGCCAGCGCTGGCCGTGCGCGTCGAGCACCTCGGCCAGCTCGCGCTGTTGAGACAACCGGGCATCGAGATTCTGGTCGAGGCGATCGACTTCTTTCGTGAACAGCCCGAAGCCAACGCCGCGCAGCTGATCGAACTGTGGCGTGGCAGTGCCAAAGGTGCGGCACTCGAGCGCGTCAACAATCTGCCGGCAGACATCGACGACGCGGGGATCGAACCGGAGTTTCTCGACTGCATCACGCTGTTGCAACGCCGCGCTCTTCGCGAACGCCAGCAAACCCTGTTCGATGCCGCGCGGGAGCGCTCGCTGACTTCAGCCGAGCAATCGGAACTGCTGGAGTTGCTGGAGATTCTGAAAGCGCCCGCGCCTGCGGAGACGCGCTGAATCAACCCGGACCGACCACCGCCAGATCGGTCAGAAACCAGCCATTGGCGCCCTGGCGAAACTTGAGCCTCCAGAACTGGCTGCCGCCGTCGTAGCGCACGCGGTATTCGCGATGGATGCAGCCGGCGAAGTATTCGGTGCCGGTGAGCCGGACGGCGCCGGCGCTGCCGAGTTTTGACAGTTCGTCCCGCAGGGTTTGCTGCCGCTGCGCGAGTTGCGATTCGAACACGGTGTCTTCGGAACGGCGCAGCGCGTTGGCGCTGCGGAAGGCCTCGTCGACCCCGCCGTGGACGGCCTTGTCGACCAGCGCCTGACCGGCCGCCGCGTACCGCATCGAAGCTCTGAAAGGATAGACAGCCATGTTCAACTCCGGACGAAGACGACACAAGCGATACGCGGTGTGTCGTTTCCCTGATGCGGCGGGCTTGTCTGGCCTGCCGCCGCCCCCAAATCGTCAAGACCGGCTGGTGGGAAAGGCCGCAGTTCCGGTAAAATGCGCAGTTCAGTGTCGACGCCTGCCGTCGACTCCCGACGAAGAGTAACCATGATGGCAGCTGCAGACCAGCAATCCCAGATCAAATCCCTCATTGCGCTCGGCAAGGAGAAAGGCTTCCTCACCTTCGCGGAGGTGTCCGACCATCTGCCCGAAATCGTCGACTCGGAACAGATCGACGATGTTATCAGCATGATCCAGGGCATGGGCATTCCGGTCCACGACGAGGCCCCGGACCGGGAAGCCCAGCTGTTCAGCGAGCCGGCCGTCGCCGCCGCCGAGGACGATGAAGAAGCCGCCGAAGAAGCCGCCGCCGCGCTCGCCGCGAGCGACTCGGAATTCGGCCGCACGACCGATCCGGTGCGCATGTACATGCGCGAGATGGGCAGCGTCGAACTGCTCGACCGCGAAGGCGAAATCCGCATCGCCAAGCGCATCGAGGAAGGTCTGGGCGAGGCGATGTACGCGATGGCGAGCTATCCGGAAACGGTCGCGATCCTGCTCGAAGCCTATGACAACGCGGTCAACGGCAAGAAGCGTCTCGCTGAAGTCGTGGTCGGCTTCTTCGATCCGAATGCGCCGCTGCCGGTAGCCGAGGAAGTGCTGCCGCCGGAAGTTGCGGATGTCGAACCGGAAGTGGTGGAAGGCGCTGCGGAAGAAGAAGAAGCGGTCGACACCGGTCCGGATCCGGTGCTCTGTGCGGAAAACTTCGGCAACTTGCAGAAGCTCTACGACCAGGCCTGGGATTCGCTGCTGCGTCTTGGCACCGGCAGCAAGAAGACTCAAGCGCGCCGCGCTGCGGTCGCCGATCTGATCATGACCTTCCGGCTGTCGCCGAAGATCGTCATCGAGATCACCAACAACCTGCGCAACAAGGTCGAGCTGATCCGCTCGATCGAGCGCTCGGTCATGCGCATCTGCGTCGCCGAAAGCGGCATGACGCGCGAAGAATTCCTCGCGAAGTATCGTGAAGGCGGTGTGGCCGACCTGAGCTGGCTCGACAAGGCGATCCGCGCCAAGCGCAAGTATTCGGCAGCACTCGCGCTGAAGAAGGACGACATCAAGCTGCTGCAGGAGCAGCTCAAGCAGATCGAAGGCGACAACCTGCTGACCATCGACGAGATCAAGGATATCTACCGTCGCATGACGGTCGGCGAGGCCAAGGCGCGCCGCGCGAAGAAGGAAATGGTCGAAGCCAATCTTCGTCTGGTGATCTCGATTGCAAAGAAGTACACCAACCGCGGACTGCAATTCCTCGATCTGATCCAGGAAGGCAACATCGGCCTGATGAAGGCGGTCGACAAGTTCGAATATCGCCGCGGCTACAAGTTCTCGACCTACGCCACGTGGTGGATTCGTCAGGCCATCACCCGCTCGATCGCCGACCAGGCGCGCACCATCCGCATCCCGGTGCACATGATCGAGACGATCAACAAGCTCAACCGCATCAGCCGTTCGATGCTCCAGGAAATGGGCCGCGAGCCCACGCCCGAAGAGCTGGCGATCAAAATGGAGATGCCGGAAGACAAGGTGCGCAAAGTCCTCAAGATCGCCAAGGAACCGATCTCGATGGAAACGCCGATCGGCGACGACGAAGACTCGCACCTCGGCGATTTCATCGAGGACACGGCCGCCGTTTCACCGCTGGAGTCGGCGACCTCGCAGAGCCTTGCCGAAGCCACACATCAGATATTGGCCTCGCTGACACCTCGTGAAGCGAAAGTCCTGCGCATGCGTTTCGGCATCGACATGAACACCGACCACACGCTGGAAGAAGTCGGCAAGCAGTTCGATGTCACGCGCGAGCGGATTCGCCAGATAGAGGCCAAGGCGCTGCGCAAGCTGCGGCACCCTTCGCGGGCGAATTACCTGCGCTCGTTCCTCGACGAGTAAGCGGCGAACCGTAACGAAAAAGCCCTGCACTGCAGGGCTTTTTTATGTGCACAGGCCGCGCGTCAGGAAACCCAGACGCCCGCTGTGAACAGCGCGGTCAGCGCGAGCAGGATCAGTGTCGCGCGCGTTTCCATGCGCAGCACTTCGGCGAGTGTGGAGTCCAGCGAGGATGCGATCATCGGCCCGCCGTCGTGCGCGTCTTCCCAGTCGAGCGCCGCGTTCGCGGTTTCGGCGAGCAGGCTCCAGCTGTGGCGCTGCCAGTCGGGATGGGCTTCCTGATGCACGCGCCGCCAAGCCGTCAGCGCGTCGTCGAGACTGCCGGCGAGGCCGAAGAGCAGGGCGGTGACACGCACCGGGAGCCACGCCAGAAGACTATGTTGCAGGGTTGCCGCGCGGGCCTGCGCAGTATCCGCCGCGTCGCGCAGTCCGGGAAAGCGACTGGCGATGCGATACAGCGCGGCGCCGGCCGGGCCGGCGGCGAGAAACCACAGCAGCGCGCCGAAGCGCCGCTCGTGCGACTGGATAAACAAGGCGCCGAGCAGCGAGCGATGGTCGGCATCCGGCTCCGGGCCCATCTGCAGGCTGCGTGTCAGGCGTGCCACCGTTGCCGCATCACCGGCGCTGCGTGCGGCGCGCAAGCCGTGCACGTCGTCCGCGAGATCGCGCGGGCCGAGGCAGAAGAACAGCACGAACGCCGCGAGCAGCGTGGCGACGATCGAATTGCCGATCGCATCATGGAGAACGGCAACGAGTACCGCACCCAGACTCGCGACCAGCCAGGGCAGCACCGCCGCGTCGCGCAGACCAGGCGGCAGCGCGCTCAGCACGCGCAGCGCGAGCCGACGCGAGATTGCGCCGTCGCGATGCCGCGACAGCAGGCGCTCCGCAGCCAGTGCGAGCAACATGGCGATCAGGGTCATCGGCACTCCAGGGCGTTGCGGTAGCGTGGCCAGTCGAAATACGGGCCGGGATCGGTCTTGCGGCCTGCCGCGATGTCGCTATGGCCGGTGATCGCGGAGCAACTCAGCCTCGGATAGGCCGCGAGCAGCGCCTTCGTCGCGGCGATCAGCTCGGCGTACTGCGCATCGGCGAATGGCTGCGTGTCGCTGCCTTCGAGTTCGATGCCGATCGAGAAATCGTTGCAGCGCTCGCGGCCCTGCCAGCGGCTGGCGCCGGCATGCCAGGCCCGGCGGTCGAAGGGCACGTACTGCGTGATGCGGCCGTCGCGGAAGATGCAGAGATGCGCGGACACACGCAGTTCGGCGATCGTTGCGAAGTAGGGATGCGCGGCCGGATCGAGACCGTTCAGGAATAGCGCGTCGATATAGTTTTTATCGGGGCTGCCATCGGGTCCGCCACCGAACTCATCCGGTGGCAGCGAGATGTTGTGGATCACGAGCAAAGACAGGTCGCTCGGGTCCGGACGCTCGTCAGAGTTCGGCGAAGGCAGGTACGCTGCGCGCGCAAGGCGGTGCGTCGCCCGGTCCACAGCGAGCGGAACGGCGGTGCGGCTTGCAGTGTCAGAGGCCAAACCATTTGCCTTCATCGGGCATTCTATATTTTCGCGAACCAAGAACCGGGAGCGTTCATGCGCGTCATTGTCACACTCGCCGCCGCGTTTTGCCTCAGTGCCTGCGCCGCGTTATCGCCGTCGCAGCCAACGTCGGCGTCCGATCAGCTGCCGATCATCGACGTCCCGTTCAAGCAGTTCACACTCGCCAACGGCCTGACCGTGATCGTGCACGAGGATCACAAGGCGCCGCTGGTCGCGGTCAACGTCTGGTATCACATCGGCTCGAAGGACGAGCCGGCCGAGCGCCACGGCTTCGCGCATTTGTTCGAGCATCTGATGTTCAACGGCTCGGAGCACTACAACGACGAGTTCTTCCGCGCACTGGAACCGGCCGGCGCCACCGGCATCAACGGCACCACCAACACTGACCGCACCAATTACTTCGAGACCGTACCGACGCCGGCGCTCGACCTGGCGCTTTGGCTGGAGTCGGACCGCATGGGTTATCTGACCGGTGCGATCGATCAGGCCAAGCTGGACGAGCAGCGCGGCGTCGTCCTCAACGAAAAACGCCAGGGCGAGAACCAGCCCTATGGCGGATTGCGCGAGATCATCGCGCGCGAGACCTTTCCGCCGGGGCATCCCTATTCGTGGACGACGATCGGCGACGAGAAGGATCTGAACGCGGCGACGCTCGACGACGTCAAGGCCTGGTTCAAGCGCTATTACGGGCCGAACAACGCCGTGCTGGTCATCGCCGGCGATGTCGACACCGCGCAGGTCAAAGCCCAGGTCGAAAAATATTTCGGCGAGATTGCGCCGGGGCCGCCGGTCAATCACGCCGAGGCCTGGGTTGCGAAGATGCAGGGCGAGAAGCGCCTGACCATCAACGATCGTGTGCCGCTGCCGCGCCTCTACATGGTCTGGAATGTGCCGGGAGACGGCGAACACGACGCGGTGCTGCTCGATCTCTTCGCCGACCTTTTGACCAACGGCAAGGACGGCCGCCTGACCCAGCGCATCGTCTACCGTGACCAGAGTGCAGCCTCGATCAGCGCCTCGGTCAACAGCGACGAGATCGCCTCGCAGTTCACCATCGTCGTGAGCGCCAAGCCGGGCGGCGATCTCGGCGTCATCGAGAATTCGATCAAGGAAGAACTCGCACGCCTGCTCGACGAAGGTCCGAGCGAGGCGGAACTGCGCCTGATCAAAACCCAGCGCTACGCCGAACTGCTGCCGCAGTTCGACCGCGTCGGCGCGAAGGGCAGCCTGCTCGCCGCGAACGCGCTGTTCCACGGCGACGCTGCTTCATACAAGCGGGAGCTGACCTGGGAACACGATGCGACGACGACCGAGGTCCGCGACGCGGCGCGCCGCTGGCTTAGCGATGGTCGCCTGACACTCGACGTACTGCCGCAGGGAAATCTGAAAGCGGCGACAACGAGCGTCGACCGCGGCCATCTTCCGGTTCCCGCCGCGTCCGCCGCACTGAAGGTGCCGGGCCTGCAGCGCGATACGCTCGCCAATGGCCTCAAGCTCGCCGTGGTCGAGCGGCCCGGCGTGCCGCTGGTCGAATTCTCGATGCTCGTCGACGCCGGCCGCGCGGCCGACGGCGGCGGCAAATCCGGCGTCGCCGGCCTCGCCTTCGATCAGCTCGACGAGGGCGCGGGTGGGCTCAATGCCCTGACCATCGCAAGAAAGCAGAGCGAGCTCGGCGCGGAGATTCATAGCGCAACGCAGCGCGAGGTCTCGACGGTGACGCTCTCGGCGATCAAGCCGACCTTGCCGCAGGCGCTCGATCTCTACGCCAAGATCATCCTCGAACCAAGCTTTCCGGAAGCCGATCTCGCGCGCAGCAAGCAACGCCTGCTCGCCTCGATCGTCCAGGAAAAGGCGGCGGCTGGCGGCCTGCTCGGGCGCGTGCTGTCGAAGCTGCTGTATGGGTCCGATCACGCCTACGCGTACTCCGGGCTCGGCGACGAGCGTGTCGTCGCCGGCACCACGCGCGCGGACATCGTCGCGTTCTACCAGCGCTGGGTGCGGCCGGACAACGCGACACTCTTGATCGTCGGCGACACCACGCTGGCAGAGATCAAGCCGCTGCTCGAAGCGCGCTTCGGCCAGTGGCACGCGCCGGCCGAGCCGCTGCCGATCAAGAACATTGCGCCGGTCGCGCTGCCGCCGAGACCGCGCCTGTTCCTGCTCGATCGACCGGGCGCCAGCCAGTCGCTGATCGCGGCCGCCAACGTCGCGCCCTCCGGCGTGGACGCCGATAACGAGGGCATGGCCATCGTCAACACGATCCTCGGCGGCCAGTTCATCTCGCGCCTGAATCTCAACCTGCGCGAGGACAAGCACTGGAGCTATGGCGCGGGGTCCAACGTCAGCCGCACGCGCGGGCCGCAGGTGTTCATCACGCAAGCGAATGTCGAGCGCGATCACACGGCGGAGTCGATCGTCGAGATGCGCCGCGAACTCGTCGACATCGGCGGCAAAAAGCCGCCGACGGCCGCCGAAATCGAGGCCGCAAAACGCCGCAGCGTGCTGGCGCTGCCGGGCAGTTTCGAGAGCACCGGCCAGGTCGCGGGCGCTTACGCGAGCCTGATCGAGAATGGCCGGCCGGACGATTATTTCGAAACGCTGCCGGCCAGGATCCAGCAGGAAACGCCGGCGCAGCTGGCGGCGATCGCAAAGGCTCTGGTTCAGCCGCAGGCGCTGATCTGGGTCGTCATCGGCGACCTCCAGAAGATCGAGGCCGGCGTGCGCAAGCTCGACCTGGGCGAAGTGCGGGTGCTGGATGCGGACGGGAAGGTGCTGCGCTAGGGGAACGTCGCCGCCTTCCACGCCAATCGTAATACCGGCGAAAGCCGGTATCCAGCGCGCAAGATCACAATGACGGGTGACATTCCTGAACCCGGCGTTCGCGGGGGGGTTCAACTTGCGTCGCGGGACCCCGGCTTTCGCCGGGGTGAAGCGGATCGTCCGATCCGCTTCAGTTGATATCTTCGCCGAGCGGCCGGGTGAACGTGTAACGTGCGGGGTCGGCAATGAGGCGACGCGCGGGATCGTGGATATTGCCGGCAATCAGCTCGAACGGCAGACCGACGACGAAGATTACGGTTCCGATCAGCGTCGCGGCGAAGCCGAGCGGCCGCGCCAGCACGAGGTCTGCGGCCATGGCGGCACCCGACGGCGAGGTGTCGCCGCGGTTGTTGTAATCGGGGCTCGGGCTCTCTGCGGAGGCCGTGGCGGCGAACAGCAACAGCGCGGCGGCGGAGAACGAGTGGATGCAGATGGAGCGGATCGACATGAACTTCCCCGATGGTCGCGATAACGAGTCGACGGTCAGACTAGGCGCGGCTCCCGGCAGTGTCAACGGGCCGGACCGGTGCCGCGCTTGATCCATGTGGCGCTCTACCAGCCGGAGATTCCGCCGAATACCGGCAACGTGATCCGGCTCTGTGCGAACAGTGGCGCGGCCCTGCATCTGGTGCGGCCCCTCGGCTTCACCCTCGAAGACGCGCAACTGCGCCGCGCCGGCCTCGACTATCACGAGTACGCCAGCCTCACCGTGCACGACGATCTCGACGCGCTGCGTGCGGCAACGCGCGGCGCGCGCTGGTTTGCATTCAGCACGCGCGGCGTCACCTGCTACGACGCCGTGCGCTACCAGCCTGGCGACGTGCTGTTGTTCGGTCCCGAGACGCGCGGACTGCCGATCGAGTTGATCGACGCGCTGCCGCCGGAGCAGCGCATCTATCTGCCGCAGCAGCCCGGCATGCGCAGCCTGAACCTGGCGAACTCGGTTGCGATTGCAGTGTACGAGGCCTGGCGGCAGCTCGGCTTTTCCGGGGCCCGGATGCCGGATCAGGGGTGCACGACGCAGGCGAATTGCAGATAGCGCTGGTCTGCCATCGCGCCGAACGACAGCGCATTCCGGAGGCGGTAGCGGAATTTGCGCGTCGGGTTGATGCCGACGATGCGTTCGATGCGGTAGCCGGTATCGACGAACATCCGCTCGATGCTCTTGTGCGTGAAGAAGCGCAGATGGGTGCGGTCGAAGATGCCGTCCGGGAGCGTCGGAAAATCACGATCCCGCAGAATCGTTTCGAGCGCGTGGAAATAGCGGATGTTCGGAATCGACGACACCACCGTGGCGTTCGGCGTGAGTTTCGGCTTGAGCCGGCGCAGGAACGTCCAGGGATCGACCAGATGCTCGAGCACGTCGTTGCAGCAGACGAAATCGAAATAGTCGTCAGGCAGGGTTTCGACCTGCGTCGTGGCATCGCCGGTGACCACGTGATCGAGATGACGGCGCGCGAGATCGGCGGTCTCGGCGTTGTACTCCATGCCCCAGACCTCGGCGCCGAAGCGCTCCTTGATCGCCATGCCGAAGACCCCCGAGGCGCAGCCGACCTCCAGCGCGCGCGTCACTTGCGCGGGCAGGAACGGCAGCATTTCCTGGCGCGGGTTGCGGTCGTACCACCTGACTTCATCGCCAGGATTCCTCGGCGGGGTTGATACGGACATGGGCGCAGTTCCTCGGGAGTGCAGCGCAATTTACCGCATGGGGCCGGGACTACGCGCCCGGGCCAAGCGCGCGGCGCGTGGCTTCGAGAAAGCCGTGGCCGAATTTCTGGCAGGGTTCGAGATGGGCCCCTTCGGCCCATTCGTTCCAGGCGTTGATGAAGACCAGGCGCTCGCCGGGCGGCTGTTCGCGCCGCGTCTGTTCGACGATCCGGCGCAGCCAGCCTTCGTAAAGCTCCGGCGAATTGTCGCGGAAGATCGTGGCGCGGCCTTTGGGTCGGCGGGAACTGTTGTCCCAGCCCGTACAGAGGCCGCGGAAGCGCCGGAACGGCACGGTCGACCGCGCCATCGCGGCATCGATCAGCGCCGAATAGCGCAGCACGGAATTTTCCGCCTCGCCGTGCGAAAACAGGCCAGCCCGCCGCAGCAGGCGGCGTACGCGATGGCTGCGCAGCGGCGTCTTCCGCCACCAGGGGCCTTCGATCCGCAAGCCGCCCGCTGGCGGGAATTCGATGGCGGCGTCGCAGCCCATCGACTCCGGCGTGAAGTCGGCACGGTGGCCGTGCACGCAGGCGATGTAGAGATCGTCGAGTCCCGAAGCCCGCGCGATGGCGCGCCAGACGCGGGTGGCGGCATGCGGATCGGGCAACTGCTCGATGCGGTAGACCAGGAACAGCGGCCGATTGTCGATGCGGATGTAACGCGCGTCGTGGAAGGCTGGAAGCAGTTCCTCGATCATGCGCTGAGGGTCGTCCGGCGCGTATTTCTGTTCGAGCAGCACATCGTGGTTCTTGCCGTCCCAGTTCCGGCCCCAGCTTTCGTTGGCCCAGCAGAGGCAGAACGGAAAGTCCGGCTTGCCGCTGGCCAGCACTTCGTTGAACGGCCGCTCGAGAATGCGCCGGCCCGAAAACCAGTAGTGGTAGTAGCAGAAGCCGTGGATTCCGTATTCGCGCGCCAGTGCCGCCTGCTGCTCGCGGGTTTCCGGAACGCGCAGGTCGTAAAAGCCGAGATCGGCCGGCAACTGTGGCTGGTCATGTCCCTCGAACTGCGCGCGCGCGCGCGTGACGTTGGTCCATTCGGTGAAGCCCTTGCCCCACCACTCGTCGTTTTCCGGAACCGGATGGAATTGCGGCAGATAGAACGCGATCGCCCGGACGGCAGCTTCGTCGGCGCTAGACAGAGGCGGCATGAGCTTGGGTATCGGTCTGAACTGGAAGGCCGAAGGCGGTAAAAGACGTACCCGCGCTGCGGAGCGGCGTTACACCGGCGGGATCATGTCATTGTCGCCACGCAAAAGGCACTGTCAGCGATTTTCGATCAGGCGGCGGACCGAAGCAGACCTTCCAGCACCTCGATAACCCGCGAAGACGGCAGCGACACGAGGCAATCGGAAACACTTTGCCGATTCCGTTCGCAGCCTTCCTGCAGGCAGGGGATGCATGGACCGAACCGGCCGTGGGCGCCTTGAAGGAGGGTGACGTTGCCTGCCTTCTGCAAGGGCGCCGTGCGCTGCCAGGGGCTGTCCGCGCGACTACTGCCGTCGGCCGGCCACGGACCCCAGACCACCGGATCGGAGGGTCCGAATAATGCCACTGTCGGCGTGCCGGTCGCGGCGGCGAGATGCGTCACCGAAGTATCCGGACCGATGAAGACGCGCGCGGATTCGATCAGCGGGGTCAGTTCCGCAAACTGCAAGCTGCCGCAGAGATCGATCAACCGACCTTCGGGCTGCGGCCGGAAACCGGCGAGGACATCATCGACGTACGCACGCTCGGCTGGTGCCGGCCCGCCGGTGATGCAGACCCGCAGACCCTGCGCGAGCAGCCAGCGAATGCAATCGCGCCAGCCCTCGCGCCGCCAGGCCTTGTAGACGTACATGGGAACCGGGTGGACGACGGCGGTCGGCAATCCGGCCCAGCCTGGGCCGAGCAGCAGATCAAGTTTCGCGGTGCTTGCCGGCCGCGGCGGACGAGGTCCCGCCGCGCGCGGAATGCCGACCGCATCCGCAAGGCGCAGATAGCGCACGACGGCATGCTGCCCCGCTTCAGGCGTGAACGTCGGCGTCATCAGCGACTGCTTCCAGACCCGGCCCGGTTCACCTGCGGATGGAAGAATGCCGCCGGCCCGACGGCCGCACCAGCGCGCGACCAGATGCGCCCGGTCGCTGTCCTGCATGGCCAGCGCCAGATCGTAGTGGCGGAACCGCGGCCACAGCACGCGCAACCATTCCGGACCGCGCGTCGGAAGCGCGATCAGCGTCGTGACATCGGCGTTGCCGGTCAGTGCAGCGGCGGTGCTCGCGAACGTGAGCACGTCGATGCGCGCGTCGGGCCATGCCTGCCGCGCGCTGCGGATCAGCGCGGAGGCCAGGAGCAGGTCGCCGAGTCGCCGCAGGCAGACCAGGAGCACGCGGCGCGGCGCGGCCTCGGACGCAGAAAAGCGCGATTTCATCCCGTCACAAGAAGTTAAGATGGCGAGAGCTTACCGTTCCTTTCTTCGTCCATGGCGCACGTCTTGTCATTCGCGGGAATCCAGCTGCCGCAGTCTGCGCCCGGCCGAGCCAGGCGGTGACGGCGAACCTCGGTTTCGAGGACCTGACTGTGGTGCTCGTCACCTACAACAGTTCGGAAATCCTGCGCACGACGGCGCCGCCGCTGAGCGGGCTCGCGAACGTTATCGTCGTCGACAATGCCAGCCGCGACGATACCGTCGCCGTCGCGCAAGCGTTGCTGCCGAACGCGCGCGTGCATCGGTCGCCGCGCAACCTGGGTTTCGGCGCCGCGAACAACGTCGGACTCGATCAGGTGACGACGCCGTTCGCCCTCCTGCTCAACCCGGACTGCTGTTTCGACGCTGAACAGATTCAGCGCCTGCTCGATGCCGCCGCGCGCTATCCGGAGGCCGCGATCCTGGCCCCGCACCTGCACGATGCCCGTGGCAAGGCCGAGACCGCGTACAACGTGCCGTTCTGGCTGCGTGCCGAGCGCCAGCCGTATATCGAGCCGGGCGGCGATCTCTGTACCGACTTCCTGACCGGCGCAGCGCTGCTGCTGCGGATGCCGATGCTGCGCCAGACGGGCTTCTTCGATCCGGCGATCTTCCTGTACTTCGAGGACGACGACCTCTGCCTGCGCGTGCGCCGCGCCGGCCACGCACTGATCCTGGTCGCCGACGCGAAGCTCGAACATCTGGTGGGACGTTCGTCGCGGCGCACGCTCGGCCTGCTGCATCGCAAGTATTTCCACGAGACGGCTTCGCGTATCTACCTCTGGAGCAAATATCGAGGCCGCGGCAGGGCGCTCCGCCTCGCGGCACAGCTCGCGGCGATCAACCTGCTGAAGCTGCCGCTGTTCGCGCTGACGTTCAACGCCCACATGACCGTGCGCTCTGCGGCGCGCGTGCAGGCGGCGCTGCGCGCGTTTGTGCGCATTCGCCCGCGCAACGAACCGAGCCGGACGTGACCGCCGCGCCGCGCAAGCTGCTGGTCATGGAACTCGCCGGCCTTGGCGACAACGTGCACCTGCTGCCGGCGCTGTGGTGGCTGCGTCGTCGCTGGCCCGAGGCCGAGCTGCACGTGATGGCCTCGGCGCACGGCGCCGGCCTGTTCAAGCTGACGCCCTGGGTGCAGCGGGTCTGGGCCTATCCGCGCCAGCCGCGTCCCGGGCTTTCGACCAATATCCGCTGGGCCGGCGAGCTTCGTCGTGAGCGCTTCGATCTGGTCGTCAACACCACCGGTTCGGATCGTTCCTCGCTACTGAGCTGGGCCACGCGCGCGCCGGTGCGCGCGGGCCGGCTGCCCGCCGACGGCGGGCCGATCGGCTGGCGTCACCTGTTCACGCAGGTGCTGGAGAGTCCGTACTTCGACGAGCTGATGTACTGGCAGAAGTGGCGCTGCGTGCGGCAGATTACCCTGCCCGGCGCCGACGATCTGCCAAGCCAGCCCGAGTTCCACGTCAGCATCGACGCCGGCCTGCGCCGTGCCGCCGGCATCGCGGCAGGCGACGATGGCGGCTACCTGCACATGAGTCCGTTCACCAGCGCCGATGCCAAGGAGCTGCCTTTGTCGCAGCTTGCCGAATTGATCGGGCGCCTCCACAGCGAATTTTCTGCCTATCGCCTTGCCTTGTCCTGCGCCGGCACGCCGCGCGAAACCGGCAAGCTTGACGCGCTGCTGGGCCTGCTGCGGCAACCGCCCTGGAAAGTGTTTGCCGGCACGCTCGACGTGGCCCAGTTCACGGCCGTCGTGCAAGGGGCAGCGCTGAATCTTTCCGGCGACACCGCGAGCCTGCATCTGGCCATGCTGACCGCCACGCCGGCTGTGGCCTGGTACCGCGCACACCGGGGTCTGCGCGAATGGATTCCGGATGGGCCCGGCTACCGCGTGCTGATCAATGAAAGTCCAGCGGCGGATGCCCTGCGCGGCGTCGACACCGATGCCCTCGTCGACGCCGCAGCCGAGGTTCTCGCCAGCGCCGCCGGACGCCCCCCGCATGCGCCCTGAAACAGGCTTGCGCAACAGCGACACCGCCGCAGGGCTGCGCACCGCACGGAAAATTCTCGTCGTCGACTTCGGTGGCCTCGGCGATCATATCCACAGCCTGCCGGCGCTGTGGCTGCTGCGCCAGCACTGCGCCCATGCGCAGCTGCACGTCACGGGCGGCGCCGAACTGTTCGGGGCGATGACGCCGTGGATCGACCGGGTCTGGGATTACCGGCAAGGCAACGTACGCAGCGATCTCGCCTGGATCGCGAAGCTGCGCCGCGAGCACTACGATGCCGCGATGGTGATCACGAGCAGCAATCACGCTGTGGCGCTCGGCGGCTTGAGCGGTGCAGCCCTGCGCATTGCGCGCAAGGCCGACGCCAACAAGACCTGGCTCTGGCAGCCGTGGCTGCTGACGCAGGTACTCGACGTGCCGTTCCATCGCGAGCCGATGTACGTACAGCGCTGGCAGGCGTTCAAGCAGATGGGCCTCGACGGCCGCGAGCCGGAGTTTCACGTCACGATCGACGTCGAGCTGCGCCGCCGGGCCGGCATCGAGGCCACCGACGACAAGACCTATCTGCACTTCAGCGCCAGTGCCACCGACGATCGACGCGATCTGCCGCTGCCGCAAATGATCGCGCTCTGGGATGCGCTGCATGCGCGGTTTCCGGAACGGCGCATCGCGGTGTCGGGTCACGGCACACTGCGCGGCCGCGCGAAACTCACGGCAATTCTTCAAGGGATTTCTTTCCAGCCCTGGCGCGTTTTCGACGGCAATCTCGACGTGCCGGCGTTCGTCTCGGTGATGCAGGGTGCGGCGCTTCATGTCGGCCCGGACTCCGGCGGCCTGCATGTCGCGCGCCTCGTCGATACGCCGTCGGTGTCGTGGTTCCGGCCGAACCACCACATCAAGAACTGGTTTCCGGACACGGCCGGGCAACTTGCATTCGTGGCGCCCGATGCGCGCGAGGATGGCCTCTACGGTCTCGAAACCGGAACGTTCGTTGCTGCGGCGGTCGAGTTGCTCGGTAGCGGACCCGGCAACTGGTCCGGGAGCTGATCCGGCAGCGTTTCCGGCGGTGCCCCCATCGCAATCCATGCGGTACGCCAGCCCTGTGCGTGGCCGATGTCGCGGAACATCGCGAGCCATTCGCCGAGCGCGATCTTCAGTGGATTGAACGTGTCGAGATTCTTCGTCAGTCCGTAGCGCACGCGCTCGGCCTCCGGCTCGAAGGTTCCGAACAAGCGGTCCCAGACGATGAAGATCCCGCCGTAGTTCTTGTCGAGGTACTGCGCGTTGTTCCCGTGGTGCACACGATGATGTGAGGGCGTGTTGATGACGCCTTCCAGCGGCCCGAGCGTGCGCACCGCTTCGGTATGTACGAAGAACTGGTAGATCAGGCTGATCGATTGCATGCCGATGATCGCGATCGGATGAAAGCCAATGAGCGGCAACGGCAACCAGAACCAGTACGCCGTAAGGCTTTCGGTCCACGGCTGGCGCAGCGCCACTGCAAAGTTGAAGCGCTGGCTCGAATGGTGAACGGAATGCGTGCACCAGAACAGGCGCACCCTGTGATGCGCGCGATGGAAGACGTAGTAGCAGAGATCGTCAGCGAACAGCAGCAGCACCCAGCCCCAGGCCGCGCTCAGCGGAATCTCGAACAGGCGATAGGCGTAGACCAGACCGTAAAGCCAGAGCCAGAAGAACTTCAGCGGTGCCGCGACGAGGATGTTGCCGACGCCCATCGCGAGACAGGCCAGCGTGTCCTTCTTCTCGTAAAGCTCATGCCGTCGGTGCCGGTCCCAGAGCATCTCCACGACCAGCGAAACGATGAAGACCGGGATGAACCAGAGGATCAGGTTGTCCATGTCGCCGTCACAGTCCGACCGGGAGAATCTGCCCGGGCTGTATGCCGCTCAGGGCCTGTAGTATCTCGGGTAGAACGCGACGCAAGCTGGCGACGTCATTGCTGCTCGCATGGACCACGATGACCGCGATATCGACCGCACCGATATTCTGCTGAAACTGCAAGTTGCGATCGACGGTCAGACGGCAGTCGAACTGATCGGCCGTGAGTTTCAGCAGCTTGCCATTCTTGATCCCGCGCCAGCCCATCGGGAAAACCGTGCGGACCTGATGCTCGGGAAGGTCACCCCGCAAACCGCTCGGTACCCATTCATCAAGCAGCACACGCATGCGCCATCGCCAGATCGCCAGCTTGCTGCAGCGCTGCTTTCGCGCCTTCACGCGTCACGCCCGGGAAATCTTCAAGAAACGTATCCAGCGGTGCGCCGGCCTCGACATAGTCGAGCAAGGTCTGGAACGGCGCCCGGGTCCCGAACAGTACGGGCGTGCCGCCCATGATTTCCGGATCGCAGATGATCGCTGGTTTCATGATGATGTTCTCTTGCGAACTGGCGTAATAAAAATCCTACTCCGCAGAAACCGGCACGTCGAACGGCGGCTCCACGCCTGCGGAAACTAATCCGCTTCCGCGCGCAGTGGCCGCTCGGCGAGGCGCTTCACCGCTTCGACCGGCGAAACCTTGCCGGCGATCACCGCACCGGCCATCTCGTGCAGCGGCATGTCGACACCGAGCCGGCGTGCGAGGCGCAGCACTTCGGGTGCGGCGCGCACGCCTTCGACCACGCCTTCGATCGTCGCCATCGCGGCTTCCGGTGTCGCGCCCTGACCAAGCTGGATGCCGTAGCGGCGGTTGCGCGACTGGTTGTCGGTGCAGGTCAGCACCAGATCGCCGACGCCGGCGAGGCCCATCAGCGTTTCCGGGTTGGCGCCGAGCGCGGCGGCAAGCCTGGCGATTTCGTTGAGGCCGCGCGTAATCATCGCGGCGCGCGTGTTGGCGCCGAGGCCGAGACCGTCGGCGATGCCGACCGCGATCGCAAGCACGTTCTTCGCCGCACCGCCGATCTCGACACCGATCATGTCTTCGGAGGTATAGGCGCGGAAACCATCGCCATGCAGCGCGGCCGCCATGCGTTCGGCGAAGGCTGCATCGTTCGCGGCTACGGTCACGGCGGTCGGCAGGCCGATGCCGAGCTCGCGCGCGAAGGTCGGGCCGGAAATGATCGCGATCGCGCGCTGCGCGCCGAGCACCGCGCCGATGACCTCGTGGGCGAGCCGGCCGCTGCCCGGCTCCAGGCCCTTCGCCGCGCAGGCGATGCCCTGTGCGGGCCGCAGCAGCGGGGCGAGCCGCTCGCAGGTCTCGCGTAACGTCGGACTCGGTGTGGCGATCAGAATATCGCCGGATTCCGCGACAACCCGTGCAAGGTCGGCAGTCGCGGTCAGCGACACCGGCAGCGCGCAGCCCGGAAGGTAGCGCGCGTTCTCGCGACTTGCCTGCATCGTCGCCATGGCTTTGGCATTGCGGCCCCAGAGAAAAGCCGCAGCGCCGCGACGCGAAAGCTGGATCGCCAGCGCGGTGCCGAAGGCACCCGCGCCAAGAACCCCGATCGGTCGGTTACTGGACAGTCGCCCCACCGGCGTTGCCGTTGGCCTCGGCCTCGGCGCGCGCACGGTTCACGTGCTCGACGTACAGCGCCTCGAAGTTGATCGGCTGGAGCATGACCGGCGGGTAACCTGTGCGCTGGATGAGGTTGGCGACGGCCTCGCGCGCGAACGGCAGCAACACGCTCGGGCAGTAGGCCGCAAGCACGCCCTGGATCTCACCGTCGTTGCCGAAATTCGACAGGTGGAAAACGCCGGCCTGGTGCACTTCGACGAGGAATGCGGTTTCCTCGGCGATCTTCGCGGTGACGGTCACCTGCAACACCACCTGGAACAGATTGCTGCCGAGCGGATCGATCGATGTGCCGACCTGAACCTCGATCTGCGGCGACACTTCCTTGCTGAAGATCGCGGGCGCGTTCGGCATCTCCAGCGAGACGTCCTTCAGATAAAGGCGCTGCATGAAGACCTGACGGGCAGAGGCTTCGGCGTTCGGAACGGGATCAGGCGTGCTCATGGTTCGAAAAAGGTCGTGATGTTGAAGGAATGAAAACCGCAGGACGGAATCAGGAATCCTGCAGCAGGGGATCGAGCTGGCCGGCGCGTTCGAGCGCCGCGAGATCGTCGAAGCCGCCGACGTGATGGTCGCCGATGAAGATCTGCGGCACCGTCCGCCGCCCGGAGCGCTGCATCATCTCGGCGCGCAGCGCATCGTCGCGATCGACCATGACTTCATCGAAGCTCACGCCCTTGTTGCCGAGCAGGCGCTTGGCCAGCATGCAGTAAGGGCAGATGCGCGTGGAATAGACGCGGACGGGTTTCATCGTGCAAACCTATTTCGCAGTGATCGGGAGCCCGGCGCCGAGCCAGCCGTTGAGACCGCCGCGCATCGGATAGACCTCGGCATGGCCCAGTTTGCGCAGCTTCACCGCCGCTTCGACGGCCGAGCCGCCGAGCGCACAGTAAACGATGACCGGGCGGCTCTTGTCCTTGCCGAGTTCGCCTGCGCGTTCCTCGAGCTTCGGCAGCGGCAGGCTCAGGGCATTGAGCAGATGGCCTTTCTTGAAATCGGGCGCGGGCCGCACATCGACCACAACCGGCTCGCGGTCATTGATCAGGCGCACCGCTTCCATCGGCCCCAGCTTCTTGCCGCCGGTGACGGTGCCGTGGATTTCGTTGGCGGCCAGCGCGACGAGGATCAGCGCGGCGGCGATGAACAGCCCGGTGTGGGCGTGGAAAAAGCTAAGCAGTTGGTCAGTCAAGTGTGCGCAGTCGTTGTGTCGGATTCCTAGGGGTGGGATTATCGCATCCGCTGCCCCAACCCGGAAACTGAAAGCGTACTCGATGGCATCACTACGGCTTTTGCCGCTATGGCTGGCCTTGACGCTGATTCCGCCTGCGGCGCTCGCTGCGGACAATCCGGCGACCCGGCTCAAGCAGAATACCGAGGCGCTCGGCCGCGTCCGCAGCAAGATCGAGGCGGCGACCAGGAACATCGAGCGTGCGCGCGAGGCGCAGAGCGCGCAGCGCCTGGCGGTCGAAGACGCCGAACGCAAGATCATCGAAACGCAGGCGCAGTTGCGCCGCGTCACAGCCCAGGCCGACACGCAGGAGGGCCGCGTGCGCGAAGCCCAGGCCGACCACGCGGCGGCCGAGCGCCGACTCGACGCGCAACGCGAACTGCTGGCGCGGCAGTTGCGCTCGGCCTACATCGTCGGCCAGACCGGCCGCGCGCAGTTGCTGCTGAGCCGGGAGCCGCCGGACCGGATCGACCGTCTGCTGACCTATTTCGATTACCTGAATCGCGACAGCGCCGGACATATCGACGCGATCAACGCCGATCTGTCGCGGGTCCAGATCGAGCAGGACAAGGTCGAAGGCGAGTTGAAAACACTGCGCGAGGTGCAGGCGAGCCGCCAGCGCGCACTCGCACAACTCGAAGGCGATCGCGCCGCGCGCAACGCTGCGGTCGCCCGGCTCGATCGGCGCATTGCCGGCGAAACCGAGGACCTGAAGCAGCTCCAGGGCTCCGAGCAGGCGTTGCAAGGGCTGCTCAAGCAGCTGCGCGAAGCGATGGCAGAAACCCCGGTTCGGCCGCATGGACCGCAAAAAGCCTTCCCGGAAATGCGCGGCAAGCTGTCCTGGCCCTTGCACGGCAACATCCTCGCGAACTACGGCGACGCCAAGGCCGACAGCCGCCTGCAATGGAAAGGTCTCTGGATCGCGGCGACCGAAGGTGCGGCGGTGCGCGCCAGCGCTGGCGGCCGCGTCGCCTATGTCGGCTGGCTGTCGAGCTACGGCCTGATCGTCGTCGTCGAACACGAAAAGGGCTTTTTCACGCTGTACGGCCACAACGCCTCGGTGACCAGGGTGGCCGGCGAAAATGTCGATGCCGGCGACGTCATCGCTGCGGTCGGCAACACCGGCGGCTACGAGCAGTCGGGCCTGTATTTCGAGGTGCGCAAAGGCACCGAACCGCTCGATCCGCGAGACTGGCTCGGGCGCTAGGGCGACGACGACAAGGGGCCGGCCGACGCCGCCGAACGGAGCGCGCCGAAAGGGGTCTGAAAGGCGCTTCCGTGATACATTCCAGTGAGCTTTCCTCCACCCCAGTAGAACCTTAGAAGCGCCCTCCATGTCCTCCCGCATCCGCGTTCCCCTGGCCCTCGCGGCCGGCGTCATCTTCGGCGTCAGCGCCACGCTGACGCACTCCGTATTGGCCGAAAAGCGTCCGCCAGCCGAAACGCTGCCGCTGAAAGATCTCCAGACCTTCGTCGAAATCCTTAACCGCGTGAAGAGCGATTACGTGGAGCCGGTCAAGGACGAGACGCTGCTCGAGAACGCCGTGCGCGGCATGCTCGCCGGTCTCGATCCGCACTCCGCGTATCTGGACAAGGAGGAATACAAGGAACTCAACACGACGACCACCGGCAAGTTCGGCGGTCTCGGCATCGAAGTCCAGCTGCAGAACGGCCTCGTGCGCGTGGTCTCGCCGATTGACGATACGCCCGCCGCCAAGGCCGGCGTCAAGGCCGGCGACCTGATCGTCAAGATCGACGACACCCTGGTCAAGGGTTTGTCCCTGCAGGACGCCGTGCAGAAGATGCGCGGCGATCCCGGTACCAGGATCGTGCTGACGCTGGTGCGCGAGAACACGCCGGCGCCGCTGGTACTCGAACTCAAGCGTGATTTCATCAAGGTCGCCAGCGTGCGCGGTCGCACACTGGAGCCGGGTTATGGCTACATCCGCATCTCGCAGTTCACGTCGACCACCGGCAAGAATCTCGACGAGGAGCTGAGCAAGCTCAAGAAGGACAGCACGCTGAAAGGTCTCGTGCTCGATCTGCGCAACAACCCCGGCGGTCTGCTGACCGCGGCGGTCGACGTCTCCGACGAATTCCTGCAGAAAGGCGCCATCGTCAGCATCAAAGGGCGCGATCCCGACTCCACGCGCGAGTTCGACGCCACGCCCGGCGACATGCTCGACGGCAAGCCGCTGGTCGTGCTCATCAACGGCGGTTCGGCCTCGGCTGCGGAGATCGTCGCAGGTGCCTTGCAAGATCAGAAGCGCGGCATCCTCGTCGGCAGCAAATCCTTCGGCAAGGGTTCGGTGCAGACCATCCTGCCGCTGCAGAACGACGCGGCGATCAAGATCACCACGGCGCGCTATTTCACGCCGAGCGGCCGCTCGATCCAGGCCGAGGGCATCGTCCCCGACATCGCCGTGCAGCCGGTCAAGATCAGCAAGCTCGACCCTTCCGAAATCGGCGAAGGCATCCACGAAGCCGATCTGAAAGGCCGTCTCGACAATCCCAACGCCAAGCCGGCCGAGACCAATGGCGTCAAGCCGCTGGAACCGGGCAAGGACGTCAAGGACCTGAAAGAGCCGAAGACGCCGAAGGACAAGGACGCGAAGAACAAGGACGGCACTCCGGCCATCGACCCGAAAGACGCCGCCGACCAGCTCGCGGTCAACGACTACGAGCTTTACGAGGCGCTCAATCTGCTGAAGGGCCTGAGCATCGCGCGCGGCAATTAAGGCGCCCTCTCGTTGCGAAGAAACGCCGGCCCTGTGCCGGCGTTTTTTGTTATGGCTGTCGTGAGCAACTCTCTAGAGATGCTCTGAAAAAAGTATTTGAACCCTATCTCCCCCCGGAGAAGGGCAGGGATGAGGGACTTGCAATCGAAGACTGACTTTAATTTGAAAGCCCTCACCCAAACCCTCTGCCGGAGGGAAAAAGCTTTTTCAGAGTCTCCCTATTGAGACCTGCGTCACAGTTTCGCCGTCCGTGTCCTTGACGGCTTGCAGACCGAAGTCCAGTGTCGATCGTGCGTCGTCGATAGTCCGGTACCGGCTGCG
>JAYWBB010000139.1:0-3260 GCA_043781855.1 Nevskia sp. | reverse complement strand
GCTCGAGGCGCTGCGCGCGTCGCTGGGGGAAGGCGCACGCGCACTGCCGATCATGCTCGCCGATGCGGCGGATGAGACCGCGCTGCGCGCGCTCTGTGAAAGCACGCGGGTCATCGTTTCCACCGTCGGGCCGTATGCGTTGTACGGCTCGCCGCTGGTCGCGGCCTGCGCCGAAACCGGCACCGACTACTGCGATCTCACCGGCGAAGTGCAGTGGATTCACCGCATGATCGCGGCGCACGGGGCCACTGCGAAGAAGACCGGCGCGCGGATCGTGCATTGCTGCGGCTTCGACTCCATTCCCTCCGATCTCGGCGTGCATTTTCTCCAGCGGCACTCACAGAGTCAGTTCGGCGCGCCCTGCACGCGCGTGAAGCTGCGCATCAAGGCGTTGCGCGGCGGCTTTTCCGGCGGCACCGTCGCCAGCCTGATGAACGTGCTGCGCGAAGTTGCGCACGACCCGGGTCTGCGCCGGATCATCGCCGACCCGTATGCGCTATGCCCGGATCGCGGCAGCACGCGGACGAATCAGCCCGAAGTGCGCTTCGCCGAATACGATGCCGATGCCGGCAGTTGGCTCGCGCCGTTCGTCATGGCCGCGATCAATACCCGCATCGTCCACCGCTCCAACGCGCTGAGTGCGCAGAGTTACGGCGCGGATTTCCGCTACGACGAGGCGATGATGACCGGCGCCGGCACCAAAGGCCGCGCAACGGCAGCCGCGATGAGCCTCGGCCTTGGCGGCTTCGTCGCGGCAGCGGCCATCCCGCCGACGCGCTGGCTGCTGGAGCGTTACGTCGTGCCGAAACCGGGCGAGGGCCCGAGCGCCGATGAGCAAGAGCAAGGTTTTTACGATTTCCGCTTCTACGGCGTCACGGCCGGCGGCGAGACGCTACGCTTCAAGGTCACCGGCGACCGCGATCCGGGTTACGGGTCCACCGGCAAGATGCTCGGTGAGGCCGCCGCCTGCCTCGCGCTCGATGTCCCGAAGACCGAATGTGCCGGCGGCTTCTGGACTCCGGCCACCGCACTGGGCGACCGGCTGATCGGCCGGCTGACGGCGCACGCCGGCCTGACTTTCGAAATCCTGGCGCCGCGTTAATTCAGACGCCGGGGAAACGCATGGCCGGAGGCAGTCTCTTTACCCTGATCGACGACATCGCTTCGGTGCTCGACGACGTCGCGCTGATGACCAAGGTCGCGGCGAAAAAAACTGCCGGTGTGCTCGGCGACGACCTCGCGTTGAATGCGCAGCAGGTTGCCGGCGTGCGCGCCGATCGTGAACTGCCGGTGGTCTGGGCAGTCGCGAAAGGTTCGCTGCGCAACAAGACGATCCTGGTGCCAGCCGCGCTCGCGATCAGCGCGCTGATGCCCTGGGCGGTCACTCCGCTGCTGATGCTTGGCGGCGCTTACCTGTGCTACGAAGGTTTCGAAAAACTCGCGCACAAATTTCTGCACAACGCCGCTGAAGCGGCGGCGCACCTGGCCGAGCATCGTGCCGCCAGCGCCGATCCGGCTGTCGACCTGGTTGCTTTCGAGCGCGCGAAAGTGAAGGGCGCCGTGCGCACGGATTTCATCCTTTCGGCCGAGATCATCACGATCACGCTCGGCACCGTCGCCGACGCGCCGTTCACGCAGCGGCTCGTCGTGCTGGTCGGCATCAGCCTGATCATGACCGTCGGAGTTTATGGTTTCGTCGCGGGCATCGTCAAGCTCGACGACACGGGTCTCTGGCTGAGCCGCAAGGCCGGCAGGGTCCGGCGCGGCCTTGGCCGGGGGCTGCTCGCGTTCGCGCCTTGCTTGATGAAAACCCTTTCCGTGATAGGCACGGCGGCGATGTTCATGGTCGGCGGCGGCATCCTCGCTCATGGCATCGCGCCGCTGCGTCACGCGATCCAGGAACTCCCCGCGTGGGGGGTCAGCACTCCGGGGCTTGGTCGCGTGCTTGCCGCCATCGCGCCGCTTCTACTCGATGCCTTGATCGGCGCGATTGCGGGCGCGTTGGTACTGCTTGCGGTAACGCTGGCGCAGCGTATTCGGCTTTCGCGGCTTTTAGATTAAGCCGGTCATGCCATTACATATTGCGCCGATACTCGCCGCCGACTTCATAGAGTGAATGGCTGATCTGCCCGAGCGAGTTGTACTTGACCGCCTCGATCAGACTCTCGAAGACGTTGCGCCGGTCGCGTGCCGTGACCTGGAGTGCGCGCAGGCTGTCACTGTTGCGGCTGTTCCTTGCCGCACGGAAGGTCGCGACATTATTGATCTGCTGCTGCTTCTCGGAATCTTCCGAGCGGATCAGCTCGATGGTCGTGGCGATCTCGCCGCCGTGCGATTTCGGCAGGAAGGTATTCACGCCGATCAGCGGCAATGAGCCGTCGTACTTCCTGTGTTCGTAGTACAGACTCTCTTCCTGGATCTTGCCGCGCTGGTACATGGTGTCCATCGCGCCGAGCACGCCGCCACGCTCGGAGATCGACTCGAATTCCTTGTAAACCGCTTCCTCGACGATATCGGTCAGCGCCTCGATCACGAAGCTGCCCTGCCATGGGTTCTCGCAGAAGTTGAGGCCCAGTTCTCGGTTGATGATGAGCTGGATCGCGACGGCACGTCTCACCGACTCCTCGGTCGGCGTGGTGATCGCTTCGTCGTAGGCATTGGTGTGCAGCGAATTGCAGTTGTCGAACAGCGCATACAGGGCTTGCAGCGTCGTGCGGATGTCGTTGAACTGGATTTCCTGGGCGTGCAGGGATCTTCCGGAAGTCTGGATGTGATACTTCAGCATCTGGCTGCGCGGTGAGGCGTTGTAGCGCTCTCTCATCGCTCGCGCCCAGATTCGTCTTGCCACGCGACCGATGACCGAATACTCCGGGTCCATGCCGTTACTGAAGAAGAAGCTCAGATTCGGCGCGAAGTCGTCGATCTTCATGCCTCTTGCAAGGTAGTACTCGACGATCGTGAAGCCGTTCGACAGCGTGAAGGCGAGCTGGCTGATCGGGTTCGCGCCTGCTTCGGCGATGTGATAACCGCTGATCGACACCGAGTAGAAGTTGCGCACCTTCTGGTCGACAAAATACTGCTGGATGTCGCCCATCATGCGCAGCGCGAATTCGGTGCTGAAGATGCAGGTGTTCTGCGCCTGGTCCTCCTTGAAGATGTCAGCCTGCACGGTGCCGCGCACCTTGGTCAGCGTGTCGGTCTTGATGCGCGCGTAGGTTTCCGCGTCGACCAGTTCGTCGCCGGAGACGCCGAGCAGGCCC
>JAYWBB010000138.1:0-3329 GCA_043781855.1 Nevskia sp. | reverse complement strand
AAGCCGAAGTATTCGCCCGAGCGCTCGGGCGGAATCAGCCGCGAGAAGTACGAGCGCGACAGCGCCTGCACGCCGCCCTGCACCAGGCCGACGCTGGCGGCCATCAAGTAGAAGTCGCGCTCGGTCTGCATGAACCAGGCCCAGAACGTGATGCCGGTGAACACCGCGAGGCCGAGCCAGATCGCGCGTCGCGTACCGATGCGCGCGGCGAGCGGCCCGAACGCGAGCGCGGCCGGAAAGCTGATGAACTGCACCATCAGGAGTGCGGTGATCAAAGCGTTGGTCGAAAATCCAAGCTTCGCGCCGAAATCCACCGCCATGAGTTGCAGCGTGCCGATGGCGTCGATGTAGAGCCAGTACGCAAGCAGGAAATTGAACACCGGCTGGTTGCGCACGACCTTCTTCAGCGTGTCGAAAATCTCGCGCCAGCCGGCGTTCATCCGAACCGGCGGCGCTTCCGGCACGCCGATGAAAGTCGGCAGCGAGAACATCGCCCACCACAGCGCAACGCTGAGAAACGAGAGCTTGGTCGCCGCGACCGCGTCGGCAATCCCGAACCAGGCCGGGTGCAACACCATCAATACGTTCAGCAGGAACAGCAGCCCGCCGCCAAGATAGCCGAGGCCGTAGCCAAAAGCTGAAACGCGATCGGAGTTGCCATGGTTCGAGACCTGCACGATCAGGGCATCGTAGAACGAAGAGCCGCCGTAGAAGCCGATCGAGGCCAGCGCGAATACCGCGATAGCGAGTGGCCAGTCGCCCTCGCCGACGAACGCGAGTGCCGCAGTCGCGAGCACTCCGATCACCGTGAACACGGCGAGATAGCACTTCTTGCGGCCGCGCCGATCGGCCAGCGCTCCGAGCCAGGGTGCGATCAGCATGATCACGAAACTCGCCCCGGAATTGGCCAGGCCGAGATAGAACGTCGAGGTGGTGCCGGGCACGTCCTTGGCCCAGTATCTCGCGAGGAACAGCGGAAAGAAGCCGACCAGCACCGTTGTCGCGAAGCCGTGGTTCGCGAACGCGGTCATCGCCCAGGCGAGTTGCTGGCGGAATTTCGGATCAGGGTCTGTTGACATTACTTTGGTGGCTGCGTTGCGAGTCAAAAGCGCGCCTGGCGAGGCGTGAGCCGCAGAGAATAGTTGTTCTATTCTCAAGGCTCGCAACGAAGTCCGGCTTGCTTTTGGCCGCAACCCTCCGGGGCAGGGCTATTTCCGCGCATTGCTGCCTTGCTCGTCGCGCCAATGGAACAACCATTGCCACTCCTCCCTCGTTGCACTGCGCGGAAATGACCTCCGCCGCAGCGACCAAAGCAATGTCAAGAGACCCTAGTCATGCACCGGATCGTACGTCACCGGTGTAACGGTTTTCTGCTGTGTGATTTCGCCGAGATCGGCGAAGTCCAGCCCGTCGACCCGGACCTGCGGTCGCTCGCGCGCGAGGCCGATGTAGAACGGCACGAAGCCCGCCATCGCCTGACGATCCGCGTATTCGATGATCACGGCGTAGTCCCAGCCCTCCTTCGCGTCGGCATCGGCGCGCAGCATGCGGTAAGCGACAATTCTCTTCTCGCGTAACGCCAGGGCGTCGAGCGCGAGCCAGTTGGCCTTGAGGTAGCGTTCGAGTCTTTCGCGCTGGCCCGGTCGCGCGCGGACAAAGCTGATCGCCCAGACCGTGTCGCCCGCCTTCACCGCAACCGGTGCGAGGGCTTCGGTGCCATGCACCGCGCCCTGCGGCGCGTGTGCGACCGTCAGCAGCACGGCGCTGCCGATCAGCACCGCCACCACGAGGATTACGAGGATTGCGCGCATCGCCACAAGGCTAGCGCAGATTCAGAGAATGTCGTAACCGAGCACCAGCGCGTCTTCCCGACCCTCGGCCGCCGGGTAGTAGCTCTTGCGCACACCAAGGCGCTGGAAGCCCATCGACTCGTAAAGCTTGATCGCCGGCCTGTTCGACTTGCGGACTTCGAGCAGCACGATGGTGGCTTGTGCTGCGCGCGCGAGGCGCATCAGGTGCTTGAGCATCTTGTGGCCGTAGCCGCGGCGCTGCAGCGTGGGGTCGACGCAGAGATTGAGCACGTGGGCTTCGTCCACCGCCATGCTCATCAGTGCATAGCCGCCGATGCTGCCGTCGATGGTGCACAGCACCCAGGCGCTGTAGCCGGCGCGTAGACAATCGCGGAAGATCGTTTCGGTCCACGGAAACGGGTAGCAGCGGCGCTCGACCTCAAGCACCAGAGGCAGCTGCGAAGCCTGCATCGGCAGGATCGCCCAGCCGGGTTTCAGTTGTGCGTTCAAGCGGGCTCGAAGATTTTTTGATCGCGTCCCTGCGACGTGTTCGCAGAATATCGAACCCTAGGCGGATTCGACGAGGAAACGATAAACGCGCTTGAGATCAGCCCAGCTTTTCGCCTTCTCGCCGGGGCTGCGCAGCAGATAGGCGGGGTGATAGGTAATCAGCACCGGCGTTTTCGCCGCGCCGTATTCGTAGAGCGGGCCGCGCAGCTTCGACAGCGGCGCGTCGGTGCTCAGCAGGCGCTGTGCGGCGATGCGCCCGAGCGCGACGATCAGCTTCGGCTTGATCAGCTCGATCTGCCGGTCGAGATACGGCCGGCAGGCGGCGACTTCCTCGGCTTCCGGATCGCGATTGCCCGGTGGTCGGCATTTGACGACGTTGGCGATGTAAGTATTGCCGGTGCGCGAGCGGCCAATCGACTTCAGCATCTCGTCGAGCAGCTTGCCGGCGCGGCCGACGAAGGGCTCACCCTGCGCGTCCTCGTCGGCACCGGGCCCCTCGCCGATCACCAGCAGCGGTGCGGTTTGCGGGCCAACGCCAAACACGGTCTTCGTGCGCGTCTTGCAGAGCTTGCAGCGCAGGCAGCCGGAAACGGCCTCGGCAAGGCCGGGCCAGTCGTCCGGCGCGGTGTAAGCAATGGGTTCAGGCAGGAACTCAGGCACGGCGGATGCAGTCGGATTCAGTAAGAGATCGTTGCTGGCTCCGGGCGCAGGCATGCGCTTCACCGAAGGAACGGACGGCGTCTGGATTGGCGCCGGACTCTGCTGTGTCCAGACATCGATCTCGAGTGCGCGAAGCAACTTGGTGCGGCGATTCGGCTCCATCTGCGCATTTTAGCCGATCACCTCATCACGAAAACCCCCGCGCGCCACAACCCTCCGGCTGCACCACCAAACCAATAAGGTATCCAGATGAAAAAATCCTTCTCCCACGCCCTGCCGGCGTTGCTGTTCGCTACGGCGACCGGCCTCGCTGCCTGCGGCGGCGGTAATACTTTGCTCGGCCTGCCGGCTGGCAATATTCGCGTCGTC
>JAYWBB010000137.1:0-27509 GCA_043781855.1 Nevskia sp. | reverse complement strand
CCGTCCGGAGCTATCGGCTGCAGACGAGGCATCACGCGCAACATTGAGCGCAGTCGTTCGAGCACTGCGGGTAATCGTTCGAGCATCGGCATCGGCAGCGGGCTCAGCTGGAACACGAGCGCGCCCAGCTTGTGTTTCAAGCCATCGAGCGCAGGTTGAACAAATTCGCGAACGGCCAGATCGGGGCTCAGAAAAGCCGGGTTCGCCTGCATGCCGCGTCCGTTTTCGCCACGCACCAGCGCATCCGTCACGATGCTCGGCGCCTTGACGACGAAACGGAAATCGTCCGGTACCTGCGCCGCATAGCTCGTGTACTGACCGACCGACAGCGGCCGGTAAAACCCGCGATCCAGACTGACGGTGCGCAGCAGCGGATGTTGCGCATAGGCGCTCAGGCCGTGTTTCGAGAGCAGGGCCTCGGAGTAGTCGCGATCCCAGATCTTGCCGGTCCATCCCGCGTAATTCCACGAAGACGTGCCGAGCCGCAGTTGCGGCCGAAGTACCTCAGCGAGCGCCTTGTGTGCGGCGTCCAGCGGTGCGGCCAGGACCTTTGCGCCGCTGGTGCCGACCTTGCCTGACGATCCGGGGTCGACGTCGCCCGAGTTGGAGAAAAGGGAGTTCTGCATGCTGACCGAGCCTACGCTATCGGCCTTTTGCCTTCGATCCATAAGGAAGCGCGTGCCCGGCGTATTCCTGCCGCGGCGTGCCGGCCGCGTGATCAGCGACGGGTTTGCGCGGCCCCTCCTGCACAGATTTCCCTGAGCTGTTACCCGGCCGCGTGCGCGATCGGGGTTGGAAAGGGACAATGGGCGAGTGAATCCTCTTGCTTCCGACTCCGACACTCCTTCGACCCCGCAGCAGCTGGCCGACCTCGCCTGCATGCGCCACGCCCTCGCGCTGGCGCAACGCGCGGCAGGCGAGGGCGAGGTGCCGGTCGGCGCGGTGCTGGTCGTGAACAGCGAAGTCATCGCCGAGGGCTGGAACCGGCCGATCACGCTGCATGATCCCAGCGCTCACGCGGAGATGATGGCGTTGCGCGCGGGGGCAGCGGCACTCGGCAATTACCGGCTGGCCGGCAGTACGCTTTACGTCACGCTGGAGCCCTGCGTGATGTGCGCCGGCGCAATCATCCACGCGCGCGTGGCGCGGCTGGTGTTCGGCGCGCGCGATCCCAAGGCCGGCGCAGTAGAGTCGGTCTACGATGTCATCGCGCGGCCGCGCCTCAACCATGTGGTCGTCTGGTCCGGCGGCGTGATGGAGACGGAATGCGGCGCGCTCCTGCGGGATTTTTTCCGGGCACGCCGCTGATGAGGGAGGATTCGATCATGCAACGGGTGCCATCCATCGCCGCGATCGTGGCGCTGCCGCTGACCCTGTCCGGCTGCCTCGTGACCGGTGCGGTGGGCCTGGCGATTGATGTCGTGGAAACGGCCGTCATGGTGCCGATCAAGGTCGGCGGCGCGGTGGTCGATGCGGTCAGCAGCGACGACAAGGAAAAGGCCAAAGAAAAGGAAAAAACCCCGGGCCGTAAGAACGACGCAGACCAGGAATCGACGTCACAGGACTAACGGTCTGCAACAGGTGGCTGAACGGCCGGGCCGGTAGCTAATATCCGTTGACGGTCAAGTCACAGGCAGGCCCAATCAACGGATTGGCGGCTCATCTTTCCGGATGCGGCGCGGGGGCGGTTCCTGGAGTCAAACAGCATGGACAGTTCGGGGTCGGATCAGTCACTCATACTCGTGCGGGATTGGCTCGGCGGAAACTCCGCCCGGCGGGTCATTTCGTATCGTCTGAGTGCCGTTGTCGCCATCGGCGCCTTCTGCCTTGGGCAGATCCTGCCGGTACCGGCCACGGCGTTGGGAATCGGCGAACCGCGTACGTTGTCGAAATTGTTCGAGCCGCTCCAGGTCGACATTCCGATCGACGCCGAAAGTCTGGACGATTCCGATCTTCGCGTCCGGCTCATGGTCGTCGACGACCACGATGACGCCGAGGTGCTATCGACCAGCGGCCTCCGGCAGAGTTTATGGACGGATGCCAAGGGCCAGCGTTTTCTGCGCGTGCGCTCGGGGGCTGCCGTGCGCGAGCCGATGCTGACGCTGCATGTCGACATCGCCGGCACCGGCGTTCAGGTTCGGCGCGATCTGACCCTGCTGTTCGATCCACCCGATCACGCTGCCGAGGCGCTGGCTGCGACTTCCGCGCCGGCCGATGTAGCCCCAGCAGGCGACCGGACCTTGCCGGCGGAGTCCCTGGTGGCCGCTGCGTCCACAGAAGAATTCGCGCGTGCTGCGCCGCCGCCGGAATCCGCGAAAGCACGACAGGCTACCCGGCCGCGCTTGCCGCACGTCCGTACTGCGGTTGCGCCCGCGCTCGCTGCCGGCGAAGACTGGCGGCGGTACGGCCCGGTACGCCAGGGCGAAACGCTGGAGACGATTGCCGGCGCTACGCGGGCTTCGCCGAACGTGCCCGTCGCGACGATGGCGCTGCTCCTGCGCTGGCTGAATCCTCTGGCGTTTGCCAGTGGCGCCGAACTGCCGCGCGTAGGGGCTACGCTGAAATATCCCGATCCGGCCATGCTCGCCGCGCAAATTGCGGCCATCGGCCCCGCCGCTGCGGAGAGCGCGAGCCTCGCACCGGCGAATGCGGCGGCCACCCTGAAGCTTGTCAGCCTGCGCCTGACCACCGGACTGTCGAGCGAATCGCTGCGACAGGTCGCGATCACGAACGCCGAGCGGCTGCGGGCGAGCACCCCGCCGGCCGAAAATCCGGTTGCAGTAACGCCGGTCGCGGAAGCCGTTCAGATCGCTGCCACTGCGGCGACGACCGGCGTTCCTGCCTCCGTCCAGAACGCGCAGCAAGCTTCCGCAAATGCCGGCGCCGCGCCGGCCATCGAGACGATTCCGGTCTGGATCGTGGTCAGCGCGCTGATGCTGACGGCGTTCATGCTCGGCATGCTGATCAAGGCCCTGAAAAAATCGCCCGTGCACACGGCGCGTGCGGCGTTCCCGCGCGAATCGGAGATGACGCCAGCGCTGGCGGATGACTCCGCGCGTCGGGTTTCGCTGCCGCTGTCGACGTTGCTGCCCGACTACGAGCCGCTTTCTTCGTATCGCCGCGTAAGCAATCCGGCCATGACGCGGGAACGAAGAGCGGAGCCGAAAGCCCGACCGACGCACGGTCTCGATGCGACCTTCGAAACCCGACCCGACTGGCATCCGGACCAGTTCGACCTTCTGCAATCGCCCGCCGGCGACGCAGCCTTGAGCGATCCATTCGGCGACATCGACGCGGCGAGCCCTCGCGCCGATTCGCAGGACGAAAGCGCCCAGTATGAGGCCCGCACCCGTCGCGCCAACACCGGCAAAGCCTGATGACGAGACCCGAGCAGTTCCCACCGACGGATTTCGGCATCGAGGTTCCAAGCCGCCGATCGCTGTTCCTGTTCGCGCTGTTCTTCGCCGCCATCGCAACGCTCGTGCTGTGGCTTGGCGGCCGGTTGATCGCCGATGTACTGGGCGGCGCGAAGCTGAGCCTTTCGGTGCTGCTGCTGCTCGGATCGATCATGTTGATCCTCAGCTGCGGTGGCGCCCTGCTGATCCTGCAGCGTCTGCAGAAGCCGCTCGAAAACGCGCGCTACCTGCATGATGATCAGGCTTACCGAATCGGCGTCATGCAGGAAACGATCGATTTGACGGTGACCCGCGCGGTCGAAGCGAGCAAGCGCCAGGATGCCGAACGACTGGATGAGGCTGCGAACAGCCGGGCTGAAGAAATTCGAACACTTCGCGCCGATCTGGCACACGCCGAGCGCCGGCTCGAGCTTCTGAATCAGCGTGATGCCGGCAGTGGTGGCGAGCCAGACCCGCTGCCGCGCGATCCGCTGACCGGCGTGCATCATGGCTCGCTGCGTTTCGAGCAGCGGCTCGGCGAGCTGATCGAAACCTCGCGCCGGTCCGGCGCATTTCACGGCCTGCTGCTGATCGGTCTCGACGATCTTGGCAAGGTGCACGACGCGCACGGCCCGATGGCGGGCGAGGAGCACATCTGGCAGCTCGCGCAGCTCATCATCGAGCACACGCCATCGAAAGGCGAGCTCTACCGGCTTTCAGCCAAGCACTTCGCGATGCTGCTGCCGGAGTTTACCGATCGCGATTGCAGCGCACTCGCGCACAAGCTTTGCACCGATGTCGCCGGGCGCGAGTTCGCGTGGAAGGGACAGTCGATCAGAAGCGCGATCAGCATCGGCGCCGTCTCGATCGGCCTCGGCGATCAGTCGGAGGCCGAGATCATCGAGCGCGCCATTCACGCGCTCGGCGCGGCGCGGCAGCTCGGTGGCGGACGCGTTCACTCGGAATCGTTGCTGCCGGCGCTGGAGCGTCGCGCGCACGAAAAATCGCTCAGCACCTGGCTCAAGGAAAAACTGAAATCGGAACATCTGCGGCTGGCGGGTCAGGCCATCGTTCCGGCCAGGGTGGGTGTCGACGAACCGTCCTGGGTCGAGCTGCTGCTGCGCATTGAGGACGACGACGGCGTCTGGCTGACACCGGAACATTTTGTCGACGTGCTCGAGCGCATGCAGCTCACGTCGGTCATCGACAAGTGGGTCATGGAAACCGCACTGCAGGCCGGTCCACGCTGTGCCACGCTGACCAGGAACGGCGGGCGTCTGTCGATCAACATTTTTGGCTCGTCGCTGCTACGCGACAATTTCCTGATGCAGCTGCGCGACGTGCTGGTGAAAAGCGCGCTGCCGACCCAGCAGATCTGTTTCGAGCTCGACGAGGCTTTCGTCGTGCAGCACCCTTCGCGCGTCGCGGCGTTCGTCAACACCACAGTGGAGTTCGGCTGCGTGTTGGCGCTCGACCGTTATCGCGGCGGTGTGGGCCTGTCGGCACTGCGCCATTTTCCGGCGCAGTACATCAAGCTGCACGAGTCGCTGGTGCAGCGACAGACCACCGACCTGATCGACCGCGCGCATCTCGACTGGCTCGTGACCTCTGCGCATCTGGCCGGCGCGAAAGTCGTGGCCAGCGCCGTGCGCGATGCCGAGACCCTGGCGCGCCTGCGCCAGTCGGGTGTCGACTACGTGCAGGGCTTCGCGATCGCCAAGCCGACACCGTATGCGCTATAAGGCTTTGGCGCGCTCGAAGCTGAGCGCGCCGTCCCTCAAGTCCACCTGAACGGTATCGCCGGCCGCGAACTTGCCGTCGAGCAGGAGTCGCGCGAGCGGGTTCTCGACCAGCGTCTGGATCGCACGCTTCAGCGGCCGCGCGCCATAGACCGGATCGTAGCCGGCCTCGGCGAGCCGGGTCAGCGCGGCATCGGTGAACTCGATGCCGATGCTGCGTTCGGCGAGACGCTTCTTCAGCCCCGCAGTCTGGATGCCGGCGATCGCGCGGATCTGCGCGGCGGCCAGCGGCCTGAACACCACGGCCTCGTCGATGCGGTTGATGAACTCCGGCCGGAAGTGCTGGCCGACGATGTTCATTACACCTTCCTTGATCGCGGCGTAATCGTCGCGCGTCGCGCTGTTTCCCATCAGCTCCTGGATCAGGTGCGAGCCGAGGTTCGAGGTCATCACGACCACGGTGTTGCGGAAGTCCACCGTGCGGCCCTGGCCATCGGTCAGCCGGCCATCGTCGAGCACCTGCAGGAGCACGTTGAAGACATCAGCGTGTGCCTTCTCGACTTCGTCGAGCAGGATCAGCGAATACGGCCGGCGGCGCACGGCCTCGGTGAGCTGGCCGCCCTCGTCGTAGCCCACGTAGCCCGGCGGCGCGCCGATCAGGCGCGAGACACTGTGCTTCTCCATGTACTCGCTCATGTCGATACGGACCATCGCTTCCTCGGTGTCGAACAGGAAGCCGGCGAGCGCCTTGCACAGCTCGGTCTTGCCGACGCCGGTCGGACCTAAAAACAGGAACGAGCCGATCGGCCGGTTCGGGTCGGACAGGCCGGCGCGCGAACGGCGGATGGCATTCGCGACCGCGGTGAGTGCTTCGTCCTGGCCGACGACGCGCGCGCGCAGCGTGTCTTCGAGGCGCAGCAGCTTGTCGCGCTCGCCTTCCATGAGCCTGGTTACCGGGATGCCGGTCCAGCGCGCGACGACCTCGGCGATTTCTTCTTCGGTGACGCGCGTGCGCAGCAACTCGAACTTGGTCTGTGTCGCCGTGCTCGCCGCAGCAAGTTTTTTTTCCAGCTCCGGAATCTTGCCGTACTGCAATTCGGCCATGCGGGCGAGATCGCCGGCGCGCCTTGCGGTTTCGAGTTCGAGCTTGACGCGCTCCAGTTCTTCTTTGACGCCAGCGCTGCCAGCCACACTCGCTTTCTCGGCCTTCCACTTTTCTTCGAGATCGGAATACTCGCGTTCGAGCTTGCCGATGTCCTCATCGAGCGCCGCGCGCGAGCGCATCGCACCTTCGTCGCTTTCCTTCTTCAGCGCCTCGCGCTGGATCTTCAGCGAGATCAGACGCCGCTCCAGCCGATCCAGCGCCTCGGGCTTGGAGTCGATCTCGATGCGCACGCGGCTCGCCGCTTCGTCCATCAGGTCGATCGCCTTGTCCGGCAGGTTGCGGTCGGTGATGTAGCGATGACTGAGCTTCGCCGCCGCGATCAGCGCGCCGTCGGTGATGTCGACACCATGGTGGACTTCGTAGCGCTCCTGAAGACCGCGAAGAATTCCAATCGTGTCCTCGACGCTCGGCTCGCCGACCAGCACTTTCTGGAAGCGTCGTTCCAGCGCGGCGTCCTTCTCGATGTACTTGCGGTACTCGTCGAGCGTGGTCGCGCCGATGCAATGCAATTCGCCACGCGCCAACGCGGGCTTGAGCATATTGCCGGCGTCCATGGAACCCTCCGCCTTGCCGGCGCCAACCAGCGTGTGAATCTCGTCGATGAACAGGATCACCGTGCCGTCGGTCTTGCCGAGATCGCTGAGCAATGCCTTCAGCCGTTCTTCGAATTCGCCACGAAATTTTGCGCCCGCGATCAGGCTGCCGAGATCGAGCGACAGCAGGCGCCGGTTCTTCAGGCCTTCCGGCACCTCGCCGTTGACGATGCGCTGCGCGAGGCCCTCGACGATCGCGGTCTTGCCGACACCCGGCTCGCCGATGATGACCGGGTTGTTCTTGGTGCGACGCGACAGCACCTGGATGACGCGACGGATTTCCTCGTCGCGGCCGATGACCGGATCGAGCTTGCCGCTCTCGGCGCGTGCGGTGAGGTCGATCGTGTATTTCTCCAGCGCCTGGCGCTGATCCTCGGCATTTGCCGAGTCGACTTTCTGGCCGCCGCGCACGGTTTCGATCGCGCGCTCCAGCAACTCCTTGCGCGCGCCGGATTCGCGCAGCGCCTTGCCCACCGCGTTCTTGTCGTCGAGTGCGGCCAGCACGAACAACTCGGTCGAGATGAAAGCGTCCTTCCGCGTCTGCGCCAGTTTGTCGGTGAGATTCAGCAGGCGGTTAAGTTCCGAGCTGATGCCGACCTCGCCGGTCGGCTGACCGATCTTCGGCAGCGCATCGATCGCGACAGCGAGCCGGTTTCGCAGCACGTCGCTGTTCACGCCGGCCTGCGTCAGCAGCGGCACGGTCGAGCCTTCTTCCTGGTCGAGCAGCGCCTGCATCAGATGCACAGGTTCGATTTGCGTATGGTCGCGGCCCACGGCGAGGCTCTGGGCATCGGCCAACGCCTGCTGAAAACGGCTCGTGAGTTTTTCCATGCGCATCGGGTAGTCCTCGAAAATGCTCGGCTCGATGCGTGTACGTTGCGGACTTCCGCCGGCAATTCAAGGCGCGATGCGCGGCTTGAATTGCTTCAGCCAAGCTCAAACCTCCCCCGTTGGCCGTAAACTCCGGCTTTGCTTTCGAGGGCTTCACCGATGTCCACTGCGATCGATCCCGGCAGCCCGACCGACGCCCGGTTTCCCAAGCGCGTGCCGGTCACGGTCGAATCGGTGGCGCAGTACGTCACCGATTCGATTGCGGTAAAGCAAACCTTGCTCGCCGATGCCGCGCTGCTGGCCAGCATCGTCGCGGTGACGAAGCTCTGCATCGAGGCGTTCCGGCGCGGCAACAAGATCCTCGTTGGCGGCAACGGCGGCTCGGCGGCGGACGCGCAGCATCTCGCGGCGGAACTCGTCGCACGCTTCGAGTTCGATCGTCCGGGTCTGGCAGCGATCGCGCTGAGCACGGACACCTCCGCGATCACCGCGATCGGCAACGACTACGGCTACGAGTTCCTGTTCTCGCGCCAGCTCGAAGCGCTGGCGCGGCCCGGCGATGTCTTCATCGGCATCACAACCTCGGGCAATTCGAAGAACGTGATCAAGGCGATGGAAGTCGCGAATCCGCTTGGTGTCACCCGCGTCGCGCTTTGCGGCAGCGGTGGCCGCGTGCACGCGCTGTCGGACCACGTGCTCGCCGCGCCGAGCGCGCATACCCCGCGCATCCAGGAATGCCACATTCTGATCATCCATATCCTCTGCGCGCTCGTTGAGGAAAACATGTTCCCCGAATACAAGGCGCCGAAGCCTCCGGTGCTTTGAATGTTCTTCCCGGCCGGCGCCATGCCGGCGCCTCGGTCTGCGCCCCGATACATCCGCCGATAACAACGACAATGACGCTGACCAAGGCTTACAAGAATCAGGAATTCCTGATGGGGGAGGAAGCGCGCGGCGTGCGCATTCTCTGTGAGTATCTCGAACCGAAAATGCGGCTCGAAAAGAGCGGCGTGAATCGCGCGATCATCCTGTTCGGCTCGGCGCGCATCCGGCCGCAACCGGCGCAGGGGCCGGACTACTACGCGCTGGCCGCCGACCTCGCCGAGCGCTTCGCGCGCTGGACGCACGCGGAGCATCAGCCGCCGGATCGCTATTACCTATGCACCGGTGGTGGCCCCGGCATCATGGAGGCGGTACACGAGGGTGGAGCGCGAGTCGACCGCGGTCTCAACATCGGTCTCAACATCTCGCTGCCGTTCGAACAGCACGTCAACCCGCATGTCGATCCGCTGCTGGCGTTCGAGTTCCACTACTTCTTCATGCGCAAGTTCTGGTTCATGAACATTGCGGAAGCCATCGTGGTTTTCCCGGGCGGCTTCGGCACGATGGACGAACTGTTCGAGGTGTTGACGCTGACCCAGACCGGCAAATCGCATGCGATGCCGATCGTGCTGTTCGGCAAGGAGTTCTGGGATGGCCTGATCGATTTCCGGAAGCTGGCCGACCGTGGCCTGATCAATCCGGAAGACCTTGATCGGCTGCATATTCTCGACAGCGTCGACGCGGCCTTCGACACCATCACGACGGGATTGCCCGCGCCGAAATATTGAAGCGGAGCGCGCGTCTTTTCGCTCGCGCTCAGCGTGATTTGCGCGGCTTCGGCTTGTTATCGAGTCCGTCGCCGAAATCTTCGCCGATAAGTTTGCGCAGTTCGCGCTCCTCGCGGAATTTTTCGACATCGCGCCAGTCGCGCGAGCGGCCGGCGGGCAGGGGATTGCCCTTGGCATCGACGCTGGGCACTTCCTCCTCCAAGCCTTCCGTGTCTTCGGCGAACTCGTCGAACGGCTTGGGTTGTGGCTGCGGTTTCTTGCCCGGTCTACCTGCCATGCCTGCGAACGCTCCTGGTCGTTTTGCTGCGTATTTTCGCGCCTTGTATCAGGCTTTCGGCAGCGGTGGAAGTCCCGCGCGCACATTCGTCGACAAACCCGCATCGCGCAAGGCTTCGCTCGATAACAAGGCGGTGCGCCAACCCGCTGTGCGAGCTTCCACGCGCATGCCGATCACGCCGAACGCCGATCGCGGCGCCGGCGCAGGACGGCCACCAGCAGGCCGAGCAGTACGAGCGGCGGCATCGCGCCACCGCCGCTACTCGGCTGCGGTGCCGGCGATGGCGGCGGCGGTGGCGGTGTGTTGGTCAAGCTTGCGAGCAGCGTGTAGCCCGCGTTTTGCTGTTGGTCGAAATTGACGACCGTGACGTAGTAGGTGCCGCTCTGCGGAGCAGCGATGGTCACCGTTTCGGCGCCGCTTCGGGTCGCGTTGCTCACCTGCGCCGCGGGCACGTTGTAGAAGTACAGCGGCTTCGGCGTGGCGTTCGGATCGGCCCCGAGCTCGATCGAATACTGCGCTGGCGCACCGTAGCTGACGATGACGTCGATGTCGTTGGTCGCGGTCGCGGTGAAGGACAGCGTGTTGCTGCCGGCGGGCAGCGTGCCGACATCGAAATGCCAGGTGTGGAATTCGTCGTAGAGATCGGTCTGGATCGCCTGCGCGGCCGCAACGCCGTTCTGCAGTCGCCCGATTTCCTGGATGAAATGACGGCTTGCGGTGTAGCCGCCGTCGGCCGTGATGTCCAGCGTGAAATACACGTACTGATGTCCGGTGACGCTGGCCGGCACGCTGACGTTGAACGTTGCCGCCGCCGTGGTCTGCGCGGCGATATTGCCGAAGGCGACGGCGCCGCTGTTGACGGTCACGCCGGCACCCACGGCACTGAGCGTGCCGCGGACGTTGGTCGCCGACTGCCAGATATTTTCGAGCGTGATGACGACATTCGCCGACTCACCCGGATCGAGCGTGTTGTTGCCGCCGTCGGAAATGCTCACCGGCGAGAACACCGGGATGGTCACGACACCCTCGGGGCTGCCGTAGTCGACTTGGTAGCTGCTGGTCTGTACCGGATGGATCACCAGCGACGGACGCGGCGCGAGGCGCAGCGAATTGGCGGTGTCGACACGGCCGCCGGCCGAGCGCAGTGCTACCGGCGCCAATGGATCGAGACCCGCGTTGGCGCCTTCAATCAGCCGCGCTTTGACTTCTCGCGCGGTCGCCGCCGGAATGTAGTCGAACAGGAGCGCTGCGACGCCCGCGACGTAGGGCGACGAGAATGAGGTGCCCGAGACGCCGGGGTTGGTCGTGTAGCCGCCGTTGACCGCCGTGGTAACGATCTGCAAACCGGGTGCGGCGACTGGCACCGTGGTCGAGCCGTAGCTCGAGAAGCTGGCGATGTCGTCCTGCCGGTTGGTGGCCGCGACCGCTACGACGTTCGGCAGTTGGTAGTTCGCGGGGTAAGCGGCGCCGGCAAAATCGTTGTTCGCGTTTTCGTTGCCGGCCGCGACGACGAAGAGAATGCCCGCGTCGTTGAGCGCGCTGATCGCGTCGAACTCCGTGCGTGTGTAGCTGGGCCCGCCGAAGCTGGCATTGACGACGCGCGCCCCGTTGTCGCGCGCGAACTGGAGCGCGCGCACTTCCGTGGCGACATCGAAGCCGAACTTCAGCGGCATGATCTTCTCGTTCCAAGCCGCGCCAGAAACGCCGATACCGTTGTTGCCGACTGCGGCGGCGCTGCCGGCGACCGAAGTGCCGTGGCTTTGCGGATCGGTTGCCGTCGGCCTTGGATTCGGATCGGTATTGTTGTCAACGAAATTGAAGCCAGCGACGATATTGGCCGCGAGATCGGGGTGCGTGGTCTCGACCGCATCGTCAACTACCGCGATGGTGATCGTGCCGCGTCCGGTGTGATCGGCGACACCGTTGTTGTCGAGATCCCAGGCGTTGACGAGATTGAGATCACCGCCGGGCGTGCCCGGTAGCCCGCCGTTGACGAAATTCGCCTGGCCGGTGTTCGACAAGCCCCATTGCTGCGCGAACAGGGGATCGTTCGGCGTCACGCTGAGTTTGCGCCGCAGGAAATTCGGCTCCGCATATTCCACTGCCGGGTCGCGGCTCAGCATCGCCACCGCGGCCGGCACGTCCATGACGGACGGCAGGCTCAGCAGTTCGGCGCGATTGTCGAGCAGGCTCAGTTTCGACTGCATGCCGTGGCTGTTGCGCAACGCCGACGCGGCGGCGGCATTCGTGTTGTCGCGATACTTCACCAGCACTTCGCCGCTGCGGTACGGCACCCAGGCGCCCGAAGCCGGAAGCGCTGCCCAGGCACAGGGCGCGATGGCCAGGCCGAGAACGAGCAAGGCAGAAATGCGTTTCATGGAGACTCCTTGACGATAGTGAGCGCAGCGAGGGTGATGCTTTACCAGTCCGGATAACGTTGCGCCAGCCGCTGCGGATGCGCGGAACATTCGACGCGCCGAACGAAGGTCTGAACAATAGACCGTGCTGCGGCCATAAAAATCTGTGCCACGGCCTTTGCAAGGCTGTTAAACTGAGTGTCTCGCTTGGGGCGATAGCTCAGCTGGGAGAGCGCCGCGTTCGCAATGCGGAGGTCGAGGGTTCGATCCCCTTTCGCTCCACCAAGTATTGAAGGGTATAAAAAGGCCGGACTTTGTTCCGGCCTTTTTCATGGGCGAAAACCGTCCCGCGAACTTGCCGGCGCGTGGTCGTCGGAGCTGAATTTCCTTCAGCCGAATAGGGTCTGCGAATGCGCCGCCGGAAATGGCAAAATACGCGCACAGGAGCAGGCTCCCCCACAATTCAGCGGCTGTGCCGCAGGTGACAAGATGAACGTGACGCGCAAGACCTTCAACGAGGTCATGGTTCCCAACTACCAACCCGCTGATATTGTCCCGGTGCGTGGCGAAGGCAGCCGCCTCTGGGATCAGCAGGGCCGCGAATACATCGACTTCGCCGGCGGCATCGCCGTGACAGTGCTCGGGCACTGCCATCCGAAGCTGGTCGGTGCACTCACCGCGCAGGCCAACAAGCTCTGGCATCTGTCGAACGTGATGACCAACGAGCCGGCGCTGCGCCTCGCGCAGAAGCTGGTCGCCGCGACGTTCGCGGACCGCGTGTTTTTCTGCAATTCCGGCGGCGAGGCCAACGAGGCGGCGTTCAAGCTGGCGCGCCGTTACGGCAACACCACGCGCCCCGGCAAGAACCAGATCATTTCGTTTTACAACGCTTTCCACGGCCGCACGTTGTTCACGGTCAGCGTCGGTGGCCAGGCCAAATACACGCAGGGCTTCGAGCCGATTCCCGGCGGCATCACACATCTGCCGTTCAACGACCTCGCCGCACTCAAGGCAGCAATTTCGGACGAAACCTGTGCCGTGGTCATCGAGCCGGTTCAGGGCGAGGGCGGAATCGTGCCCGCCACTCGCGAATTCATCGAAGGTGCGCGCGAGCTCTGCGACGACCATCGGGCGCTGCTGATTTTCGACGAAGTCCAGACCGGTATGGGCCGTAGCGGCCATCTCTATGCCTATGAGCATTTCGGCGTGACACCGGATGTGCTGACCACAGCCAAGGGCCTCGGCGGCGGTTTTCCGATCGGCGCGATGCTCTGCACGCAGAAAGCTGCCGACGTGCTCGCGTTCGGCACGCACGGTTCGACTTACGGCGGCAATCCGCTGGCCTGCGCAGTGGCCGAGGCGGTGCTCGATACAGTCAACGATCCGGCGCTGCTCGCTGGTGTCGCGCAGCGCGCGCAGAGGCTGCGCGAAGGTCTCGATTCGATCGGCCGTCGCTACGGCGTATTCGAGCCCAGCCGCGGCCTCGGACTTCTGATCGGCGCGCCGATGTCGGCGGCCTGGAAGGGCCGGGCCAAGGAGATCGTCAACGCCGGGCTGCACCATGGCGTCTGGACGCTGGTCGCGGGGCCGGACGTGCTGCGACTTGCGCCCAGCTTGATCATCAGTGAGGCGGAGATGGCCGAGGGCCTGCGCCGTCTCGAAGCCGGCGTCGCCGAACTGACGGTTTTACCGAAGGCAGTCGGCGCTTGAGTTGCCGCGAAAACGAAAATGCCCGCCGGTTGGCGGGCATTTTTTTCTCAGAAGAACTTAGCCGTCCCCAGAACTTAGCGTCCCAGCGCATAAAGCACTTTCTCGCCGCGCCAGTCGAAAACGATACCTTCCGAGACGATCTCGACGATGCGCGGACCTTCGGCCAGCGTGTCGTTGTCGCGGTAGCGCTTGCCGTTGATGATGACGAAGCTGCGCGTGTTGTCGACGTTGTAAACATGCACATCGACAGTCAGCGCCGGAAACTCCGCGCGATAAGCCGCGGGCATTTCCTTGAAGCGGCGTAGCGATTCGAGACGCTCGGCGCGTGCGCGCTCGGCGGTGATCTGAGCTGACGCCGCTGGCTTGTTCGTTCGCGGCGTCTCGCTCGCTTTCGGCGGCGGCGCCGGTGCTGCGCCGGGCACTTCAGCCGACTGCGCGACCGGTGCAGGCGCAGTAACGATGGTGTTCTCGTCCGCTGGCGAGGCCACAGCAGGCGCTGACTCTTCGGCCACCGCCGCAGGCGGAGGAGTGATGTCATGCTTCGCGCCGAGGCTGCTCGGCGGCTCGGGCTGCGGGCCGCCAACGACCCGCGCTGGAGCGGCCTTCTTCTGTGCGGGTGCTTTTTTCGGCAGCGCCGACGAGGGCCGGGGCTTCGCGTCGATTGCCGCGCTTTCCGATGCTCCCGGCGCGCCATCGGCGACCCCGGCAGGCGTCGCATCGCCGGTGAGATCGTCGAGCGAGGAAATCGCTTCACCACCCTCGATCCGGGCGTCGCTGCCTGGTTCCGGGCTGACGACGCGCGGCTCGGGCAAGGCCGGTTCTGCCGGTGGCGGTACAGCGGCGATTGAAGAGGGTGTCGGGATTCGAGCGGTCGGCGGCTCAGGAGCAATGGCGCGAGACGGGATCAGATACCGGCCGGCGATCGCGAACACGATCAGCGCAAGCGCAATCCCGCCCCGTAGGAGCCAGCGGCGCCGGTCGTGACGAACCTTGTCCAGCCCGGGTAAGGCGATCTCGTCGAGCGCCGCCGGCGCCTGACCGAGTTTGCGTTCGCGTTCCGCGCGTTTCAGCGCGTCGAGGATGTAGCTCATTGCGTGCGCTCCAACGTCGGCGTGCCGGGTTTGTGTTCGAGATCGGCGAGCGCGATCAGTGTGCGCGTGCCGGCGATGCCATCGGCATCGAGGCCGCGAGCTGCCTGGAACCGCGTGAGTTGCGCGCGCAGTTCGGGGCCGAAATTGGTCGGCAGCGGGCCGTCGAGTGTCTTGCCCTCGGCGCCGGCGAGCGCACGGCGCAGCCAGACGACCGCATCGCCGCTGGACTGCGGACCGATCTCGGTCTCTGGCGTCTGCCGTTGCCAGAGCAGCAGGAACTCGCCGCTCCACAGCGGGTCGAGCTGCGCGAGCGGAATGCGCAGCATGCCGTTCGCGGTATCGAGCATGGCGACCTCGCCGGCGAGCTGGCGCAGCAGCACGAACTGCCGCCTGCCGTCTTCCTGGGTCAGCGTCAGAATCGCCGGGCGATTCATCTGCCGCAGGTCGTCCCAATGCGCGGTGCCCTTGTAGCAGTCGAGGCCGTTGCGCGTGAGGCTGCTGCACACGTTTTCGCCGCGCGGAATGCTCAGCTGCGGCTGCCAGAGGCCGATCAGGCGCGCCATGACTGCTGGCAGCGGCTCGGCCGAAACGCGGAGCGCGTTGATGCCGGCCTCGATCGGCGGCGGGGCGGGCTCGGACGGCGGGGTGGGCAGTGGTGCGGGCGGTGGGACGGGCGCCGCGGCGACGACCGTTGCGGGCGCCACCGTCACGGCGCCGCGCGCCGATAGCGCCTGATTCAGCAGTACGCCGGCGATAATCAGCGCAGCCACGGCCAGTGCGCCTTCGACCCAAGGCAACGGCACGGCACGCGGCGTAAGCGTGTCCATCATGCGGCCCAGCAGTGCGCTGCGCGGTTGCGCGCCGAGCACTTCGACCGCCGCCTGATCGACGATCTGCGAGGTCACCGTGCGCAAGCCCCGGGCGTAGGCGCCGAGCAGCGCGCGGTCGCAGATGATATTGATCTGGCGCGGGATGCCGCGCGCGTGCTGGTGCACCCGGCGCATGGCGGCTTCGGTGAACAGGTCGGCGGCGCCGCCCGCCACGTGCAGGCGATGAATGATGTAACGGATCGTCTCCACGACCGTCAGCGGTGTGAGATGGAAGCGCGCGGTGATGCGGCTGGCGAGCTGGCGCAGATCCGGCCGTGCCAGCAGTTCGGCGAGTTCCGGCTGGCCGATCAGCATGATGCGCAGCAGCTTTTCCTTGTCGGTCTCGAGGTTGGTCAGCAGCCGCACCTGCTCCAGCACGGACTGCTGCAGGTTCTGCGCCTCGTCGATGATCAGCACGGTGCGCCGGCCTTCGGCGTGAGCCTTCAGCAAATGCCCGTTCAGGGCATCGACCAGCACCTTGATCGAGCTTGCCGAGTGCGCGCCATCGTGCGGGTAGACAACGCCGAGTTCATCACAGATCGAGGCGACGAATTCAAGCTCGCTCTGGCGCGGGTTGTGGATCATCGCGATGTCGACGTTCGCGAGCTTCTGTGCGAGCAAGGTGCGGACGATCGTGGTCTTGCCGGTGCCGACCTCGCCGGTCAGCTGCACGAAACCGCCATACTGCCCGGTGCCGTAAAGCAGATGCCCGAGCGCTTCCTGGTGGCGCGCACTCAGGTACAGGAACGCCGGATCGGGGGCGATCGAGAACGGCGGCTCGCGGAGATTGTAATGCGCGGCGTACACGGTTCGGGGCGGTCTGTGAATCGGGAAAAATACAGCGCGAAGTATAGCGGACGCCCGTCGGGGTCGGCCGCGACAGCGCCCTGGAACCGGCCTGGAATCAGGCGGTCATGCGCATGTCGACATGCCAGATGCCGTCTTCGAGATAGGGCGGGGTCACGGTGATGAAGCCGAAGCTCGCGTAGAAGCGCTCGAGCTGCTGCTGGGCGCCGACGCGGATCGCCGCGCCTGGAAAACGCTCGCGGCAAGCGCCGAGGCTGACCTGCATCAGCCTGCGGCCCAGTTGCCTGCCGCGCGCCGGCTCGGCGACCACGACGCGGCCGATCGAAGCCTCGGGATATTTCAGGCCCGGCCTCAACAGCCGCGAATAGGCCAGCAATGCGCCGTCGGCGCCGGTGCCGCAGAGGTGCTCGCAGTCGCGGTCGAGCCCGTCCATGTCCGGAAAGATGCAGTTCTGCTCGACGACGAAGATCTGGCTGCGCAGACGCAGCGCCGCGTAGAGCTGGTCGTTCGACCATTCGTGCCAGCGATAAACCCGCCAGGCCACGGCTGCCGCCGTCATCGACAGCCTCAGTTCAGCAGCGCGTCGACTTTCGCCGCGCAGATGAAATCGTTCTCGGAGAGGCCACCGATGTTGTGTGTGGAATAAGTGATCGCGCAGGTCTTGTAGCCGAATGCGATATCCGGATGGTGATCCTCGCTGATCGCGATGTAAGCCACGGCGTTGACGAAGGCCAGCGTCCGGAAATAATTCTTGAACTCGAACGTCGCGATGAGCTTCTTCGCGGAGGCATCGAGCTGCCATTCCTCGCGCAGGTGTTTTTTCAGCGCGCGGCACTGCGCGGCGCTGAGCGGCTTGGCGTCGCCTTCGCAAGGAACGCAGCGGCGTTCGGCGAGTCTGTTCGGGGCTTCGGTCATTGGGGCGTCTCGATTCAGGGCTTCGATGTGTCAACGATAGACTTCTTTGCGATTGCCGATGCGCACGACGACGATCAGGATTTCGCGGTCACGGATGTCGGCAATCACGCGCTAGTCGCCGATTCGATATGACGCTGGCCCCCGCGACTGACTCAACCGCGCAGCGCCTGATCGAGGTCCGCTTTCAAATCCTCCAGATCCTCGACGCCCACCGACAGCCGGCATAGCGTGTCGCTGATGCCGAGCGTGGCGCGCACCTCGGCCGGCACGCTGGCGTGGGTCATGATCGCCGGGTGTTCGATCAGGCTCTCCACGCCGCCCAGGCTTTCCGCGAGTGCAAAGACTGCGCAGCGTTCGAGGAAGCGCTTCGCCTCGGCCAGCCCACCCTTGAGGTCGATCGAGATCATGCCGCCGAAGCCGGCGCGCATCTGCGTCCTGGCCAGCGCGTGCTGAGGATGCGAGGGCAGGCCGGGATAGTAGACGCGCGCGACCTTCGGATGGACTTCGAGCCATTGCGCCAGCGCCAGCGCATTCTCGCAATGCCGCTGCATGCGCAGCGCCAGCGTCTTCAGACCGCGCAGCGCCAGGAATGAATCGAACGGACCGGCGACGGCGCCGACCGCGTTCTGCAGGAACGCCATCTGTTCGGCGAGTTCCGTGTTGTCGCTGGCCACGACCATGCCGCCGACCATGTCGGAGTGGCCATTCAGATACTTGGTGGCCGAGTGCATCACGAGGTCGAAGCCGAGTTCCAGCGGGCGCTGCACGTAGGGACTCGCAAACGTGTTGTCGGCGGCGGAGAGCAGCTTGTGCCGCTTCGCGATCGCCGCAACCGCAGAGAGATCGACCAGCTTCAGCGTCGGATTGGTCGGCGTTTCGACCCAGATCATCTTCGTGGCCGGCGTGATCGCGGCCTCGATGTTCTTCGGGTCGCGCATGTCGACGTAAGCAAACTTCAGCCCGGCCGACTTCTCGCGTACGTGGGCGAACAAACGATAGGTGCCGCCGTACATGTCGTCGCTGGCGATGACCTGCGCGCCCGGTTCCAGCAGGTCGAGAATCGTCGCGGTCGCGGCCAGCCCCGAGGCGAACGCAAAACCGCGCGTGCCGCTTTCGAGATCGGCCACACAACGTTCGTAGGCGAAGCGCGTCGGGTTCTGCGTGCGCGAATACTCGTAACCCTTGTGCACGCCGGGACTCTGCTGGACATAGGTCGAGGTCGCGTAGATCGGCGGCATGATCGCGCCGGTGGTCGGGTCCGGACTCTGGCCGGCGTGGATCACGCGGGTAGCGAAGGCGGGGCGGTGCTGCTGCTGTGGTGATTCGGACATGGCCTGAAGAAAAAGTGGTCCCAGATCACACAGTACAGAGCGAATCGCGTTTTTGCTTGGGCGGGCTTGACTGGCATCAATGGCAAAACGGTATGACGTAATATATAAATATCATACAAATGGTCAGGCAAAAACTTAAGGAGTTCGCCATGGCGCGGTACGCAACTTGGATCGCTGATCTGATGGCAGTCGTTTTCCTGCTGTTTTCCCGGCTTGCAGGCGCGGCTGGCGTGCCGGGCCAGGCGACGGAGCTGGATGAAGTCAACGTAACCGCGAACAAGCTGATCGGCGAAACCGACTCGGCGACGATCGGCACGGTGTATTCGGAGCAGTTCGAGAATCGTCCGATTACGCGACCCGGCGAAATTCTCGAGGTCGTGCCGGGTCTGATCGTCACGCAGCATAGTGGCGAAGGCAAGGCAAACCAGTATTTCCTGCGCGGCTACAACCTCGACCATGGCACCGACTTCGCGATCTTTGTCGACGGACTTCCGGTCAACCAGCCGACGCACGCGCATGGGCAGGGCTATGCCGACAACGGCTTCTTCATCCCGGAACTGGTCGATTCCGTGGTCTACCGCAAGGGACCTTACTACGTCGAATACGGAGACTTCTCCGAAGCCGGCGCGGCGGATATTCGCTACAAGGAGCACTTCGACAAGAATCTCGTCGAAGTCACCGGCGGTTACTACGGCTACGGCAGGCTGCTGAGCGTCGGCTCGTACACGATCGGCCCCGGCGAGCTTGTCGTCGGCGCCGAGTACGTGCATTACGACGGGCCTTATGAACTCAAGCAAACCTTCAACAAAGGTAACGTCGTGCTGCGCTATTCTGGGCATTATGCGGGCGGCAGCTACCATTTTCTCGCCAGCGGCTACAGCACGCGCAATCTCTCGCCAGACCAGATTCCGCTGCGCGCCGTCGATCAGGGCCTGATCGGCCTTTACGGCTTCATCGATCCGACCGACGGCGGCCGCAGCCACCGCGTGAATTTCTCCGGAGGCTTTGAACAACGCCTCGGCCCAGGCCAACTGACGTTCGCGGCCTACGCTTTCCGCTACCAGCTGGATTTGTTTTCCGACTTCACCTATTTCCTCGACAACCCTGCGGATGGTGATCAGTTCAACCAGTTCGACAAGCGCAACGTCTACGGTGGGTCGGCGGCATACAAGGTGCCGGTGTCATTATTCTGGCTCAAGTTCGATAGCGAAATCGGCCTTCAGACTCGTTACGACGACATCCTGAAAGTCGCGCTCTATCGGACTCGCTTGCGTCAACGCCTTAGCACGACAAGCGAGGCCGCAGTGCAGGAATGGAATTCTGCGGCGTATGCGCAGACATCGTTCCGGTTGACGGACTGGGCGCGTGCCAGCGTCGGCGTTCGAGCCGACAATCTTGCCTTCGATGTGCAAAGCAACAACGCTCTGAACTCCGGCTCCGGCGCGGCCAAGCTGATCAGCCCGAAAGGCGCACTGATCCTTGGCCCGTTCTATAAAACGGAATTCTTCGTCAACGCAGGTCAGGGTTATCACAGCAACGACGTGCGCGGCGCGACCGAGACGGTCGATCCGGTCAGCGGCGATCCGCGCGCCGCAGTAACGCCACTGGTGCCAGCGCGAGGCATCGATCTGGGGCTGCGTTCGGCACTGATTCCGCACGTCCAACTGGCTGCAAGCGTGTTTCGACTCACCTCGAACTCGGAACTCGTCTTCAACGGCGATGCTGGCGACACCTCGCCGAATCGCGCAAGCATCCGTTACGGCGGTGAGCTGGCGGTGTACTGGCGGCCGATCCCGCACCTCGTCTTCGACTCGGACATCGCCTACACCCAGGCGCGCTACCAGGATCACGATCCAATCATCGGCGACCACGTGCCGCAGGCGGTCCAGGGTGTCGCGGCGGTCGGCCTCACGTACACGAGCCCGCAAGGCTGGGACGCGAGCTTTCGCGCCCGCTATTTCGGCAAGCGGCCGCTGCTGGAGGACGCCAGCGTCAATTCGAGTTCGACGACGGTGGTCAATATCGGCGCCGGTTATCACCTGACGCGCAGCCTGAAGATCAGCGGCCAGATCAACAACCTGTTCGACTCGAAGGATCACGACATCGACTACTTCTACACTTCGCGTCTTCGGGGCGAACCGACTGCAGGCGTCGACGACATTCACTTCCACGTCATCGAGCCGATCAACGGCCGGGTGACCTTGAGCTACACCTATTGAACGATTCCGACCGACCGCCGCAACAAGGCGGCGGTCGGCGACCTCCGATTTCTCCGTCCGGCTGGTTCCCAGGCCGGTTAGAAAATGTCTCCGATGGACGCTGTATTTGCCGCCCCCGCACAGGGCGGTTTTCTTTTCGGCGTCGACGGAAATGTAACAGCCCGCTCCCCGCTCTGCCTTGATCCCGAACGATCAACTGGTCGGGCTGACGTGCACGTGCGGCTGGCCGCCGATTCTGGAAATTTCCAGCGCCACCGGCACCAGATGCAGATGCCCATGGCGCACGCCGCGCTCGGCGATCAGCGATTCGCCGAACTCGCGCACCTTGTTCAGCGGGCCCTTGAGCGCCATCGTCTCCAGGCAATTGTCGTGATCGAGATGCACATGCATCGTCGCCATGCTGAGGCCATGGTGATTGTGCTGGCTCTCCGCCAGCCGGCCGGCGAGCTGTCGTTCGTGATGGTTGTAGACGTAGGTCACCGTCGCCACGCAGTGCGTTGCCTTGCCGGTGTCGATGCGCTCGTTTTCGAGCCGCGCGCGTAACAGATCGCGAAACGCCTCGGAGCGATTCTCGTAGCCGTGGCGTTCCGCCCAGGCATCGAACTGGTCGGCGAGAGTCTCGTCGAGTGACAGGGTTACGCGGCGCATGAAGAGACCTCAGACAAGTTGCTGACGCAGGTAGTTGAGCAGATCGATCTTGGTGATCAGCCCGATGAAGCGGCCAGCCTCTGCGACGACGGCAACGTGGTCGCGCGTGAAGATCGGAATCAGGTCGGTGATCGGCGCATCGGGCGCGATGGTTTCGACCTTGTTCACCATCGCCGTGGAGACCGCATCCTTGAACCGCGAAGGCTGCGCGTGAACGTGCAGCAGCAGGTCGGACTCATCGAGAATGCCGACGACTTGCTCCGCCTTCATGACCGGAATCTGGCTGACATCGAACAGCTTCATGCGCCGGTAAGCGAGCATCAGGGTGTCGGTGGGCGAGAGTGTCACCGCGCCGCCTTCCTGGTAGCGGCGTACGATCAGGTCGATCAGGTTGCCGTGCTTCGGGCGCGCCAGCAGGCCCTGCTCGAACATCCAGAAGTCGTTGTACATCTTGGTCAGATACTTGTTGCCGCTGTCGCAGACGAAGGTCACGACGCGCTTCGGCGACGTCTGCTCGCGGCAGTAACGTAGTGCGGCGGCGACCAGGGTGCCGGTCGAGGAGCCGCCAAGGATGCCTTCCTTCGCCAGCACTTCGCGCGCGGTCAGAAAGCTCTCCGCATCGCTGATCTCGTAGGCCTGTTTGACGTGCGTGAGGTCGCAGTTCGGCGGAATGAAATCCTCGCCAATACCTTCGACCAGCCAGGAGCCGGCCTCCTTCTGTTGCTTGCCGGTCTTGACCACATCGACCAGGATCGAGCCTTTCGGATCGGCCAGCACCATCTCGACATGCGGCGCGACTCGCGCGAAGTAGCGGCCGAGGCCGGTCATCGTGCCGCCGCTGCCAATGCCGCAGACCACGGCATCGCACATGTGCTCCATCTGCGCCCAGATCTCCGGGCCGGTAGTCGCCTCGTGCGCGAACGGGTTCGCGGGGTTGGCGAACTGGTTGACGTAGAAGCTATCCGGAATTTCCTTCGACAGCCGTTCCGCGATGTCCTGGTAATACTCCGGGTGGCCCTTGCCGACATCGCTGCGCGTGATGTGCGTCGTGGCGCCCAACGCACGCAGGTGCAGGATTTTTTCCTGCGCCATCTTGTCGGGGATCACGAGAATGATCTTGTAGCCTTTCTGCGCCGCGACCAGCGCGAGGCCGAGCCCGGTGTTGCCCGCCGTGGCCTCGATCAGCGTGCCACCGGGCTTGATCTTGCCCTCGCGCTCGGCCGCTTCGATCATCGACAGGCCGATGCGGTCCTTGATCGAGCCGGTCGGGTTCTGGTTTTCCAGCTTGACGAACAGGCGGCAGATACCGCTGTCCAGGTTCTTCAACTCCACGAGCGGCGTGTTGCCGATCGTGTTCAAAACAGAGCCATCGCGGGCCATGAGGCCTCCAGAATCGGGATATGAAATCAGCTTAGCATGCAGATTTGCCATGGCCTGCTAGGCTTGTCGTCATGACTACGAACGCGCAAAACCTGATCTGGATCGACCTCGAGATGACCGGCCTGGTGCCGGAGGAACACCGCATCATCGAGATCGCGACACTCGTGACCGACCCGCATCTGAACCTGCTGGCGACCGGCCCGGTGCTGGCCGTGCATCAGCCCGCGCACGAACTCGCGAAGATGGACGAATGGAACGTCAACCAGCACGGAAAATCCGGCCTGACGCAGCGCGTGCGCGAAAGCCCGGTGAGCGAAGCGGAAGCCGAGCGACTGACACTGGAATTTCTGAGACTGTGGGTGCCTGCGGGCAAGTCACCGATTTGCGGCAACTCGATCTGCCAGGACCGTCGTTTTCTCGCGCGCTGGATGCCGCAGCTCGAACGGCATTTTCATTACCGCAATCTCGACGTCAGCACGCTGAAGGAGCTGTGCCTGCGCTGGGCGCCGGAGATCGCCAAGGGCTTTAAGAAGGAGTCCTCGCATCTGGCGCTCGACGATATCCGCGATTCGGTCGAGGAGCTGAAGTTTTATCGCGCCCATTTTCTGCGTCGTCCCGACGCCTGAGACCACACCATGAGCCGCCCGATAGAGAACGTCGCCGCTGCCACCGTGTTGGTGCTTGCGCTCGCCGCGTGTGCGAAGACCGTGCCGGATGACGGCAAGGTCTGGATCCAGAAGTCCATGGTGCCCGCCGCCAGCGCCGATTTCCGTAAATGCGTGGCCGCGGCGGTCGGCAAGATCGGCGGCCTGACGATCGAAGAAAAAGGCTCCACGCTGGAACTCGTCCAGGTCGCCACGCCGCTGCGCGAGACGATCGCGGGTCTGCATATCGAGATACGCCGAGACGATCAGGGCATGGCGGACATCCAGTTCATCGGCAACGGCATGAAGGAGCCCGACGAGGCAAGACAGGCGATCGCCCCGCTGCTGCGCGAGTTGAGTAGCAACATCGGCGCAGCCTGCGTCGGCCGTTGAGGGCCGGCGTCAGACCGACAGGCGGACCTCGACCCGGCCGCCGCCCAGATCCGCGCGGCCCAGTTCGATCGTGCCGTCGTAGACCTTGACCATCTCCGCCGCCGCGCCGAGGCCGATGCCCTGACCCGGAGTGACGCTGTCGGCGCGGGCGCCGCGTTCGAGAAGACCCGCCGATTCCGATGGAAAGCCCGGGCCATCGTCGTCGATCCGGATGAACAACGAACGATTCGCCAGCGTCGCTTCGAGCCGCACACGGCGCTTGCACCACTTGCCGGCATTGTCGAGCAAGTTGCCGAGCAGCTCGTAAAGATCGCCCTCGTCGGCGCGCACGCGCAGGCTGTCGGCCGCGTCGATTTCGAAGGTGATGTTCTTCGCGGCGTAGACCTTGCTCAAGGCGCCCGCGATCTTGTCGACGATGCCCCGGAGCTGTACCGGTTCGGCCAAGGTGTGGCGCCCGGCGGCGGCGGCTTTTCGCAACTGGTGATTGGTGATTTCCTGCATGCGGTCGACCGGCTCGCGCAGGCGTTCACGCGCCGCGTCGTCGAGCGTGCGGTCGTCGACCAGCCCGCGCATCACGGCCAGCGGCGTCTTCAGACTGTGGGCGAGATCGTCGAGGGCGTTGCGATAACGCGTCTGCTGGCTGCGCTCGGCCGCGATCATCGTGTTCAGGCCGTCGGCCAGCGGCGTGAGTTCGGTCGGGTAGCCGGATTCGATGCGCGACTGCGTGCCGGATTCGACACCACGCAACTCGCGCACGAGCTTGCGCAAGGGCGCGAGGCCCCAGCCGAGCACGAGGAACTGCACGACGATCAGCGCCGCAGCCGCGCCGCCGAGCCAGATCCAGAGCACGCGGCGAAAAGCCACGAGCTGCGCCTGGTACGCGCTCTGGTCTTCGAGCACGGCGACGGTATAGCGCTGCGGCTTCGGCTTGCCGCCGAACAGGTGCACGCCACCGTTGTCGCCGACCCAGCGCAGGCCGTAGGTCAGCGCGAAGCGGTCGTCGAGCACGACGAAGAAGCTGGAGCCGACGTCCGGCGCGAGCAGTTCCGGCACCTTGCCGGCAAAGCTCGGCGAGCGCCACACGACCTTGCCCCGATCGTTGAAGATCAGCGCTTCGAGTCCCGACTGCACGCGCGCCAGACGCGGCTCGGGGAGCGCACCGGCATTGATCGAGAGCTCGTTGCGGTCATCGGCATCGGCAGCGCCGAGCAGCGCGAACACCAGACCCTGCTGCTTGTCGCGCTGTGCCTGAAGCGCGCTGCCACGGAACGCCTGGTCGAGCCCGGTTCCGCACAGCAGCATGAACACCATCAGCACGCAGGTGGCGACGAGCAGCAGACGGGTTCGGAGCGACTTCATGCGTGAAGCAGTTTCCAGCCTCAGGCGCGCGGCAGGTTCCAGCGATAGCCGCTGCCGCGTTGTGTCGCGATCGGGTTCAGCGTGCTGTCCGGGTCGAGCTTCGAGCGCAGGCGGCGGATGAAGACTTCGATGACGTTCGAGTCGCGCTCGTCGTCTTCGTTGTAAAGGTGCTCGGTCAGCGCGGTTTTCGAGACCACTTCGCCGGCGTGCATGACCAAGTATTCGAGCACGCGATATTCGAAGGCCGTGAGTTCCACCGGCACGCCCTGCAGCGTTACGCTCTTGGCCGCAGTGTTGAGGACGACCGGGCCGGATTGGAGCTGCGGCTGGCTCCAGCCGCCGCTGCGGCGCACGAGCGCGCGCGCGCGCGCCAGCAATTCTTCCTTGTGGAACGGTTTGACCAGGTAGTCGTCGGCACCGGCTTCAAGGCCTTCGACCTTGCTCTGCCAGCCGTCGCGCGCGGTCAGGATCAGGATCGGGTAGCTGCGCCCGGCCTTGCGCACGGCCTTGATGATGGCGATGCCCGGCGTCTTCGGCAGGCCCAGATCGACGATGGCGATGTCGACCGGATACTCGACGGCCATGTACAGCCCCTGCTCGCCATCCGCCGCCGAGTCGACCGCATAACCTTCGTCGGTGAGGTGCCGGCAGACCTGCTCGCGCAGGGCGGGATCATCTTCGACGACGAGGGCGCGCATGGTGGGTTTCTTTCCTCGATGGGACTACTGGACGAAGACGACGCGGACTTCCCCGTCGCGCAACAGCTTCACACGATAACCCTCGCCGGCGCGCTCCACCGACAGAACGCGACCGCCGCCGTTGATCTGCTGCGCCCGCTGGGCCGCTTCGCCCGGCGACATGCCGCGCTGTTGTTCGTTCTCGCGATTTTCGCGGCTGGGTGCGAGATACGGAGCTTCCAGCCGTTGACCGCCGCCACGACGACCGAACGGCGAGTCAGCCTGCGCGGGCTGGAGGGCCAGCCCGCAGAGGACGATGGCAATCAGGGCGGAGACGGTGCGCATCGGGCTTCCGGGAGTTCGCTCGGTCTGCTTCAATGGGCCGGGCGAACGTCGACGTTCACCGCCAGACGATCGCCCGGGTCGTACGGCAGCCGGGTGTTGTAGACGTGACCATGATAACGGTAGGCCACGTCGTAGCCCTCGACGCGCTGCTCGACGCTGTAGTCGTTGACCGTCGAGCAACGCTGCTGATAGCCGTACGACGGCTCGCCACGATAGCCGCCGCTGTTGCGGCCGATGCTGGCGCCGGCGCTGGCGCCGACCACCGCACCGAGCGCGGTTGTCGCAACGCGCCCGCCGCCGTGCCCGAAGCGATTGCCGACCACGCCACCGACGATCGCACCGAGCAGGCCGCCGACGCCTTCGTTGTTGCCGCCGCGACGGTAGCCGTCGTCGTAGGCAACGCGCTCGTCGTAGCATTCCTGGCGCGGCTGGTTGATGTGCACGTCGCGGTAGATCGGGCGGCTCGACAGGACCTGGGCGTACTCGGTGCCGTAATCGTCCTGGGCGTCGTCGTCGCGATAGTCGCGGTGGTCGGCCTGGGCAGTCGCGGAGACACCCAGAACGGCGATTGCGGCAGCAATGGCGGTCAGCTTCTTCATGGTCCTGCTCCTTGTCACGACGCGCGGCTTCGCGCGTTTCTACGGGCAAATCTACGCGCGCTAGCTGAATTCATCCTGAACCATATCGCGGGCTCTTGAATGCCGTCCTTCGATCGTATAAAGCCTGAATGGCGCGCCAGGCTCGTTTGGGTGTCGGATAGAGCGCACAGGAGCTTTTCGGGGAATCCCTAATTCCGCAACCGGTACCCCGTCCTGAAGATCCACCCGATGACGGTCAGGCAGATCAGCAGAAACACCACCGTCATGCCGAGACTGAGTCCGAGGCTGACGTCCGACACGCCGTAAAAGCTCCAGCGAAATCCGCTGATCAGATAGACCACCGGGTTGAACAGCGCGATCTTCTGCCAGAGCGGCGGCAGCATGCCGATCGAGTAGAAACTGCCGCCGAGGAAGGTCAGCGGGGTCATGACCATCAGCGGGATGATCTGGAGTTTCTCGAAGCCGTCGGCCCAGATGCCGATGATGAAGCCGAACAGGCTGAAGGTGACGGCCGTCAGGACGAGGAAGCCGATCATCGCGAACGGGTGGGCGATG
>JAYWBB010000136.1:0-3371 GCA_043781855.1 Nevskia sp. | reverse complement strand
CTTTTCGCTCGTCAAGCCAGCTGCCGGTGTCGATCACGAAATAGCGCGCCGCCCAGCGATGATCGTCGAAATAAATATCCGTCACCTTGCCCACTTCGCCGTCCGACGCGCCGACCGCCATGCCGATCATCTTTTCCATCCGATGAAACATCGTCCTTCTCCTGGGGTCCGCGGGTCTGCATTTCCTCCTTCCATTGTCGGTGAGACGCCGCTGAGCGTCGGTGCGACAGCGCACCCAGCGGCGCCGGCCGGGGAGGCCACGCCTGGCTGATCCTGCCCGGCATGATGCGAGTATCCCATCCCGGATGTTCGGCAACGCACAGAGCAGATCGTTCGCGGCTGCCATGATCGGCCTGAAGCCACGGTTCCCGTTTTGCGGTGCGCAATCCACAGGAGCCACGCAGGAAGGAGCAGACATGACCACCATCATCACCGGCAATTTCGAACAACAGGCCGAAGCGAAGCAGGCAATGGCCGATCTGGCAAACGCGGGTTTTACGGCCGACCAGACCTCGACTTTTTTTGTCAGTCCTATCGATCGGGACGATCTCCACGTCGGCGGCGGGCACGAGTCCCCGGTGGTGGACGGCGCCTCGGTCGGCGCAGTTTCCGGCGCCGTGCTGGGCGGTGTCGTGGGCGTCGCGGTGGGACTGGTCACGTTGCCAGCGCTCGGGCCGGGCGCGGCCGTTGCTGCGGCTGGGGTAGGCGCTTACGTCGGCTCATTGGGCGGCGCACTGATCAAAATCGAAGACAAGAGCGTTCCCAAAACGGAAGTCATCCGCGACGAACCGTCACCGAGCGAACCGCAGCGAAAGGCGGGAACGCTCGTCGCAGTTTCCGCACCGGCCTCCGCGCAGCAGGACACCGCAATCGGCATCTTGCGCGCGCACGGCGCCACTGATATCGAACACCCTCAGGGCACCATCGTTGCGGGGCAATGGACCGACTTCAATCCTTTGACACCCCTGGAGCTCGTTTCCAGCTGATGTCTATATCGGCATTTGTCCGGCGCCGGATTTCACTCGACACCTTCAGACGATTCACGCGGGAGTCCATTTACGATTGCCACCGACCGGAAGAACGATCACGAAAAGAGCCGATTTATCTTTCCATATCACTGGAGTTTCCAATGCCGCACCAAGTGACTAGCAAGCCGCACTCCACCGAGCCTGCAAACGCCATCTGGATCATTGCTGCCGACGCGGGGCGGGCGCGCATTTTCTCTTCGTCACGGGACGACGGCCAGCTTGAAGAGCTTTTCGATTTCGTCAATCCGGATGCCCGCCTGCAGGATCACGAAGCCCTTTCCGATCGCCGTGGTCATGTCACGCAGGGTGCAGCGGGGATTGGACATGCTTTCGAACCGCGAGAGTCGCATGGCGAACATATCGCCGAAGCCTTTGCCAAAGACCTGTGTCATCGCCTGGGTGTCGCGCAGCGCTCCGGTGAAGTGAGGCGAATCTACCTGCTCGCAGCACCGCAGTTTTTGGGTTTGCTACGCAAAAACCTCGATAAAGCGACGCATGCGCTCGTCGCGCAGGAGCTGGCGACCGATCTGACGAGCCATCCGGTCAGCGACATTCGCAGTACGCTTCCGGCTCGACTCTGATGCGTGATTTTTATCGGCCTTGAGCGAGCGTCTTCTGTAGCGGTCGGCCAACGCTGCCGTCCTGGCCCGGAGTGCTCATGGATTTCAAGGATTACTACGCGACACTCGGAGTGGAGCGCAAGGCCACGCAGGACCAGATCAAACGCGCGTACCGGAAACTGGCGCGCAAGTATCACCCCGACGTGAGCAAGGAACCGGATGCCGAAGCGCGATTCAAGGATGTCGCCGAGGCGTATGAGGCGCTGAACGACCCGGAGAAGCGAGCGGCCTACGACGATGTCGGGAAGCGGCACAAGAACGGTCAGGACTTCAGCCCGCCGCCGGGATGGAACAGCGGCTTCGAGTTCAGCGGCCGAGACTTTGGCGGAGGCGGCAACGGCGATCACAGCGCATTCTTCGAAGCGCTGTTCGGGCGCCAGGCGGCAGGTGCTCGCGGTCCGCGACCGCCGGAGCACATGGCGGGAAGCGACCATCACGCCAAGGTGCAAATCGAGCTGCACGACTCTTATCAAGGTGCGCGCCGCAACATCTCCTTGCGTGTTCCGCAGGTGGATACGAGCGGGCAGATGACGATGCAAAACCGGAAACTGGATGTGACCATTCCCAAGGGTGTGCGCTCGGGGCAACACCTTCGGCTCTCCGGTCAGGGCGGCGCGGGGCAAGGCCAAGGACCTGCCGGCGATTTGTATCTCGAGATCGAGTTCGCAGCACACCCGTATTTCCGAGTCGAAGGCCGGGACGTTTACCTCGATCTGCCCGTTGCACCCTGGGAAGCGGTGCTCGGCGCCAGTTTCGCCGTACCGACGCCGGATGGCAGCATTCAATTGACGGTGCCGCCCGGCTCATCCCCCGGCCGCAAGCTGCGGCTGAAGGGCAAGGGATTGCCCAGCGTTCCACCCGGCGATTTGTATGTGATGTTGTCCATTGCCCTGCCGCCGGCAGACACGGAGCCGGCCCAGGAGGCCTACCGCGGCATGGCCAAGAACTTCGCCGGCTTCAATCCGCGCCGCGCGCTGGAGGCATGACGAGATGAGCACTACGAATCTTTCGGTGACGCATGCCGTCCTTGTCGATGAAGAAATCCAGTTCACGCTGGTGGAGTTGAGCCGTGCCTGCCGGGCCGACATCGAACAGCTGGTGGTCCTGGTCCACGAAGGCGTACTGACGCCAAGCGGCGACGACCCGCAGCATTGGCGATTCGGTGGCCCTACGCTGCACCGTGCGCGGGCCGCCCTGCGCCTGACGCGCGATTTCGAACTGAACGCCGCAGGCACCGCGCTCGTGCTCGACCTCCTCGACGAGATCAAGGCCCTGCGGTCCCGGCTTCGGCGCCTCGGCACCTGTTAATGTGCGGTTTCCGATTTATCGAGGTTCCAACTTGTCTGCAGCCGTCAGCAGTCTCGTCCTGCTCCTCTCTTCCCGGCGGCTGACCGGCGTAATGCAACTGGAGTAGCTATGTCCCGCGAATGATCGTGCTCTCAGGATGAGTACATCTAGGGAACCTCTGAACAACCCCATCGCAAAAGAGCCGATTCACAAATAACGACGATGAGCACCCCGTTACCCACTGAAACGGTCCCGAAAGACTCCATTCTGCTTCGATGGAGCCGTGAATCCCGTCGTCCGGACGGATTACGCCTGCAAAGCGAGCAACGTTCGTCGTGCCATGAACAGGTGGGCCAGTGCCGCCGTCACCAGCAGCCGGTGGCCGTTCCTGGCCAGGCCGCGATAGCGGACCTTGGTGAAGGCGAATTTCAGCTTG
>JAYWBB010000135.1:0-27609 GCA_043781855.1 Nevskia sp. | reverse complement strand
AATACGCGGCTGAAGAAGCTGCTGGCTGAATCGATGCTGGAGGTCGAAGTCACGCGCGAAGTGCTTCGAAAAAAGTGGTGACCGCACCGGCTCGTCGCAAATCAAAGGGGCCAGGTTCGGATTTCTGACAGACTCCCGCTGTTTCATCGAAAACTCTACCCTGGCCCCTTTGATTTCCCTCACAATCGTGGGTGGAGCAAAAGCTACGGCAGAATTTGTGGAAACATTATCAATTATTAACGGTTTAGATGCGAGCGCTTCAGTTGAGAATCTTACATTGGAGCAACAAAAGAATAGGTAGATTATGAATTACAATATATTAATGGGTTTGTTATGTATAACATTTGGAACTGCTGAATGGCTCTTTCAGCGTCGAGTGCACTCGTGGGGAATAACAAATCAAAATCTGCTATTTAAGCTACGTAATAATTTTTGGGCAAAGATTGGCGGCCCAAGCTTGATAATATCGGGCGTTTTATATTTAGTTAGGATCTGGCTATAAGTGACGTAGATACTGTCTTGCCGGTCAAGCGATTTAGAGACGGGATCAAAGAGGCCAGGCCCTGAGCTTTCCCCTCAAATAGTGGAGTGAAGGCTCTTTTCATTCAGCCAGTTAGCGAGTACGTTGGTAGCAAAACCGAGCGTGATTGTGCGTGCATGGCACGGCTTGTATCTCTGGTGATGGGCGACCAAACCCTCACTGGAGATCGTGCCATGCACGCGATTGCAGTATTACAGAAGCTGTTGCACCGTTCGATTCCCTCGATGCATCTCAATCGCCCGCGATGTCTTCGGCAAGACCCACACGGTGACGCAGGCCGGTCTCTATCAGGGCAGCACCCTCAGTGTCACCCGCAACACCGACTACGACGCCTACCAGCGCCCGTGCCGGCGTTTCGATCCGGAAGCCGGCAACACGCTCTGGGGTTATGACGCGGCGAGCCAGACCACCTGGGAAGCCAAGGGGCAGGGCAGCACGGCCTGTACGGCCACCGCGCCGGCCGGCGCCACACTCTTCAAATCAACAAAGAATTAAAGGGGCCAGGGTCGAATATTTCACGTATGCTTACACCCATGCCCCGTCGCACCCGTGTTCATCTAGATGGGGTGCCGCTGCACCTCGTGCAGCGTGGCCATAATCGCGAGCCCTGCTTTTTCATCGAAGAAGACTACGAGAGCTACCTGTACTGGCTCGGCAGATCAAAGGGGCCAACGTGGAATATTCCACAAGACTCTATTTCAGGTACGCAGGGCAGGCAGGTTTCGTGTACCCACGCGGATCATCGCGATCAACGTCGCGTGGGCGGAAAAAGCCTGCTCACCCTGCGGCCTATGCACGTATTACGACATCAACTCCGCCCGCACATCCTCCTGCGACAACAGCGGCACCTTCACTGGCGAAACTTTCCAGATGTCGCGACAGTATTCGCGAATGGTGCGGTCCGAGGAGAACAGACCGGAGCGGGCGGAGTTGAGGATGGACATGCGGGTCCAGCGGTCGGTGTCCTGCCAGGCTTCGCCGACGCGACTGTGGCAGTCGGAGTAGGACTGGAAATCGGCGAGCAGGCAGTAGGGATCGTGGTGCAGGAGGCTGTCGATCAGGGGGCTGAAGAGTTCCCGGTCGCCGCGTGAGAAGAAGCCGTGGCGGATGAGGTCGATGACTTCCTTGAGTTCGGCGTTCTGCTCGTACCAATCGCCGGGGCGATAACCGTTGCCGTGCAGGGTGGCGACTTCCTGGGCGGTCATGCCGAAGAGGAAGAAATTGTCGGCACCGACCTGCTCGCGGATTTCGATGTTGGCGCCGTCCATGGTGCCGATAGTCAGGGCTCCATTCATCGCGAACTTCATGTTGCCGGTGCCGGAGGCTTCCTTGCCGGCGGTTGAAATCTGCTCGGACAAATCGGCCGCCGGATAGATGCGCTGGCCGTTGGTGACGCTGAAGTTCGGCAAGAACACGACGCGCAAGACATCGCGCACGGCCGGGTCTCGATTCACGACTTCGCCGATCGCGGTGATCAGGCGAATCATCAGCTTCGCCAGGCGATAGCCCGGTGCGGCCTTGCCGCCAAAGATGAAGGTGCGCGGCGCCATGTCGCGGTTCGGGTTGTTCTTGAGCCGGTGATAGAGCGCAATGATGTGCAGGGCGCTGAGGTGCTGGCGCTTGTATTCGTGGATGCGCTTGACCTGCACGTCGAACATCGAGCCGGGATCGATCGCGACGTCGCAACGCTTGTAGATCAGTGCCGCGAGATCACGCTTGTTGGCGCGCTTGATCTCGCGCCAGCCGGCGCGGAAGCCGGCATCTTCGGCGAGTGGTTCGAGCTGTCGCAGTTCTTCGAGATTGCGGATCCAGCCGTCGCCGATTTCCTGCGTAATGAGCCGTGTCAGCCGCGGATTCGCAAGCACGATCCAGCGTCGCGGCGTGACGCCATTGGTCTTGTTGCTGAACTTCTCGGGCCACAGTTCGTGGAAATCCTTGAGCACGTCCTGTTTCAGCAGTTCCGAATGGAGTGCGGCGACGCCGTTGATCGCATGGCTGCCGACACAGGCGAGATGTGCCATGCGCACGTAGCGTTCGCCGCCTTCCTCGATCAGGCTCATACGCGCCACGCGGGCGTCGTCGCCGAAATAACGGCGACGCACGTCATCGAGAAAGCGCGCGTTGATCTCGCAGATGATCTCCAGATGGCGCGGCAGCACGCGCTTGAACAGCTCGAAGGGCCAGCGCTCGAGGGCTTCGGGCAGCAGCGTGTGATTGGTGTAACCGAAGGTTTTCTGCGTGATCGACCAGGCCTGATACCAGGGCAGGTGATGGTCGTCGGTCAGCAGACGCATGAGTTCGGCGACGGCGATCGCGGGATGCGTGTCGTTGAGCTGCACGGCGTAGCGCTCGTGGAATTTTTCCAGCGGCACATGCTGGCTCTTCATCACGCGCAGCATGTCCTGCAGGGAGCACGAGACGAAAAAATACTGCTGCGCGAGGCGCAGTTCCTTGCCTTCGATATGCTCGTCGTTCGGGTACAGCACCTTGCTGAGATTTTCCGAAACGATCTTCTGGTTTACCGCGCCCTGGTAGTCGCCGCGGTTGAACACGTCGAGGTCGAAGGCCTCGGGTGCTTCGGCCTTCCACAGGCGCAGCGTGTTCGCGGTGTTGTTGCGATAGCCGAGAATGGGCGTGTCGTAGGGAATGCCGTTGACGGTTCGGTTCGGCAGCCAGCGCACATGCAGCTCGCCCTGTTCGTCGCGGCGCTGTTCGGTGTGGCCGCCGAGCTTGACCTCGACCGCCCACTCCGGCCGCGCCAGTTCCCAGGGGTTGCCGTTGCGCAGCCATTTGTCGGTCTTCTCGACCTGCCAGCCGTCGACGATGACCTGGTGGAAGATGCCGAACTCGTAGCGGATGCCGTAACCGATCGCGGGAATTTCGAGCGTGGCAAGCGAGTCGATGAAGCAGGCCGCGAGCCGCCCGAGCCCCCCGTTGCCGAGGCCCGGCTCCTCTTCCTGGTAAATCAGTTCGTCGAGATTCAGACCCAGCTCAGTCATCGCCGCACGGGCTTCATCGAACAGGCCGAGATTGATGAGGTTGTTGCCGAGGTGCGGGCCCATCAGATATTCCGCGGAGAGATACGCGACCGTGCGCGCGCCCTGCGTCGCGTATTCGTTGGTCGTGCCGATCCAGCGCTGGAGCAGGCGATCGCGCACCGCATAGGCGAGTGCGAGGTAATAGTCGGTTTTCGTCGCCAGGGCCGGAAATTTTCCCTGCGTGAAGAACAGGTGATGCAGGAACGAGTGCCGCAGGCGTTTGACACCGTCAGGTCCGTCGCCAAGGCGACGGCCATGTTCCGGTGAGGGGATGGCCAGCGTGTTCAATGTCTGCTCCGTTCGTGTCCACTTGCCACTGCAATATTCATGCGCGTTCAGCCAGACGGGCGAGACCGATCAACCCCGGCTGGGCATGCGTGATGACCCATGCGGGAATCCGCCGCAGCCAGTTCTCAAACCCGCGTTTGTCCTCGAACCCGGCTCGGAACACCGCAGGCTCGAACAGCGCACCCCAGCCGGGCACGATGCCGCCGCCGATGTAGACGCCGCCTTGCGCGCCGAGCGTCAGCGCGGCGTTGCCGGCGACGCGGCCGAACCAGCGCGTGAACATGGCGATGGCGCGCAGTGCGTCCTCGTCTCGCGCGTGCGCGGCCGCGGCGATGTCCGGCGCCGGTAGCGTCCGGCCCGACAGCGCGTGGTACAGACGCTCGAAGCCCGGGCCGGCCAGCAGCGACTCGGCGCTGAGCGCGCCGTGATCCCGGCGCAGGATCTGCCAGACCGCGTGCTCCTCGTCATCGACCGGCGCGAGGTCGACATGGCCGCCTTCGCCGGGCAGCACGATCCAGTCGTCGCGATAAGACAACAGGCTGGCGACGCCGAGCCCGGTGCCGGCGCCGAGGACCACGCGCGGCGCGCGGGGATCGCCTGTCGTGATTCCGCCACAGGTCTTCAGATCGTCATGGCTCAAGGCCGGGATCGCCTGCCCAACGGCCTGGAAATCGTTCACGACGTGCGCAAGCGGCACGCGTGCCGCGTCGGCCAGCGCGGCGGGGTCGAGTACGCACGGATGGTTGGTCAGCGCGATCGAGCCGTCCTCGCGCAGCGGCCCGGCGCCGCAGAGAGCCGCGCCGGTCAGGGCATCGGTCGCGAACGCATCGAGATAGCGGCGCACGAGCGCGGGCAGATCGTCGGGCGTGTCATAGCGTTGCAGGTGGTCGAGGCGGTAGTGCTCGCCATCGCGTTGCGCGAGCGCAAGCCGCGCATGGGTGCCGCCGATGTCGCCGACGAGCATCATGAGTGGCGGAAGGCTCGGCTCGGTGCCGAGCGCGACAGCTGCTCTCGGGGGTGCGTCTGGCAATCCGGCATGTCGTTCGGCGCTCGGAATCGGGTATCGAAAATATCACGCAGGCGCTCGCGCTCGCTATCGATGGATCGGCAGGGCGCGGCGCCCATCGAGGTTGCGAAGGCGTCCTGAGCCCGCCAGAGTCGCGAGATAAGAGGCAATACCAGCATCATGCGGCCGCGAGGTTGCCGACCGCCGTCGACAAAAAAAAGCCACCTCGCGGGTGGCGTTTTTCCCTACAAGTCAAAAATGGTCGGGGCGACAGGATTTGAACCTGCGACCACTTGCCCCCCAGGCAAGTGCGCTACCAGACTGCGCTACGCCCCGTTTGAAAACGGTCGCGGATTGTAACCTGCTCGCGACGATAACTACACCGGCCAGCGCTTCAGCAGGGTTTCGAGTTCGTTGCGGATATCGCGCAGTTCGGCCTGCTTCGCGGAAAGCCCTGACGCAACTTCGGCGACCACCGGTGTCGCAAGCTCAGGCGCATCGCTGCGTAGCGGCTCCTTCAGACGCAGGCGCGCAGCGCCGATCGTGTAGCCCTGTTCGTAAAGCAGGCTGCGAATGCGCCGGACCATCTGCACATCGTCGTGCTGGTAATAACGGCGATTGCCGCGACGCTTGGCCGGGCGCAGCTGCGGGAATTCCTGTTCCCAGTAGCGCAGCACATGGGCTTTGACACCGCAGAGCTCGCTGACTTCGCCAATGGCGAAGTAGCGCTTGCGCGGAATCTCCGGCAGAGCTTCGAGTTTATGAATCGGCTTCATCGATACTGACTCGCAGACGCAGCTTCTGGCCCGGGCGGAAAGTCACCACGCGGCGTGCGGAAATCGGAATCTCTTCACCGGTCTTCGGATTGCGGCCGGGGCGCTGGCTCTTGTCGCGCAGTTCGAAGTTGCCGAAACCGGAGAGCTTGATCGGCTCACCGGTTTCCAGGCGCTCGCGCAATTCCTCGAAGAACAGATCGACGAATTCCTTCGCTTCGCGTTTGTTCAGGCCAAGCTCCTCGAAGAGGGCTTCGGCCAGTTCGGCTTTGGTCAGCGCCACGGTTGCGATCCCTATTCTCGAACACTGCCCCCCAATCGGGCACTGACGCTCGCAATGATGCTGCGTATCGCGGCGTCGATTTCTTCAAGGTTGAGCGTGCGGGAATAGTCTTGAAAAATCAAGCCGAAGGCGAGGCTTTTACAACCTATTGCGAGGCCGTTGCCGCGGTAGACATCAAAGACCTCGACGCGTTTAAGCAATGGGCCCCCGGCGCTGCCGATGAGGTTCAGCAGCGCCTGCGCCGCGACCGCCTCCGGTACGACGAAGGCCAGATCGCGCCGCGAGGACGGAAATTCTGAAACCTCACCGGGTGCTGGAAGTGCTGCGGAACAAAGGCCCTGCCAGTCGAGTTCGAACAGGATCAGCGGGTCGGTCACGTCGAGTGCTTCCGCGAGACGCGGATGCAGGGCGCCGAGCCAGCCGATCGCGAGATCATTGCGGACGATGCGTGCCGTGCGGCCCGGATGCAGGGCCGGATGCCTTGCTGCCTCGAAGCGGAATTCATTGAAGTCGAGACCGAGCAGGGCTTCGAGATCGCTTTTGACGTCGTGGAAATCGACGCCGCGCGTCGGTGCGCCCCATTGCTCGGGCCATTCGCTGCCCGCGACGAGCCCGGCGATCCTGACGCGCTCGCTGCTCGCAGCGCCTTCGCGCGCATAGACCGCGCCGCTTTCGAACAGCCGTGCGCGCTTGTGCTGGCGTTGGCGGTTGTAGAGCCAGGTCGGAATCAGGCCGCTCCAGATGGTCGTGCGCATGACCGCCATGGTTTCGGCGATCGGATTGTCGAGTGCAAGACCGTGACCGTCGGGATCGATCTGCGCCTGCAGCCTGGGATCGACGAAGCTGTAGGTCACGACTTCCTGATAGCCGCGCGCGACCAGCGTGTCCTTGACCTGCGCCATCGTGCGGCGGGTTTCCGCCGGTGAAAACGGCGCCAGTTCCGCCGCGTAGGCGCGGGCCGGAATGTTTTCGTAGCCATAAAGGCGACCGATCTCCTCGACCAGATCGGCCTCGATACGCAGGTCGTAGCGATGCGGCGGAATGCGCGCCAGCCAACAGCCGGCGCCAGCCGCTTCGGTCGGAATGCCAAGACGGTCCAGCAGTGCCGGGACTGCCGTCGCCGGGATTTCGCAGCCGAGCAGGCGCGTGACCTGCGAATGACGCAGTCTGACTTCGGCGACGTATTCCGGCGCGGTGCCAACCTCGACAATCGGCCCGGCGTGCCCGCCGCAGATTTGCTGTACGAACGCCGTCGCGCGTTCGAGTGCGCGGCGTTGCAGCGCAGGATCGACGCCGCGCTCGAAGCGGTAGCGCGAGTCCGACAACAGCTTGTGGCGACGGCCGCTGGTCGCGATCGAAACCGGATCGAAGCAGGCCGCCTCCAGAAATACCGAGGTCGTCGTGCGCGAGCAGCCCGACGCCGTGCCGCCCATGACACCGGCCAGCACGAGCGGGCCGCTGGCGTCGGAGATCAGCAGGTCTTGCGCTGCGAGTGCGATGGTCTGCTCGTTGAGCAGTTTCAGCGTCTCGCCGGCAACTGCGCGACGCACGCGCACGGCGCCCTTGAGCTGCGCGGCATCGAAGCCGTGCATCGGCTGGCCGAGTTCGAGCAGCACGTAGTTGGTGATGTCGACGACGGGATGGATCGTGCGCAGGCCGGAGCGACGCAGGCGTTCGCTCATCCAGTCGGGCGTGCGCGCGCCCGCGTTCAGGCCGCTGATGACGCGGCCGAGGTAGTGCGGGCAGCCGGTCATGTCGTCGACGACGATGGCCATCGTCTCATTCGTCGCGAGCGGCGCCGGCTCGACGCGCGGCGCGCAGGCTTGGAGGCCATAGAGCGCGGCTGTCTCGCGCGCGAGACCGGCGATGCTCAGCGCATCGCCACGATTCGGCGTGAGTTCGAGATTCAGCAGTTGATCGACAAGGCCGAGATGAATCTCGATCGGCGTGCCGGGCTGCGCATCGAGGTCGAGCTCGATGAGTCCTTCCGATTTTTCGGCGAGACCCAGCTCTTCGGCTGAGCACAGCATGCCGTTCGACTCCACGCCTCGCAGTGCCGCGCGGCGAATCTCGGTACCGTTTGGCAGGCGTGCACCCGGCAGGGCGGCCGGCACCAGAATGCCGGGTCGCGCGTTCGCCGCGCCGCAGACGATCTTCAGCACTTCGCCGGTGCCGGCGTCGACCTCGCAGACGCGCAGGCGGTCGGCCTGCGGATGCGGGCTCGTCGCCAGAATCTTTGCGACGACGACACCTTTCGGCAGCACCGTGGCGAGCGGCTCGGCCTCGCATTCGAGGCCGGCCAGGTTGAGCTTGTGGGCGAGTTCCTGCGCGGTTGCGTTGGGGTTTACCCACTCGCGCAGCCAGTTTTCGGATAATTTCATCGATCAAGTTTCCTGCTGATTGCGCGCGGCCATCCGTGGCGGGAGTTCATCCCCATTTGCTGAGCCGGCCCGGCCTTCCATTGCCGGTCATTGACCCGGCTTGCGAGCAGCGCTCGCAAAGCAGCCGGTCTCATCACTTGAACTGCTCCAGGAAGCGCAGATCGTTGTTGAAGAACAGGCGCAGATCATCCACGCCGTAACGCAGCATCGCGAGGCGCTCGACACCCATGCCGAACGCGTAGCCTGTGTAGCGTTCGGGGTCGATGCCGACCGCGCTGAGTACATTCGGATGCACGACGCCGCAGCCGAGCACTTCGAGCCAGCGGTCGGCTTGTCCGGGCTGCGACCAGCGGATGTGCACGTCCGCGCCGGGTTCCACGAACGGGAAGTACGAGGGCCGAAAAAGGGCTGCTACTTCGCGCTCGAAAAACAGCGAAAGGAATTTCTGCAGGTCATGCTTGAGATCGGCGAGGCCGACGTTCTCGGCGACGTAGAGCCCTTCGACCTGATGGAACATCGGACTATGCGTGCGATCGAAATCGACGCGGTAAACGCGGCCCGGACAGATGATGCGGATCGGTGGCTTGCGCGTCTGCATCGTGCGCACCTGCACCGGGCTCGTGTGCGTGCGCAGCAGGCGTGCACCGTCGAGCGTGTAGAAGGTGTCCTGCATCGCGCGCGCCGGGTGCGACTCGGGAATGTTCAAGGCCTGGAAGTTGTGCCAGTCGTCTTCGATCTCCGGGCCTTCGACGCTTTCGAAGCCCATCGCGTTGAAGATGCTTTCGATGCGCCGGATCGTGCGGGTGACCGGATGCAGCCCGCCGACTGATATGCCGCGGCCGGGCAGGGTGACGTCGATGGTCTCGCTCGCAAGGCGGCGTTCGAGTTCGACGTCGGCAATGCTGCGAGCGCGGCTTTCGAGCTGGGTGGCGAGCGCTTCCTTGACGCGGTTGACCTGCTCGCCGAAGGCTTTACGCTGTTCCGGAACCATGCCGCCGAGCTGCTTCAGCAGGTCGGTCACGCGGCCTTTTTTCCCCAGCAGTTCGACGCGCAGTGTTTCGATTGCACGGGCGTCCGCCGCCGCTGCGATATCGGCCAGCGCGCTGGCCAGAAGCTCGTCGAGATTCGGTTGAATCGTTGCGTTCATGCGGGGGTCACTTCTGAGTACGAGCGCAAAAAAAGGGGAGTGGCTCATCGCCGCTCCCCTTGAGACTGCTTAGCCAGGGTTCTGCGCTTAAGCGGCGAGCTTTGCCTTGGCCTGTTCGACCAACTGTGCAAACGCCGGCTTGTCCTGGATCGCGATATCCGAGAGCACCTTGCGGTCCAGCTCGATTCCCGCGAGGGACAAGCCGTGGATAAATCGCGAATACGACAAGCCCAGTTCGTTGGTCGCCGCGTTGATGCGCTGGATCCAGAGCGCGCGGAACTCGCGCTTCTTGACCCGGCGGTCGCGGTAGGCGTACTGGCCCGACTTGATGACCTGCTGTTTCGCCGCGCGGAATACGCGCGACTTGGCGCCGTAATAACCCTTGGCGGCCTTGAGAATCCTCTTGTGACGCGCGCGGGCGGTTACGCCGCGTTTGACTCTTGCCATTTTTTATACCTCTTTATCTAAATGTTCGCTGAGCGAATCTTATGAGTGATACGGGGCTGCAATATGCGGCCCCGCTTGAAACCCTTCTGTCGACTGATGCGCTTTACGCGTAGGGAAGTAGCTGCCGCACTTCCTTGTTGTCCGACGCATGCACCATCGTCGGGCCGCGCAGGTCGCGGATGGTCTTCGGCGACTTCTTGGTCAGAATGTGGCGCTTGAACGCGTGCGAACGCTTGAACCCACCCTTGGCGGTGCGGGAAAAGCGCTTGGCGGCGCCCTTGTTGGTTTTGAGCTTCGGCATTTCTACGACTCCAATGTGTCTGTTTGCAGCGGCCTGCGATCGACGCGGGCTTCTAGTGTTTGCGCGGGCCCATCACCATGATGGCCTGCTTGCCTTCGAGTTTTGGGTGCTGCTCGATCAGCGCCAGCTCGTCAAGTTCAATCTTCAGCCGTTCGATCAGCTTGAAGCCCAGTTCCTGATGCGCCAGCTCGCGGCCCTTGTAGCGCACCACGATCTTGACCTTGTCGCCTTCCTCGAGGAATTCCTTGAGGTGCTTGAGTTTGGTCTGGAAGTCGCCTTCCTCGGTGGTCGGCCGGAACTTCACTTCCTTGACCTGAATCTGCTTCTGCTTCTTTTTCGCCGCCTGCTGCTGCTTGTCCTTTTGGTAGATGTACTTGCCGTAATCCATGATCTTGCAGACCGGCGGGTCTGCGGTCGGCGAGACTTCGACCAGGTCGAGCCCGGCTTCTACGGCTTTTTCGATCGCGTCACGCGTGAGCATGATGCCAACCTGCGAGCCATCCGCACCGATGACACGTACCCGGGGTACGTTGATTTCCTCGTTGCGGCGATCCTGACGTTCCGCGCTGATACGCGTATCTCCTGAAGACGGACAAACAAATGCGAGCGGATCCGAGGATCGCCCGCAGAAAAGAGCGGCATTATAGGAGCGCACCTCCCGGCAAACAAGCCCGGGTGCCGGCTTAGATGGCCCGGCGCGCCTCGTAGACCATCGTCTCGAAGGCGTTGATCTCCTCGTCGCCGATGTTGACGCCGTGCATTTCGATCCCGCGCAGGCTGGGGTCGTCCGACTGGCCCGGCGCCATCCGCACGATATCGGTGAAACCAGCGCTGCGCAGGGTCTGCATCAGCAGGTCGCCATCGTAGAAGAACTGATGGCCCCAACTACGAACGGCGTTGTTGATGACGAAGATCGGATTGTAGCCGGCGGGCGCTCCCGGAATCAGACGATCGGTGATCCACCGGATGTAGCGGATCGACGTCGGCGTCTCCCGATCGGGGTAATAAAGGTCCAGCAGCACCTTGAGGTCCGGTGTGGCGATACGGATGCGCCCGCCCGGCTTCAGGACGCGATGGCACTCTTGCAGCATCGCCAGTCCGCCGCGCCAGGGCACATGTTCGATCATGTGCTCGCTGTGGATGTAGTCGAAGCTCGCGTCGGCGAACGGATAGCGGCGGGTTGCGTCGAGATAGCCGACGCCAAGCGAAGGCGGTTCGATATCGCTGATCAACCAGCCCGGCGTCCGCGTCGGTCCGGCGCCGATCTGAAGTTTTCTGACGGCGTTATTGCGGAAATAACTGCGAAAGCGAATAGGCGTCAGAGCGCGCGCGACGAAGGCGATTACAACGTAATAGATTTTCCGCAGGACGGCGTGCATCGAAACTCCCCAGTTTCAGTCGACTCCGGGCGGCACCTGGATGTTTTTTTGGCAGCCCCGAATGCACGCTACCCAATATCGGTCGGTGACGCCAGTTCAGGGCCGACTGTCATGTCGATAGAGATCGGGCACCGGACTGTGCCCCGCGCGGCCGGATTTGCTCGGGAAGCCGGGCGTTCGCGAATCGAGTCGAAGCCGAACTCCCGGGCCTGACGTTCCGGCCGGTAACATTTCAGTCGGTCCGGGCCCGCTGCTCAGGGCCGATTCGGCGCTGGCTTGCGGCCGCCCGGCAGCGCGGCCTTTGCACGGCGCAAGCGCGGCGCTTGCGACGTCGGCGAGAGACTGTCGCGCAGTGATCGGGCCACTCCCAGGAATTCGGCGAGTAACGGTGAATCATCGGCTCGCCGGTAGATCATGCTCAGATCGACTGTGGCCCGGTCGGACTCGCGTAGCGGAATTTGCACGGTGCCCGGCACGCGCAGGTTGCAGCCCGAGTCGGTGACCAGGCTCAGGCCGAAGCCGCTGGCGACCAGGCCGATGGCGGTGACCATGTCATCGATCTCCTGCGTGACGTTGGGCGTGATCCGCCGCAGATGGAACAGCCGCATCATCTCGTCGATGAAGCCCGGCCGCGGCGTGCGCGGGTAGAGGATCAGCGGCTCGCGCCCGATGTCGGCAAGGCTCAGGGTGTCGCGGCCAGCCAGCGGATGCTGCTCGGGCAGCACCACGTACATCTGCTCGGTCTGGATCACCTCCCAGCGCAGATCGGTCTCTTCGGCGAAGAAGCGGTTGAAGCCGACCGCGATACGGCGCTCGCGCAGCGCCTTCACCTGGCCGCCGCGATCCAGGCTGTGCAGCACCAGCTCCACCTGCGGATGCGTCTGCCGGAACTTCTGCACGATCCGCGGAATGGCGCCGAGCACTGCCGATCCGAATACGCCGACTTCCAGCCGGCCCAACTGCCCGTCGCCGACCCGGCGCGTTCGGTCGGCGGCCACGTCGGCAAGCCGCAGGAGATTGCACGCATCTTCGTAGAACACGCGACCGGCGTCGGTGAGTTCGGCGCCGTGCGAGCTGCGCGAGAGCAGTTGCACGCCGAGCGCTTCCTCGAGCTGCTGGATCTGCCTGGTCAGCGGCGGCTGCGACAAATGCAGGCGCAACGCGGCTGCGCGGAAGGTTTTCTGCTCGACGACGGCAATGAAGCAGCGCAGGTGGCGCAGTTCGATGCCGGCGGGGAACATGGCGTGATCCTGAGGATGAGTCGATCGATGATACCCGGCGGGTATCGTCCCATCCATCATTAGTATTGGACCGTCGCGGACCCCAGCCATACCCTCGTCGACATAGTGCCCGCCCAGAGGAAGCAAGCATGCCGATCATCCAGGTCAATCTGCTCGAAGGAAGAACGGTTCAACAGAAACGGAGCATGATCGCGGCGGTCACCGAGGCCGTCGTCGAATCACTTGGTGTCAATCCCGGTTCGGTACGGATCATCATCAACGAAATGATTCCCGAGCATTACGCGGTTTCCGGCCTGAGCGCCGGTGAACACGCATTGGAAAAACGCAACGGCGCCCGCGCCGATCGGCACAACGGCGCCGCCTCGACGAGCGCGCCGGCAGGTCCACGTTAGAAGGAGAAATTCATGGCGTTGAGAGGCTTGCTGCGGATCGGCGAAGTGGGCATCCGGGTGATGGACATGGCGCTATCGCGCCGGCACTACGGTGATCGCATGGGGCTGCACGAGGTCATGGAGGACGCCGATGGCTGCGTCTACTTCAAGCCCTGGGATGAGCACGATCACCACAGCATCGTGCTGCGACCGGCCGACCGGCCGGGCATGGATTACTTCGCTTTCAAGGTCTACGACGACGACACGCTGACGCGCCTCGAACCGAAGATCGAAGCCTTCGGGCTCCCGGTCACGAAGATCGCGGCCGGGGTCTATCCGAAAAGCGGCCGCCGGCTGGAATTCGATCTGCCCAGCGGCCACACCATGCAGCTTTACGCCGAAAAGGAACTCATCGGCAATACCATGGGCTATCACAATCCGGGCGTGACGCCGGACGAGGGCGTGGTGCGCGGCTTCCGGGTCAATCGTCTCGACCACATCCTGCTCGGCGGCGTGAACATCGACGAGAACGTGCGCTTGTTCCGGGAAGTCTTCGACTTCGACCTCAGCGAAAAAATCATCGATGCCGAGTCGAAAGCTTCGCTGGCCGTATTCTTGACCGGCTCGACCAAGCCGCACGATATCGCCTTCGTGCTGCAGCCGCGGCCGAACCTGTTCCACCATGTTTCGTTCTGGCTGGAGTCGGCCCACGACGTGATCAAGGCGGCAGACCTGATTGGCAAATACCGCATTCCGGTCGAGGTCAGCCCAAACCGTCACGGCGTGACGCGCGGCATGACGGTGTATTTCTTCGATCCCTCCGGCAACCGCAACGAGGTCTTCGCCGAGGGCTACGTACACTACCCGGACGTGCCGACGCTGGTCTGGGATACCAATGACATCGGTCACGCGGGATTCTCCCAGGACAACGTCATGCGGCCGAGCTTCTTCGAGGTGCTGACGTGAGCGGCAGTCTCTCGCTGCCGGCCGGGTTCGAGGACTTGCAGCCGTTCGTCGCATACTGGGCCCGCGATACCAACGATGCTCGCTGGGATCAGCGCTCGCGGGCCTCGATGGAGAACATTCAGACGTTCTACGACGCGATGCTGGCACGCGCCGAAGACGCCATTGCCTGCCTCGATCACTATCCTCTGGACGCGCCGCCGCCGGATGCGGCACGGCTGGGCTTGTTGTTGATCGCGCTGGGGCAAGCTGCGATCGCAGTGGAAATGCACGGTCAGCCGCGCACAGCGTACTCGGCGTTTCCGCATGGCATTCGAGTCATCAAGGGGCCGTGGCCATTTGGCTGAAGCCTGCACGCGGCAACGCTTCGCGCCGCGGCAAAAAGAACGTTGAAGTTTCGGAGGAGAGAACTGTGAGCACAGTGATTGAAGATCGACCGACCGTCGTCCCCGTCGCCGAAGGCCTGACCCTCGCTGCCGGGCTTTCGACCGGCCCGGTGTCCACCGAGGCGTATCGTTCGCCAGAGTACTACGAGCGCGAGAGCGAACGCGTCTTCGGCCGCGCCTGGCTCAATATGGGCCGGATCGAGCAACTTCCCACGCCGGACAGTTATTTCGTCAAGCCGGTGGAAGTGCGCAAGGCCTCAGTGCTGGTGACGCGCAACCAGGCCGGGGAGGTACGCGCGTTCCACAACGTCTGCGCACACCGCGGCAATCTGGTCGTGCTCGAGCCCTGTGGCAAGGGCAACCGGTTCTCCTGCCGATATCACAACTGGACCTACCGGAACAGCGGCGAGCTGATCGGCGTTCCGGATCAAACCCAGTTCTTCAACCTCGACAAGAAAACCTGCGGCCTCACACCGATTGCCTGCGACGTCTGGGAAGGCTGGGTCTTCATCAATTTCCAGAAAAAGCCCGAGGTCTCGCTCAAGGAATACCTCGGTGACATGGGCCGCGTATTCACCGATATTCCCTATCTGAATACCCATCAGGCGCTGGTCATCGAGGCGCGTTTCAAGGCCAACTGGAAGCTGATTGCGGATGCCTTCGTCGAGGCCTACCACGTGCCCGCGCTGCATCCGGCCACGCTGGCGCCTTCGTTCGCGAGCGAGAAGAACAAGTACGCGAGGCCGGTCGCCGGAAAGACCTGGGGCATCCATAGTTCGATTTCGACCTACGGCAATATCGACTATGTAACGCCCGAGAATTCGAACGTGGAACGTCTGGCCAATCTCAATGCCGGCTCCAATGTACTCGGCAGCGACACCGGCGAAGAGGTCAACCGCCTGGTCAACCATCCGGCGATCAACCCGGGCCGGTCGTCCTGCTGGTCGGCCGATCTGACCTGGGTGTTCCCGAATTTCCACATTGACTTTTCCAGCGGTGGATTCTGGACGCACGAATTCTGGCCCACGTCTTACAACACCACTCGCTGGACTGCAAGTATCTACATGCCGACCGCAAAGTCCTGGCGCGAGCGACTCCAGCAGGAGCATTACGCGGCGCGCTGGGGCGAGGTGGTGCTGGAAGACGTGACCAACTGCGAGCGGATTCAGCAGGGAATGGAGTCCGGCGCGAAGGATCACATCATCCTGCAGGATGGCGAATTCATGATCCGTCACAACCTGCACACGATCGACAAATGGGTCAATGCCGGGACGGTGGCCGAAGCCATGAGGTAAGACCGCGCGAGGCTATCGCGAAGAAAAATAACGAACCTCGGCATCGGAGGAATTTCATTGAAGCGTATCGATCAGAGCAAATCCTCCGCGCCGGCCCGCCTCAGCTCGCGCCGCGCTGTACTCAAGGGACTGGCCGCAGGCTCGCTGGCTGCCGTCGGCGCCATTCCCGCCGCCGCTGCCGTTGCCGACAGTGGCAAGGACCGGAAGTGGGCAGTAGAGGCCGACGTCCTGATCGTCGGCAGCGGCATCGCCGGTACCGCGGCAGCACTGGCGGCGGCGAGCAAGGGCGCCTCGGTCGTCATCCTCGAGAAGATGCCGTTCAAGGGCGGCACTACGGCGAAATCCGGCGGTGTGTTCTGGATTCCCAATAATCCCTGGCTCAAAAGTCAGGGCGTGGCCGACGAACGCCGCGATGCACTCCAGTACATGGTTCGGCTCGCGCATCCGCAGCGCTATGTCGAATCCGATTCGCTGCTCGGCATCACGCAGTCCGAGTTCGATCTGATCGCGGCTTTCTACGACAACGCCAGCCACGTAGTGGAGACGCTCGTGGCCACCACCGGCCTCAAGTTCATGCCCTGGTACACCTGGGAGGGCAAGGCTTACCCCGACTACTTCGCGCAGATTCCCGAGAACAAAGTGCAGCGCGGCCGCTCGCTGGTGCCAGATGTGAACGGTCACCCTGAGCGCATGATCTGGCCGCAGGGCGGCGGCACCGGCGAGTCGCTGCTCTGGCAGTTGCAACAGGGCTTTGACAAATTGCCGATTCAGCTCCTGCTCGAACATCGCGTGCTGGATGTACTCAAAAACAGCGACGGTGCGATCCATGGCCTGCGCGTCGATCGCGGCGACGCCGAGCCGGTGAACTTCCGCGCCCGCAAGGCCGTGATCTTTTGTTCCGGTGGTTTTACCCACAACCCGGAGCTGGCACGAACCTATCTCAAGGGCCACATCTGGGGCGGCTGCGCGGCGCCGGGCAGTACCGGCGATTTCGTCGGCATTGCGCAGCGCGCGGGTGCGACGCTCGGCAACATGGCCAACGCCTGGTGGGGCCAGATTCCCGTCGAAGTTGCGCTCAAGACGCGCAGCGTTCCGGTGGATGTCTGGTCGACGCCGGGCGACAGCATGATCCAGGTGAATCGCTATGGTCGGCGCTGGGTCAACGAAAAAATCCAGTACGACGAACGTGCGCAGGTGCACTTCGTCTGGGATCCGGTCAAGGCGGAATACCCGAACTTGCTGAGCTTCATGATCTGGGATGCCCGCACGGCAAAACTTTACGCCGGCTACGACCCGATCCCGGCCGCGAACGCGAAGCTCTTGCACGTGATCGAAGGCGCCACGCTCGAAGAACTGGCCACAAATATCGAAGCGCGTCTGGGCGGCATCGCCGCGCACACCGGCGGCGTCAAACTCGACAAGGATTTCCGCGCGTCGTTGCGGGCGAGCATCGAGCGCTTCAACCGCTTTGCATCGAGCGGCAAGGACGAAGACTATGCGCGCGGAGAAGCGCCGATCGAAACCGCATTCCAGTTCATGAACGCGGCCAAGGCGGCCAATCCGCATCCGAATCTCACCATGCACCCGATCGCGAAAACCGGGCCGTTCTACGCGGTGATTCTCGGCGCCGGCACCCTCGACACCAAGGGCGGCGCCGTGGTGAATCCGCAGGGCCAGGTGCTCGACGAGCAGCGCAAGCCGATTCCGGGCTTGTACGCCGCCGGCAATTGCGTGGCGCATCCGGCGGGGCAGGCTTACTGGGCGGGCGGCGGCACCATCGGCCCGGCGATGACCTTCGGCTATCTCGCCGGCACTGCGGCCAGCGCCGAGGCCGTCAAGACGGCATGAGAACGACGTGAGACGAGCGAGGTGTCGCCGTCGGACCCGAGGTCTCGGCGCAATCGGCCTTGCCCTCCTGCTGGCGCCGGTCGCCGTCTTCGCCGATGGCGCGGCGACGGTCAGCTTCAAGGTGCAGATCCAGCCGATCTTCAATGCGCAGTGCGTGTTCTGCCACGTCACGGGGGCCGAAAATGGCGGTCTCAATCTGGGCCATCGCGATTCCTATGCGTCACTGATGGCTCCGAGCACCGAAGCACCGCTGCAGCGCATCGCTCCCGGCGATCCCGGCAAGAGCTACCTGACTCACAAACTCGATGGCACGCATTTGAGCGTCGGCGGCAATGGTAATGCCATGCCCATGTCCGATCCGCCGCGCCTGCTCGAACCGTCGCAGCGCCTGCTGTTCGAGACGTGGATCGGCGAAGGGGCCCAAAATAATTGACGGCATAATAGCCGGGGATATCATTGAGGCGGCCGTGAAAATGGCGAACGGAACGCGACGATCCAGCACGGATTTCGTCGAATGCGGGGACCGGCTGCCGACCTCGTGCCCGCCTCTGGATTCTCAAGAAAAGCTGGCTGAACCCACGGCTGTCTGGGATAGCGTTGGACTCGTGGTTCAACCGGCGACGGGCGGCACAAGAGCGGTCGTCGAAGCCTTGATTGCTGCAGGCCCTGACGGTGTCCTCGGCCTGGTGATCGAAACGATCGGTTCGACATATACCAAGCTCGGTACCGTGATCGGCATTTCGCCGGTGCAGGGACGGGTCGGCTGGATCAGTGGCGGCTGCCTCGAGTCCGCGCTGGAAGACGAGTCCTGCGATTTGCGGGAGGCCGGACACGCGGGCGTCATTGAATTCGACACGCGCAACGATAACGACCTCATGTTCGGCACGCGCATCGGCTGCCGCGGCCTCGTGCGGATCGCGCTGCTGCCGCTGGCTTTGCTTCCGGGAATCGAGAGCATCCTGCGGAAATGGGCCAGCAACGCGGAAGACATTGCCGTCGGTTTCTCGGCAACCGGTCAGGTGCAGATGGCGGCTGGGGATCGGCACTTGTGCTGGGACTTGCCGTGGCGTTCGCCGCACGTGCCGGCTCGGCAACTGCAAGTACGGATTCCTCGTGCGCCGCAACTGCTGGTGTTCGGCGCCGGGCCGGAAGCGGCCGTCCTGCTGCCATGGATGCGTCGTCTCGGCTGGTATGTCGGCCTGGTCGAGCGCCGTACCCGCTGGATACCGCAACTTGCGCTGGCTGACCTTGGCAAGGCGATGATGCCGGCACCGGCCGTGATCGCGCTCTCTCCTCTCAATTACGACGCCGCGATCGTGATGAATCATGATTTCGAACTCGATCGCGAGGCCCTGGAAAGTCTCGCCAGCACCGGCATTAAGTGGATCGGTCTGCTCGGGCCGGCCGGCCGGCGCGATGACCTTTTGCGGCTGCTCGGAGCCCCGCTGGCGGACGTTTTATGTTCACGCCTGCATGCACCCATCGGCCTGCCACTGGGCGGCCACGGCCCCGAGGCGATTTCCCTCGCTATCGCCGCAGAGCTTCACGGCTACTGGAACCGGGCCGAAACCGGGGCCGCCGCGAGTGGGAAGTCACCGAGGCGCGTTCCATGAACCTACTGCCGTGCCAGGCGAGGACCTACCGGGCGACCTGGAAAATTTTGTTGGCCACGGGCACATCGCAGCAGATTTCGGTCAGAGGCAATTTTTTCGTTTTCTGAGATCGTCCAACGAATCTCGAGCGCGTTGGAATTACGCTCAACTCTGATGGCTCTCCGCCATCTTGGCCAAGGCAATCGTGAGCGCAGCGCCGCCGAGGGCCTTGATCAAGCCAGGATGTTAGGCATAGAAGCCGCTCATCTTGTCAATGATCCCTGGGCTGTGCTGCTCGGCGTGGCTGGCGATCTGTTGAACCTGCTCTGGCGTGACTTTCGACGCCTGTTCAGGCGTGATGGCCGCAGGTGCGCCGTCCCTTTGCGTCAGTTGTCCGAGGATCCCGCTCAGCGCTTCACCGCCGGCTCCTCCCGCTATTGAAGCCAACACCGAGGGCCCTATGCTGCCCAACAGCTTATTGAGCATCCCGGCCTGTTGATTGGGATTGGCTTGGCCGAACAGTTGCGCGGCCATTTGTCCGAACGGCGGCGTCGCCTGCGCCTGGCGTGACGGCGCGCTACTTTCTCGTAGCGATGTGATACACGCCCAGCAGAATGACGGCGCCCACGATCGCGCCGATGAATCCCGCCGACTGTCCGGGCTGGTACCAGCCTAAGAACTGCCCGAGGTAGGTTGCTGCAAGGGAACCGCCGATGCCGAGCGCTGCGGTGAGGAAGAAGCCTCCCGGTCCGGTACCGGGTGTGATCATCTTTGCGACAAGGCCGGCGACGAAGCCGATTAAAATAATCCAGATAAGGTGCATGGGATTTCCTGGTTGACTGAACGGGCTTTGGTCAGAGCTGCATGCCGATGATGCCCTGCAACTTGAGTGTTTATTTCGTTGCAAGCCCGCAGTTCGCAGCAATCCGCATGCCTGCAATGGCGAAACCTCACTTTTTCAGGCGATCGTCACGACTACGTCGGCACCGTCGAAGGCACCGCCAACCTCGGCGGTGAGGCGAAGTCGAACGACTCCCACATATCTCCGGATTTGTCGTGCGGCTGCAGGGCCGGCGCGTTCCATGGCTTCAGGCCAAACAGCCGCAGGCAGAACTTGACGATGCTCGCGTGCGAATAGAAAGCATGGTTGATGCCTCTTTTTGCATACGGACTCACGACGAGACATGGCACACGAGACCCATAGCGAAACTGGGAGTTCTGGTAGCCCGCGTGCCCCCCACCAGGCCAAGTAGACGCGAGTGGTGGTGTTACATGGTCATGCCAGCCGCCCCAATCGTCCCATGTGATGAAGATCGCGGTCTTGGACCATAGGGGGCCGGTCGCAGCCGCATGTACACGGTCGGCTGTCCACTGCATTCCAGGTCCTACCAACCGTCGACCGGTGTGCTTGAAGTCGCCCGGGTGCTCACTCAAACCGTCCGGCGCAAACAGCCATGCAACGTCGGGCAACTTGCCGGCGCTCGCATCTGTGTCGAAGCGCGCTGCTGGGACGTTCCACGGATGGTGGACCAAGCCAACGATGTGGTCGAAGTACGAGGACCTGGCGTCGGCGTAGTTTCGCCACGCCCGTTTGGCCGCTTCGATCGCCGCCGGCAAGTTGGGCAGGTGATATGGCGGGACGGGCTGGTACCGGCGCGCCTTCGTGGCGTTGTCGATGACCGGCGAATCGGCCGCGATCAGGTGCAGGTGATTCGGCTCCGATTGGCTCGCCACATCGGTGAAGTAGTTGTCGCACAGAGAATACTGCTGGGCAAAGGCCCAGTACGCTGGGATATCGCTCTTGCCGTATTGCAGACGCAAGCCGCCGCCGTGGGCCTGGGCTGCCAGCCAGGCAGAATGGTCGTGCAAGGGATCTGCGACCTGCGGGTCAGGTGCCGGCGGTAGCGTCACACCCGCTGCACCGGGGAACGTCCCGAAGTAGTTGTCGAAGGTGTGGTTCTCCTTGACGATGATAACGACGTGCTCGATGGGGTTCGCCATGGGAATCTCCATAGGAGTCAGCTCAGAGAACGAAAGCAATCGTACGCCAAGATTTTTCGAATGATCTTGGCGCCCAGATATTACTGCGCGCGACCTGTTTGGTCTGCCCCGAGATGTAATCGCCGGTCTACCTGATGTGCGCATACCGAGCTTCTGCCGGCGACGGTGCTCCTGGATTTCGGCGTGTTTTGCCTGGGTTATTGATTCGGCCATGAACGGTTGATTCGTCATCGAAAAAATAACATGGCGTCGAAAACTGGAAGGATGCCGCTGCCGACTTCTCCTCCGTGAGGTCGAACTGACTAAACTACGCGCTGTTTTTGCACGGATGCAGAGCCCCATTAGTCGAGCCGCCGAAGAGCCACATGCCAGAAACGAAACGTAGCCCGATCACGTTGCGCCGTGTTCTGCGTGCACTCGGTCCCGGCGTGACCACCGGAGCGGCGGACGACGATCCGTCCGGCGTTGCGACTTATTCGATTGCGGGCGCGCAACTGGGGACGACGTTGTTATGGACGGCGTGGCTGACCTGGCCACTGATGGCTGCCGTCCAGTTGATGTGCGCACGCATCGGGATGGTCACCGGCGTCGGCCTGGCGGGCGCTTTTCGCTTCAAGTTCCCACGTTGGATTGTCGGTGTACTCTCGCTATCGCTGCTGATCGCCAATACGATCAATATTGCGTCGGACTTGGCCGGCATGGGCGACGCAGCCAAACTTCTGTTTGGCGGTTTTACGCAGATCTACGTCATCGGGTTCGGAGTGGGGATCTGCGTGGCGAGTATCTGGTTGCGCTACACCCACATCGCCAGTGTGCTCAAGTGGCTGGCATTGGCGTTATTCGCGTACGTCATCACCGCGTTCATCATCAAGCCCGACTGGTCGGTGGTCTTGAAGGCGTCGTTCACTCCGTCCTTGCCCCGCGGCAAGTTGGCGTGGGAGACATTGGTAGCGATTCTCGGCACCACGATCAGCCCTTATCTGTTCTTCTGGCAAGCTGGTCAGGAAGTGGAGGAAGAAAAAGCGATGGGCCGCACGCTGAAAATCCACCGGGAAGGTGCGACGACAGACGAAATCGTCGATCGCCGAATCGACGTCACCATCGGCACCTTCTTCTCGAACCTGGTGATGTTCTTCATCATCCTGACCACAGCACTGACCCTGCACCAGCATGGCGCGACCCAGAATATCGGCACGACAGCGCAGGCGGCCGAAGCCCTGCGACCGTTGGCCGGGGATTTCGCCTATTGGCTATACACGCTTGGCATTGTCGGAGCCGGCTTGCTGGCGATTCCCACGCTGGCCGGCGGCGCCGCCTATGCGTTTGCGGAAACTTTCGACTGGGCTTATGGCTTAAACAACAAGCTGCGTCAGGCATCCTCGTTCTACGGCATCTTCATTCTCGCGACTGCTGGTGGAATTGCCATCGACTTCCTCGGCATCGCTCCGTTCAAGGCGCTGTTCTGGACTGCCGTCATCAATGGCGTGCTCGCACCGTTCTTGCTCGTCGGCATTCTATTGATCGCCAGCGACAGCAAGATCATGAATGGTCAAACCAGTTCGGGACTTTCGCGCATCACCGTGATCGCGACCACGATGCTGATGTTTGGCGCGGCAATCGGCATGATCGTGTTCTAAGAATGCTCTCAAAAAATAGTTACTCAGAAGTCGCCAAATAAGGCGACACAAGTGGAATCTATGCGGGAGCGGGCGGTCTGAAGGATCATGAAGAGAGACGGCCGCCGATTTGATCACAAGACGCTGGAAACGATCCGCATGATGGCGGTGGAGCGGGTACGCGAAGGCGAGCTGGCATCGGAAGTGATTGCGGGGTACGGCTTCAATGGCACGACGATCTACAAGTGGCTGAAGGCGTCGAAGCAATCTGCTGTCGGGATGGAGGTCCTGCGCTCGCGGCCTGCCACGGGACGGCCGCGCAGCCTGACGCCGGCACAGGAGCAGCAGGTGTTCCGGTGGGTCAACGGCTGCGATCCCCGGCAGTACGGCCTGGACTTCGGCTTGTGGACCCGCGCGGTGGTGGCGGACCTGATCCGGACGAAGCTCGGTCACGACCTGGGTGTGACGGCAGCAGGTGAGTTGCTGGCCAAACCCGGCTTGACGCCGCAGAAGCCATTGCAGCGGGCCTACCAGCGCGACCCTGAAGCCATCGAACGCTGGCAGCGCGACATCTTCCCGGCCCTTGCCCGCCAGGCGCGGGGTGAAGGGGCCGACGTGTTCTTCTGGGACGAGTCCGGATTCCGGGCCGATACCGTGCATGGCAAGACTTGGGGACGGCGCGGACAGACGCCGGTCATCAAGCGTCCGGGCCAGCGCCAGTCGATCAGCGCGGCATCGGCGGTCAATGCCCGGGGTGGATTCTGGTTCTGCACCTACGCCGGCGCGCTCAATGCCGACCGCTTCGTCGACCTGCGGCGCCAAATGATGGCCCGACGCCTAAATTCGATGTATTTTGTAATCCTTTTTCCCAGACAACCCTCTTTAATATTCGAGGTGGATACGGAAGCCAATCACATCGGCCGGACCGCGGTCTTTGTTGTAGCCGGGGTGATCTATATGCTGGAAATCGGCTGTTAGCTGGACGTGGCGAATCGGCTCGAAGCGGTAATACGTTTCCAGAATCCGCTCCGCACCATAATTGATACGACCGTCGCCGAGGACAAAGCCTTGTCCGCCGGCGGCCAGGTAGGCTTTATGCGGACCTGAAAGATTGCCGATGATGTAGGCGATACCGACGCGGTCAGTCGGCCGCCACCAGTGCACGCCATCGATCTGTCCGCCCAGCGTTACAAGACGGTCAACCTCGGTAAAGGCAAAAGATTCGGCGCGTCCATCGTTCCAGCCGATACGGGTGAACAATCCGGTTTCTCCATTGTCCGCCAGTGGCAGTTCACCGCTCAGGGCGAACCCATATTTGCGTCGATAGGGTTTGTCGTCGGCCGTGATGTCAGGTCTGGTGCCGTTAGCACGCGCAATGGCCAGGGCTTCACGGTACAGACCCATTCGCCCCGTATTCTGATAGACCAGAATGCGTAGTACCGCGCCGCTGTCCTTCGGCTGTTGCAGCGTCAGCTCCAACTGCTGGCCGTTGGCTTTTGTGATTGGATTGTCCAGCGGCTGGCCGTTGGCAAATTTTGGCACCTGGTAGATGCCATAGCGCAAGGACCACACCGGGCTGATATAGCCGACCATGAACCCACCGGTATAGCCGCGTGTGTCGGCGGCGTAGTCATAAGCGGTGTTGTTGAACAGGCTCCAGTTCTCGAATTGAGTGCGGGTTGAATTTGCGTAGCGGTTCTTGTCGAAGTCATCGGCCACGGCGACCGTCCCCAGCTTGATTTCCAGGCGTCTGTCCGCCTCCTCACCGGGCAGTTGGTCCTGCGCCTGCTCCACCCGATGGACGGACTCGTCAAGCGGCAGCAAATAGCGAACGTACTTACGTGCCACATAAGGCGTCTTCGGCAGGCCGGACGAACCCTGGCGGATCGGATCGCCGTTGGTCAGGCTGCCCAGGCCCGTGACATTGCCGATACCGCGCCCTTGGAAGAGCTCGAGATCGAGATAGAGCTGAAAGTGTCGGATCGGCTCCCAGCCGAGGTATACGCCATAGGTATAGCTGCTGGCAGTCGCGCCCTGGGGTGGAAGGCTGAGATTGCTAGCGTACGGAGATTTCAGCGGATACAGATGCTGGCGGGTCAAGGTAAATTGCAGCCCAGTGAGCTGCGGTAACGGCACATGGTTAATGGAAAGCTTAGATAGCCAGTCGGAAATGCTCAGCTGCCCGGATTCGCTCTTTGCTTTAACGCTCTCCGTTTGATCGTCGGCGTGTACCCTTATAGTCAGAAAGCATCCAACAGCGGCCTGCGCGATATGCCAGGCGCATGAAGCCGAACAGTGTCGAAACAGCATGTGCCACTCCTGTTTTCGGAAAAAGACCTGATCGTCGCTCCCATCGCAACGACCAGCTAGTGTGTGCGGATTTATGGTTTGTCATCTTCTGCAGCGCATTTCGCCTTGAAGTGTCTGCTCAACCCTCGAATGACGGACGGCGTGACCGCCGGCTTTATCGGCAAGAACATTGAGCGTCTATGCGATCTCACGCAGCGGAGTTACTTAAAAATCTCTAAGTTGCGACACAGGTTTCACAACGAAACCCAATAAAAACGGGACTTCCATAGGTTTATCTGTCGTCTAACTTCACGATTTCTGAGTAAGAACTTCATCCTGAGTTTATCCGTCGTTCGGCCAAGTACTCAGGTGGTTACGTTCTCCACGCTGCAGGGCGAATCGATTCGTCGTTGAACCGCCCTTGCCAAGGCTGCCACCATTCGCACCTCGTCTCCAGCTTCAGGGAAAGCTCAACCGGGAGCGACAGCAACCATATTTTGGCGCATTTGTTTGATCAGGGCGCTGTCGTGGAAGTCTATATAAGGCGTGAGATCCAGATTGGCGGGAACCCTCGTCAGCCGTTCATCTTCAATTGTCTTGATATAGGGTTGCATGAAATCGTCGTAAGCTTTCCAATCTATACCCTCAGCGCGAACTGCGGCTTGCTCAGCATGAAGTGCAATCTGGTGGGCATGCAGATAATGCATTCCGAATAATTGAATCAGCGATTTCTCTACGCCTTCATGCATGATCAGAAATCGATCAGTGAGGACGCGCCGCTTTTTATAGATGAAGCTCTTTGGCATATGCCGGTCAATAAATATCGTGTGGCCGTCCACGCTGTAGCCCGCAAGATATGGAACGTCGTGGTTACGATCCAGATTGGCCCGTGCTCGCAGGGCACGTAGAGCATGGTCGGTCATCTCCTTCGAGATGAGCCACGAGGCAACGTGATGGCGGTTTTTTTTTGACTGCGTCGTTTGATATTTTGCGTGCATTACTATTCCTCCGGTATCCGTCGTTAAACGGCTTTTGACAAAGTCTCGGCCATTCTGGTCTGCCAACCATGGTCGGGGGCTTTTCAGCGCTCCAGGGTGTCGGCTACAGCCGCAGCGAAATCAACGTGCGTGCACTGTCCGACTTTGGCCGCCCGCGCCGTTTGAGCATCGCCTTGCTGGACTGCCCCCCCCACGTGGATAGTTCTATCGGGGCGGCAACTATTCTGACGCGGGGGGCGACTGTAGTGTCACGATCGGCTGACCGGCATTGCCGGCTGAAGTTTTTGTTCTGTCGGCCTGACGAGGCTACTTATCTTGACGAAGACCATGGTCTCGAATGCTCAAGGTTTTGCCTGACCGATGCCAGCTCCCCTCGAAGCTCGGCGAGCTCTAGCAATGCCTGATGGATACCGGTTTCGTTCTTCAAATTGATCTGGAAGTCCGCCTCGGCACCCATTCGTTCTTTCATCGCTTGTCGGTTCTGGCTCATCATGATCAAAGGACCTTGCAGCGCCACCAGGATGGCGAGAAATAGATTAAATAATTGATAGGGATAAGGATCGAACTGGAAACCGGAAATGGTATTGGACTCTATCCAGATCAGCGCCGACGCCATTAGTACAAAGATGAAGAACCAGCTTCCATTCCACTGAGCTACCTTGTCAGCGAGATTTTGCGCCCAGGTCAGCTTTTCATCGGCTTCCTTGTTAATGTTGCGTGCGGTAGGGGTTTCCAGCAAATTTATTGCCGAGCGCAATCGCTGCGACATCACGCTCAACATCGCAGCGCCGATCTCGGGGGAGCCTTCGAGTTGCTCAATAAGACTTTCGTGCGTCAATTCGACCAGCACAGAATCCACCCGAGCCTCAACACTGGCCATTCGCGGCTGGTTGTCGAGCAAGGCCATCTCGCCGAAGAAATCGCCGACTCCCGATTCCCCCAAAACCGTTACCTCGCCGCCAGGTTCGCCGGCTGGAATAAACACAGTCACCGTGCCGCTCACAACGATGAACATCGAGGTGCCCGCGTCGCCTTTGGAGAAAAGCAATTCACCAGCACGGATGGCCTTCGTTTCCAGTCGTCCTTCGAGATCGGCTAGAGCGGCCTCCGAGAACGTTTGGAATAGGGGTACCCGTCTCAGAAGCTTTAGATAGGAGTTCACGGCTGTTTCCTGGGTATGGATCGAGACCGATGGCTCGGGCGGGACAAAATAGTAAATCAAGTCTTCAAGCGATAATAGGGGTAACGATCAACAGCGAGGAAAATGATCTACTCAATGGTTCGAAGCGGCCGGCGATGGTGCCTCGGTATTTCTTGTTCGTCCAGTTACTCAGGAAACCGTAAGTAGCACCACTGAGGACTGAATATTGTTCCGAATTTTCAATGTCATAGAAATAACAACTGTCGTCTTACTTGGCGACTTCT
>JAYWBB010000134.1:0-161580 GCA_043781855.1 Nevskia sp. | reverse complement strand
CGCATCTGCGGGTTGAGGTTGGCGGTATCGAGCAGGTTCGGCTTCGGGCCGATGAAGGACACCAGCGACATCACCATCGCCTCGCGAATCGGGTCGATCGGCGGGTTGGTAACCTGCGCGAACAATTGCTTGAAATAGCTGTAAAGCGGCTTGAGCTTGTTCGACATCACGGCGGGCGGCGAGTCGTTGCCCATCGAACCGGTGGCTTCTTCGCCGTCGACGGCCATCGGCGCCATCAGCGTGCGCAGGTCCTCCTGCGTGTAGCCGAAGGCCTGCTGGCGATCGAGTAGCGAGGCCGGCAACAGTTCCAGGTTCGCCGTCTTGCCGGCCAGCGGCTTGAGATCACCGAGCTTGATCCGCACGCGACTGATCCAGGCCTTGTAAGGCTCGGCGCTGGCATACGTGTCCTTCAGTTCCTCGTCCTCGATGATGCGGCCTTCTTCGAGGTCGATGAGGAACATCTTGCCCGGCTGCAAACGCCACTTCAGCGTGATCTTCGATTCCATGATCGGCAGCACGCCGGATTCGGAGGCCATGACCACGAGATCGTCGTCGGTGACGATGAAGCGCGCGGGCCGCAGGCCGTTGCGATCGAGCGTGCCGCCAATGTAGCGGCCGTCGGTGAAGGCGATAGCGGCCGGGCCGTCCCAGGGCTCCATCATCGCGGCGTGGTATTCGTAGAACGCACGGCGGTTTTCATCCATCAGCGTGTGGTTCTCCCACGCCTCCGGAATCATCATCATCATCGCCTGTGCGATCGGGTAGCCGGCCATGACCAGCAGTTCGAGCGCGTTGTCGAAGCAGGCCGTGTCGCTCTGGCCTTCGTAGATCAGCGGGAACAGCTTCTTCAGATCGTCGCCCAGCTCGGCCGACTTCATCACGCCTTCACGGGCGCGCATCCAGTTGAAATTGCCCTTGACCGTGTTGATCTCGCCGTTGTGCGCGATCATGCGATACGGATGGGCCAGCGGCCATTCCGGAAAGGTGTTGGTCGAGAAACGCTGATGCACGAGTGCGAGGGCGGAGATACAACGCTCATCGCGCAGGTCCTTGTAGTAGATGCCAACCTGGTCGGCCAGCAGCAGACCCTTGTAGACCACGGTGCGTGCCGACATCGACGGCACGAAGAATTCCTTGCCGTGCAGCAGGTTCAGACCCTGGATGGCATGGCCGGAGGATTTGCGGATCACGTAGAGCTTGCGCTCCAGCGCGTCGGTCACGGTGACGTCGGCGCCGCGACCGATGAAGATCTGGCGGATCACCGGCTCCTTGGCGCGCACCGTCGGCGACATCGGCATGTCGGCGTCGACCGGCACATCGCGCCAGCCGAGGACGATCTGGCCTTCCTCGCTGACCGAGCGCTCGATCTCCTGCTCGCAGGCGATGCGCGAGGCATTCTCCTTCGGCAGAAACACCATGCCGACGCCGTACTCGCCGAGCGGCGGCAGTTCGACACCCTGCTTCGCCATTTCCTCGCGATAGAGCGGGTCCGGCATCTGGATCAGGATGCCGGCGCCGTCGCCCATGAGCTTGTCTGCGCCGACCGCGCCGCGATGCTCGAGGTTTCTCAGGATCAGCAGGCCCTGTTCGACGATCGAATGGCTCTTCTCGCCCTTGATGTGCGCAATGAAGCCGATGCCGCAGGCATCATGCTCGTTGGCCGGGTTGTACATCCCGTGATCGCGGGCATGCTGAAGCTCAGCTCCCGTGGCAACGCGGTCGAGGTGCTGCATGGCACACCTAAGGTCTGGCAGGGCGGAAAGCGAGAGTAGTGCAGTGAAACACCGCTGCCAAGCAGAAAAATAGGGGTCAGATTCCAATTAACTTAGACATTATCGCTCATGCCTATTATCGGGGACATAACAAAACTACTTACAGGCCTGCTACTTGTAAGGTTTCGATACCGGTCTGCCCGCTCGTCCTCGCGCCAGCCGGCGCGACGTTCGGGCTTGGAGTCCGGCGAGAAATTCCCGATCGCCCAGCGCCCAGCCTTTCAAGACCGATTCGGTCAATGACTTTTGCTGGTCGGCGGTGATGCCTTGGTTGACCCGTTCGGCATAGGCGGCCTCCCGTTCGAAGGGCGTGTTGCCCATTTCCCAGAAAAGTGGATGTGGCGTTACCAGCCGATCGTTTGTCTGACCGATGTAATGACGATGACTGGACCAGACGTAATCGGACGGACGAGCCACGATCCCGGCCCGCACCGGGTTCAGATCGATATAGGCCATGCAGGCGAGGAGGTACCGCTCGGTTTGCACCAGGGTGGCCTTGTAGCGCCCCTCCCAGAGCGTTCCGGTGCGCTGATAGCGCCGATTAAAATACTGGACGTAGCGCCGCCCGACCGCCTGCATCATCCTCGGCAGACCCGTTAACGTCTCTGGCGTCGCCAGCAGGTGGAAATGATTGCCCATCAGCACGTAGGCATGGATCGCCACCTTTTCCCGTTGCGCGTGCTCGGCCAGCAGTTTCAGCAGCAGTTCGTAGTCGGCCGCTTCATGAAACGTTGGCTGCCGGTTGTTTCCGCGCTGAACAAGATGATGCGGAAAACTCGGAATGGTCAGACGCGAGAGGCGGGCCATGGGGGACAGGTCGGTGTCGGTGCGTGGGCCAACAGAGCAATATTTTCGTTTCCGGATAATAACGACAAATACAAGCCATTGTACAAAATGAAATTTTTCAGTTTCCTACAGTTATTAGCGACTTGGTAGAAAACAATCGGGCAACTCCAAACAGGTGCCGCGCCGCCGCATTACCGGCCTACGCACCTTGAATCAGGTTGACCATAGTTGACGAATTTTCAACGAATCTCCTATGCTTCGCTCCTATGAAATCCCTACGCGCTAACGAAATCCAGCGCTCAATGCAGCTACTCGGGCTTTCAGCAACCGCCGTCGCAGAACAACTCGGCGTCTCCAGGCAAACGGTTTCAAACTGGCTTAACGGCCGAGACCTGCCTCGCCCGGACAAGCTGTTGCGACTGTCGCTGGTGCTGAAACTCTCGTTCGACCAATTGCTGGAGACCTCAAAGCCGGCGGCGGCGCCCGTTGTTGCCTATCGCATGCGCGCCAACCGCAAAGCGAAGGACATCCATTTTCTGCGGGCAGTAGAAATGGGCGAAGCACTCGAAGCCCTGGTGCCTTACCTGCCTTTCGATACCTTCGTTCAACCGCAACAGCTACGCGATCCGAAGGCTGATTACGACTACGTTCAATCCGTCGCCGGTTCTCTGCGCGAAGGCCTTGGGCTTAAAGATGGCGATCGCATCCGGTTTGACCACCTTATCGGCAGATTCAAGGAGCTTCAGTGTGTGATCGTCCCCGTGCTTTGGGGCAAGCAAGAGAGTCACGCCAACGCGCTGCACATCTATCTTCCTGTACATACGGCGACTTGGGTCTATCTGAATCTGGACAGCAACGAGTTCGACTTCATGTTCTGGATGGCACACGAACTTGCACATGCCTATACCTCTGCGCTCTGTGGCACAGATGAGGGCGAAGACTTCGCCGACATGCTGGCCTCGGCCCTACTGTTTCCAGAATCCTGCGCCCGATCCGCTTATGAAAAGCTCTCGGCGATACATGGTCCACGAGCACTGATCGACGCCATCGTCGCGCAAGCCGTCGAGCGGCACATCAACGTCTACACTGTCCTCAAGCAGACTAACGCCTATGCCGCTCGGCGCGGCTTTCCCGAGATCACGGTGGCGGAAAAGGCCTTTCATGGCACTCGGCATAAGATCGACGCAGCCACGCGAACGATTCGCGAAATTCTGCTCGGCGCTGAAAAGCCTGCGCCGCGCACTTACATCACCAGGTGCGAAGAAGCCTTCGCGACGCCGCTGTTCGCAGCCCTGAGCGAACACATCCGCGCAACGGGTGCAGAAGCCGGGTTCGTGCAACACATTCTCAACATCCCGTTCGTGGATGCTCAAGCGCTGCACGCCGAACTGCGTGTGTGAACCGTTTCGTTCTCGATAGCAGCGCCTATTTTCGGCTCGCCAAGAGCTTTCATCCCCTGCTTGGTGATCACGGCGATATCTGGCTGAAGCTCTTGCCCGATACTGCCGACGAATTCGCGAAGCAGCCAAGATTGCGAAGCAAGTTCGGATGGTTTCATGACGCTGCATTTGCCGACAACCGCCGGCAAAACCTCCTAAAGCTGACTGCGGGCGAGGCGGCGCAGGTCAAGAACACGGGTTTCTGGCTGGTTCAGTGGGTCAAGGATCAGCGCGCGGATTTCCTGCGGCGCAAGTTCAATCCGCCATCGATCGGCAGCTTTTGCATACCGATCAGCACGCGGGCGCGGTTGTCGTTGATACCGCGCCAGCCTGCAACCAGATCGTCAATCAGCCGCCAGCCGCGCAAGTTGAAATAGCCGGCGCAGAAGTCGGCACGGTCTGACACTGCAAGCGTGTCTCGCAATGGCGGGAGTAGCGAAAGATTGATGTTGTCAAATATTCGCGGCATTTCCTCGGCCTTGAGAAGTTTGTACAAATCATCATCGCAGCGAATGCCGCGAACAATTGTTGGGGCCAACCGGGGAGATTTTTTGAAACGGCGAATAGTGGCCGACTTCTACCGGTATGACAGAATTTCGTTCGCTCCCTGAACGCTTCCCAAATTCTAGTTTTAGCGCAACCGCCTCGGATCAAACAAACGCTCGTGCTCGTCGATCGCATAACGGTCCGTCATGCCGGCCACATAGTCGGCGACCACACGCGCACGGCCGGCGATGCCGCTCGCCAGTTCCGCCGCCTTCGCGCCCTCGTGAAATTCCGGCGGCATCAGGCGCGGGTCTTCTTGCAAGGCGCCGAACAGTTCGCGTACGACGCGCTGCGCCTTGTTCATGACGCGGTAAACCTGGTGATGCTGGTACATGTTCGCCTGAAGAAAGCGCTTCAGCTCGCGGTTCTCGGCCTGCATGGCCGGACTAAAACCCACGAGCGGCGTCGACGCCGCGCGCACCGCGTCGATATCCGCCGGTCGCAGTTCCCGTAATTGAGCCTCGGTCTGCTCCGCCAGATCGACGACCAGCGCATTGATCATGCGGCGGATCGTCTCGTGGCGGAGTTGCCTTGGCGTCAGCGCGGCATAGCGGCTGCGCACGGCGGCGAGGTGGCGGGCGAACAGCGGAACTTCCTGCAATTGCGCCAGATTCAACAGCCCCGCGCGCAGGCCGTCATCGACATCGTGATTGTTGTATGCGATCTGATCGGCGACATTGGTGAGCTGCGCTTCGAGGCTGGGCTGGCGACGCAGAAGAAAGCGTTCGCCGACATCGCCCAACTCGCGCGCACGGCGCTCCGAGCAATGTTTGAGAATGCCTTCACGCGTCTCGAACGTCAGGTTGAGTCCGCGAAAGTCGGCGTACTTGTCCTCGAGTTCGTCGACCACGCGCAAGGATTGCGCGTTGTGCTCGAAGCCGCCGAAGTCGCGCATGCATTCGTTGAGTGCGTCCTGCCCGGCGTGGCCGAACGGCGTGTGGCCGAGATCGTGCGCAAGCGCGATCGCCTCGCTGAGGTCTTCGTTGAGCGCGAGCGTGCGCGCAAGGCTGCGCGTGATCTGCGCCACTTCCAGTGAATGCGTGAGCCGGTTGCGGAACAGGTCGCCCTCGTGATTGACGAAGACCTGCGTCTTGTATTCGAGCCGGCGGAACGCGGCGCTGTGGATGATGCGATCGCGGTCGCGCTGGTATTCGCTGCGCGTTGCCGGCGCCGCTTCAGGATGACGGCGGCCGCGCGAACACTCCTCGCGGGCGGCGTAGGGCGCGAGGCTCATGCGGCCGGTAGCGTCGAGCAGAAGTGCTCGAGCGTTGCCTCGAGCGCAGCCGGATCGAAGTCGGCGGTCGTCGTGGACTCGCCGATCGCGCGCAGCAGCACGAGTCGCAATTTGCCTGCAACGACTTTCTTGTCGCGACTCATCAGGCTGCGGAAATCCTCGGCGGTCATGCCCGCGGGCGGGCGCACCGGCAATCCGGCGCGCCGGATCAGCGCCGTGCAACGCGCAGCGTCTTCTTCCGTGATCCAGCCGAGGCGCATCGAGAGATCGGCGGCCATGCACAGACCTAGGCCGACGGCCTCGCCGTGCAGCCAGGACTGGTATTGGGTGAACGTCTCGACGGCATGGCCGAAGGTGTGGCCAAGGTTCAGCAGCGCGCGCGGACCGCCGGCGATGCTCTCGCGCTCATCGAGCGCGACGATGCGTGCCTTCAGCGCGCAGCAGCGCTCGATCGCCTCGCCGATGCTGCCCGGATCGAGCGCGAGCACGGCGTCGAGATCGCGCTCCAGGCGCGCGAACAGCGCCGCGTCGCCGAGCAAGCCGCACTTGATGACCTCCGCCAGGCCGGCGGCCAGTTCGCGCGCCGGCAACGTGCGCAGCGTATCGATATCCGCAATCACTGCGCTCGGCTGATGGAAGGCACCGATCAGGTTCTTGCCAGATGCATGGTTGACGCCCGTCTTGCCGCCGACGCTGGAGTCGACCTGCGCGAGCAGCGTCGTCGGAATCTGCACGAAGGCAACACCGCGCTGGTAGATCGAGGCGACAAAGCCGGTGAGATCGCCGATCACACCGCCGCCGAGTGCAATCAGGATACCGTCGCGCGGCAGGCGGCTCATCAGAAGCCAGTCGAGTACGCGCTCGGCATTGGCCCAGGTTTTTTGTGTTTCGCCGGCCGGCAGCGTGAAGACCTCGGCCGGGCCGAGATCAAGCGCCCTGAGCAGCGTTTCGAGATACAGCGGGGCGACATGGGCGTCGGTGACGACGCGCAGCGGGTGACCGCGGAAGGCGGCGAAGCTCGCCGGATCGCGCAGCAGGCCGGCGCCGATCCTGAGATCGTAGCTGCGTTCGCCCAGCTCGACGCGGACTTCGCGCGTAACGGCTTTAGGGCGCGGTCGCCGGGCGGGCGAGGTGGTCTTCGATCTCGCGCGCGAGGGTGCGGGCGTTGCGTCCGTCGGTGTGGACGACGAGGTCGGCGATTTCACGGTAGAGCGGGTCGCGGATCAGGAACAAGCGTTGCAGCGTGTCACGGCGGTCGCCACCCTGCAACAGCGGACGGTTATCGGTACGCTCGGTACGTGCGAGCTGATGGTCGACGCTCGCATGCAGATAGACCACGAAGCCGCGCGCCGCGAGCAGTTTGCGCGATTCCACATCGACCACCGCGCCACCGCCGGTGGCGAGCACAAGATTGGCACGCAATGTGAGATCGGCGATCGCGGCGTGCTCGCGCTTGCGGAAACCGGCCTCGCCTTCCTTCTCGAAAATGAACGCGACGTTGACGCCGGTGCGCGCCTCGACTTCGTGATCGCTGTCGACGAAGTCCATGCCACGGGCTTCGGCAAGCCGGCGGCCGACCGTGGTCTTGCCGGCGCCCATCGGGCCGACGAGGTAGATGTTGCTTTTGGTGCTCACGAAGATGAACCGCTGGACATAAAAAATCAGTGTCGGCTGGGAAACCGACACTGATTCTATTGAGCATCGGGAAACTCAGTTGACCTTCAAGCCCTCGCTGAGAATCTTCGGCGTGATGAAGATCAGCAGTTCGGTCTTGTTCGCGATCCGCGTTTTGGTCCGGAACAGCGCGCCGAGAATAGGCACATCGCCGAGCAGCGGCACCTTCGTGACCAGATCGTTGTTGGTCTGCTCGTAGATGCCGCCGAGGACGACGGTCTGGCCATTGTCGACGAGGACCTGCGTATTGACCTTGCGGGTGTCGATCGAAGGTGCGGTGCCGCCGGTGCCGGTGTTGATGTCCTGGCCGCGGCTGTCGTTGTTGACCGCGAGATCCATGATCACGCGATTGTCCGGCGTGATCTGCGGCGTGACGTTCAAGCTGAGCACCGCCTTCTTGAACTGCACCGCAGTGGCGCCGCTGCTGGTGGAGTTCTGATACGGGATTTCGACACCCTGCTCGATCGAGGCCTGCTTGCCGTTGGCGGTGATCACGCGCGGGCTGGATATCACCTCGCCCTTGCCCTCGGATTGCAGCGCGGAGAGTTCGAGATCGATCAGCGAGTTCTTGCCGAGGATCGCGAGTGCCAGACTGCCGGCCGGGCTCGCCACCGGCAGGTTGACGTTGTAACGATTGGCCAGCGCACCAACGATCGACTGCTGATTGTTGCCCGTGGCGATCGTGTTCGACACGGTGGTGTTGGTCGCGACATTGGTGCCCGAGGTCGTGACCAGGCCACTGCTGCCGCTGGCGCGGATGCCGGTGATGCCGAGGCGCACGCCGAACTCGCGGTCGAAGGTCGAGCGCGCGACCACGATGCGCGACTCGATCAGCACCTGCCGCACCGGGATGTCGAGACGCTGCACGAGCGAGCGGATTTCGGTCAGCTTGTCGCGCGTTTCCAGCACCAGCAGGGTGTTGGTGCGCTCGTCGACCGTGACGCTGCCGCGCGCCGACAGGATCGAATTCTCGCGCGACTTGATCAGCGTCGCGAGTTCCGTCGCCTTCGCGTAATTGACCTGGATGATCTCCGAGCGCAGCGGCGCAAGCTGCACTTTCTGTTTCTCGGTTTCGAGTTCGGCTTTTTCGCGCGCGGCGAGCTCGTCGAGCGGCGCGACGAGAATCACGTTGCCCTGCCGGCGCTGGCCGAGGCCCTTGGTGCGCAGGATGATGTCCAGCGCCTGATCCCAGGGCACGTTCTGCAGGCGCATCGCGATCTGGCCGTTGACCGAATCGCTGACCACCATGTTGGTCTGCGCCACATCCGCGATGATCTGCAGGAGCGAGCGGATATCGACGCTCTGGAATGACAAGCTGATGCGCTCGCCGGTGTACTGCGGCTCGTTCTTCTTGCGCTCGTCCAGCTTGTCCTGTGAAATCGGCTGGAGTTCCAGCGTGAAGGTATTGCCTGACTGGTAGGCGACCTGCTCGAAGTCGCCGGCGGCGATCGGCGTCACCACGATCTGCGTGCCCGAGCCGTCGCGGCTGGCGTCGATGAATTTCACCGGTGTCGCGAAGTCGAGCACGTCGAGGCGCTTGGCAAGGCGTTCCGGCAGGCTGGCGTTGCGGATGCGGGCGATGATCTTGCCGCCTTCTTCACGGACATCGACTGCGCTGCGCGCATCGGCCAGCGTTACCAGCACGCGGCCTTCGCCTTTTTCGCCGCGGCGGAAGTCGATGTTGCTGACCAGACCCTGTGTCGGAGGTGCTGCTGCGGCTGCGGTACTGGCATTGGCCGGCGCTGCGGCCGCGCCACTCGCCGGTGGCGTCGCCGCCGCAGTCCGCGTGCCGCCCGCGCCCGCGAGTTCGAGAAAAACCTTGTTGCCGTCGACGCGCACCGTGTGCGCCGTGAGCTGCGACAGCTCGACGACGATGCGCGAGCGGCCTTTCGCCTCAGCGGCAGCGATCGAGCGCACCAGGCCGACGTTGACCTTGCGATATCGCTCGCCGAGCGCCAGCGAAGTATCGGGAAGGTCGAGCGACAGGCGCGCCGGTTTGTCGATGGTGAACACGACCGGTTCCGGCGCGGCGGACGATAGCGTCAGAGTCAGCAGCACGCGGTCGCCGTCGAGCGCGACGAAGTCCATCGCCTGAAGCGAACGAACCTGCTCGGCTCGCGCTGGCAGGCTGAAGACCGTCATCGGAATCGACAGCGCCGCAGCGGCGAGCGCCAGCAGGCGCAGGACGCGAACCGAACCGGCCGTTCCCGCTCGCTTATGGGTATGAATGAACATCGTTGCGCTCCGGTATGGGTTCGACTGCTTATTCGGCGGAAGCCAGCGATGCCGGCCGTTCGATGAAACCGCCGAATCCGTCGGGAATGATTTCGGTCATGCTGACTTCGGCTTCGGAGACCTTGGTGATCTTTCCGTAGTTCTGGCCGAGGTGATCGCCGAGCGTGACGCGGTGGATCACCGCGTCGGGCGCCTTGATCATCGCGTAGTTCCTGTTGTTGAACGTGATGACCCCGACCAGCCGCAGCGAGTCGATCGGAAATTCCTCGAGCGGCTCCTTGGGCCGGTTCAGATCCGGCCGCACGGCGCCAGCGTCAAGTCCCTCGCTGCGGCCGCGCTGCGGCAATGTGGCGACGAAGGGATCGCGACGATCCTCCGGAACATAGGCGTAAGCCTCGTACTGTTTCATCTGCGGGATCGGCTCGATCTGCGTGGTCTTGCGCGCCTTGACCTCGTCGACGTAGCGCTGAAGATCCTGCGTATTCGGCGTGCAGGCGCCGAGGGCGAGTGTTGCGAGCAGTGCGAGGCCGCCGACGAGGGTTCGATGCGCGTTCATGGCTGAGCGCCGCCTTTCGCGGCCGGCTTGGTAGCGGTGATCTCGTTGGCGTCGAGATAGCGGTAGGTCTTGGCCAGCGCGCTCATGCGCAGTGCGCCCTTGCCGAACGACTGCCCCTGCTGGCCGGGAGTCGCGGTGGCTGGCTTGATCTCGACTTCGTCGATCGTGACGATGCGCGGCAGTGCTGCGACGCCGCCGACGAAGGCGCCCATCTGGTGATAGTTGCCGGTGACGACGATCCGGTGTGGAATCTCCGCGTAGAACTCGCGCGGAATTTCTGCCTGTGGCTGGAACAACTCTTCCTCCAGGCTCGACGCCACGCGCGTCTGCGAGATGTCGTTCAGCAGGTTCTCGACCTCGGTCTTGCTCGGAAGCTGGCGCAGCATTGCGCCGAAGTCGCGCTCCATGGTTTCGAGCTGCGCCTTGTAAGCGTCGAGCGCGGCAACTTTCTTCTGTTTGCGCTCGAACTCCGTGCGTAAGGTCTGTTCTTTCTGGCGCTCGACATCGAGCGCTTCGTACTCCGGCTTGATCAGCCCATAGCTGCCGCCGCCGAGGATCGCGAGCGCAATCACGGAAACAGCAGCGATATGGGCCCACTGCGGCCAGGCGCCCGGGTTCTGGATATCCAGGCCTTGCAGTTCGGCGAAGACTTCCTGGACGTTCACTGCGTCACCTCGGCGCGGGCCGGTTTGGCTTCGTCGGAAGCCTTGGTCAGGTTCGTCACCTGCAGCGTGAATTCGCTGTTGCGCTGCTTGTTCTTCTCGCCGGTCTTGATCACCACCAGCTTCGGATCCTTGAACCACGGCGAGGAATCGAGGTTCTTCAGGTAAGTCGAGATGCGACCGCTGGATTCGGCGATGCCATCGATGGTCACGTTCTGGCCGTTCTGCTTCACCGAAGTAAGGAACACGCCGTCGGGAATCGTGTTGACGATTTCGTCGAAGAAATGCACCGTGGCCGAGCGGCTCTGCTGCAACTGCTCGATCACGCGCATGCGCGCCAGCAGGTTCTGCTTGACCTTCTCGAGTTCCTGGATTTCCTTGATCTGCTTGTCCAGATCGGTAATCTGGGCCGTCAGGAATTCGTTGCGCCCGTGCTGACTCTCGACCGAATGCTGCACCGTGACATAGCCAAGACCGAGCAAGGCGAGGCTGGCTCCGGCGCTGAGGCCGAGCAATGACAGGAATTTTTTCTTGCGCTGCGCACGCCGTTCGGCGCGCCAGTCGAGGAGGTTTATGCGGGTGGCCATGATTCAGGCCTCCTCGTCGAAGGCGCGGATGGCGAGGCCGGCGGCGATCAGCATCGAGGCCTCGTCCTGTGCCAGTTGCGAAGGGCGGGCGCGCGAAGCGACGGACATTTTCGAGAACGGCTGCGCGACGACGCAGGGAATCTTCAGACGCTGGCTGATCGCCGCATCGATGCCCGGAATATGCGCGCAGCCGCCGGCGAGGATCATCTGGTCGATCGTGTTGTGGCTCGACGCGGCGGCGAAGAAGAACTGCAGCGAGCGGTCGATCTGCTGGGCCATGTCGGCGATGAAATGGCCGAGCACTTCGGTTTCGTAATTTTCCGGCAGCTTGCCGAAACGCTTGGCTTTGCCGGCTTCCTCGTAGCTCATGCCGTAGAACCGCATGATGTCCTCGGTCAGCTGCTTGCCCCCGAAAGTCTGATCACGCGTGTAGACGGTTTGCTGGTCGTGCAGGACCAGGAGTGAAGTGGTGGAGGCGCCGAGATCGACCACCGCAATGGTCTTGCCTACGCCGCCGGCCGGCATCTGGTGATACAGGAACTGGCAGGCGTTTTCGAGCGCATAGGCTTCGATATCGACGACCAGCGGCTTCAGCCCGGCGATTTCGAGGGCGGCGATGCGCTGGTCGACCTGCTCCCGGCGGCAGGCCGCGAGCAGCACGTCGACGGAATCCTTCTCGCGCGCCGACGGGCCGAGCACCTGGAAGTCGAGGTTGACGTCCTCGATCGGATACGGAATGTATTGATCGGCCTCGGCCTTGATCTGCTCTTCCATGTCGTTTTCCTTCAACGACGACGGCATGCCGATGATCTTGGTGATGACCGACGAGCCGGACACCGCAACCGCCACGTTTTTGGTGCGGGTGCCGGCACGATTCACGGCGCGAGCGATGACCTCGCCCACCGCGCGCGGGTCGGTGATCTGCTTGTCGTTGATGATGTTGGGGGGTAGCGGCTCAACCGCATAAGCCTCGACCGCGTAGCGATCGCCACGCCGGCTCAATTCGAGCAATTTCACGGCGCTGGACGAAATATCCAGACCGATAAGCTCACGGCTCCCCCCGCCGAACAGCGCCTGCTTGATGGACATAGGCCCCCTCGCACACCCCAGATGGAGAGCCCCCGTCGGCTCTGCCGCACAACGCCCTGACAGCGCCCGAACCGCTCGATGGTACTTATTGATGACTCTGTTTCGGGCAGGTCTTAATATAGCCCATGTTTTTTACGACGCAACAATAACTTGTGTCCTTAAGTGCCTGATAGAAGTCCTAAAGCGGACGATGAATGGCACGGAAAGCAAGTGAAGAGGGTCCGGTTTGAATTCTTATCTACGTGCGGCATCGATTCTGGCCGGCCTGCCGTTCGCCGCGCTGGTGCTGGGTTTCCTCGTCTTCGCCGGCGCGAAAGCCTACTACGCGCCGCAGTTGCCGTCGGTGGCGAGCTTGCATGAAATCAAGCTCGGGGTGCCGCTGCGCGTCTACACGCACGACGGCAAGCTGATCGGCGAATTCGGCGCCGAGCGGCGCGATCCGCTGCGCTACGAACAGATTCCGGAACCGCTGGTCAAGGCTTTCCTGGCGGCCGAGGACGATCGCTTCTTCGAGCATTCCGGCGTCGACTTCACGGGCCTGGTCCGGGCTGCCGTTGTCCTGGTCACCACCGGCGAAAAACGCCAGGGCGGCTCGACGATCACGATGCAGCTTGCGCGCAATGTCTTCCTGACCAACGAGCGCAGCTTCTCGCGCAAATTCAAGGAAATTTTCCTTGCACGCAAGATCGAAACCGAGCTCAGCAAAAAAGAGATTCTCGAGCTCTACCTCAACCGTATATTCCTCGGCAATCGCGCTTACGGCGTGGGTGCTGCTGCGCACGTCTATTTTGGCAAGGACGTCGATCAGCTGACGCTCGGCGAGATGGCGACGATCGCCGGCCTGCCGAAAGCACCGTCGCGCGACAATCCGCTGAGCAATCCCGCACGCGCTCACGGGCGTCGCGACTACGTGCTGCGTCGCATGCGCGAACTCGGCTTCGTCGCGCCCGAGCCATACCGCCTGGCGCTGGCCGAACCGATCACGGCGTACGAACATCCGACCAACGTCGAGGTCGAGGGCCGCTACGTTGCCGAAATGGTTCGTGCCGAGCTGTACGCGAAATACGGGGAAAATACCTACAGCGACGGCTACAGCGTCACCACGACGCTCGATTCCCTGCGGCAGCAGGCGGCGACGGCGGCGTTGCGCGGCGGCCTGCTGGCCTACGAGGAGCGTCACGGCTACAACGGCGCCGAGGCGAAACTGCCATCGGAACTGCTGCCCCTGCTGACCAGGACTCCGAACGCCCCCGAGATTCGCAGCCACCTCGATGCGCGACCGCCGGTCGTCGGGCTGATTCCCGGCGTGGTGCTCAGCTTTGCCGCCGAACAAATCCGCGTGCAGACCGAGGACGGCGTCGTCGATCTGCCGAAGACGGCGTTCGCGTGGGCCGGGCTGTCGGACAAGAAACCGCTGCGTCCCGGCGATATCGTGCGTGTCGCGAAAGTCGGCGGCGCCTGGCGGCTGACGCAGATTCCCGACGTGCAGGGGGCTTTCATCGCCCTCGATCCGCGCGACGGCGCGGTACAGGCGCTGGTCGGCGGGTACGATTTCTTCCTCGGCAATTTCAACCGGGTGACGCAGGCGCGGCGTCAGGTCGGCAGCGGCTTCAAGCCCTTCCTGTATACCGCCGCGCTGTCGAAAGGCTATACGCCGGCCTCGGTGTTTCTCGACGCGCCGGTGGTCTTCACCAGCGTCAATCCCGACGACGATTGGCGCCCCGGCAACTACGAGGGCAAATTCAAGGGGCCGATGCGCCTGCGCGATGCCCTGGCGCTGTCGCGCAATCTGGTGTCGGTGCGTGTCGCACAGGCGGTGGGCCTGAATTACGCGAGGGATTTCGCGAGCCACTTCGGCATTCCGAAGGACCGCATTCCGGATGATCTGACGATGGCGCTCGGCAGTGCCGCGCTGACGCCGATGGAACAGGCGCGCGCCTATTGCGTGTTCGCGAACGGCGGTTTTCTGATCGATCCCTATTACGTCGAGAGCATCCGCAATGCCGCCGGCAAGGAAATTTTCCACGCCGAGCCGAAGCAGGCCTGCCCGGAATGCGATGTGCCGGCGCCAGCACCGTTCAGCGACGCCGCTGTCGACGCGGCGGGTGCCGATCTTTCGGCAGCGCCCATTGCCGCCGCGACGCCGCTGCCGGACGCGGCGCCAGCGGTGCCGACGGCGCCGGTCGCGCCCTCCGTCGACCCGGGCCATCGCGCGCCGCGCGTGCTCGACGCGAACCTCGATTTTCTCATCACCAGCATGATGCACGACGTAGTGACGCGGGGCACCGCGGCACAGGTCAAGCAGCTCGGCCGGGACGATCTGGCCGGCAAGACCGGCACCAGCAACGACGAGACCGACGCCTGGTTCAACGGCTTCTCGACCGCTCTCGTCGCCGTGACCTGGGTCGGTTTCGACCAGCCCAAACCGCTCGGTCGCGGCGAGGTCGGCGGCCGTTCGGCAGTGCCGATCTGGATGGACTTCATGAAGACCGCGCTCAAGGGCCTGCCGCAGCAGCGTCTGCCGATGCCGGGCGGCGTGACCTCGGTCGCGATCAATCCGAGCAACGGCAAGCTGGTCGAACCGGGTACGCCGGGCGCGCTGGCCGAGATCGTGCAGACCGCGCACATTCCCCCGCGCGACGACGGCCGCAACGCCTTCGGCGACAGCGAAACCAACGGCGCCGACATTTACTGATGAAGCGCCAGGCTGCGGTTGGCGACACCGAAGAATGGATCGCCGAGGCTGCGCGCATCATCTGCGAGGAGTCGGTACTCGACTACCGCAGCGCCAAGCTCAAGGCGGCGCAGCGGCTCGGGCTGGGTCCGAGTTCGGCAATGCCGGATAACGGGCGCATCCAGGCGGCGGTCATCGACTATCAACGGATTTTCGGTGGCGCCGAATACGCCGAACACTTGCAGCGCCTGCGCGCGGCGGCCGTACAGGCGATGCGTCTGCTGGGTCCCTTTGCACCGCGTCTGGTCGGCGCCGTGGCCAGCGGCGCGGTAACCTCGGCGCATCGCGTGCAACTGCATGCCTTTGCCGACAAACCGGAATCCCTCGACTTCTTTCTGCAGGACCACGGCATTCCGTATCTGCAGGGCGAACGCGATTACCGCTACCCCGACGGCAGCAAGAGCGCCGTGCCACTCGTGCGGTTCGAGGCCGGCGACATCGGCATCGACGTCGCGACGTTCACGCTCGACGATCAGCGCCGCGCGCCGCTGTCGCCGACCGACGGCCTGCCGACCAGGCGGCTGACGCTGGCGCAGGCCGAAGCCCTGGCCAGACTCGACGCGGCGACAATCCTCGCCGCGCGGTGAGCCGCCTGTATCAGTGGTCGGTCAGCGGCCGGTGAGCGGCTTGTAGTCGCGCGTCGGCGCACCGGTATAGACCTGCCGCGGACGGCCGATCTTGAGGCCGCCGGGCTCGGCGGTCATTTCGCTCCAGTGCGCAACCCAGCCGACCGTGCGCGCAATCGCGAACATCGGCGTGAACATGTTCACCGGGATGCCGAGCGCCTTGTAGATGATGCCCGAGTAGAAGTCGACGTTCGGGTAGAGCTTGCGCTCCTTGAAGTAGTCATCGGACAGCGCGATGCGCTCGAGTTCCAGGGCGAGCTCGAGCTGCGGATCGTTCTCCTTGCCGAAGTGCTTGAGCACCTTGTGACATTGCTCGCGGATGATCGTGGCGCGCGGGTCGAAGTTCTTGTAGACACGGTGGCCGAAGCCCATCAGGCGCACGCCGCTGTTCTTGTCCTTGACCTTGTTCATGTAGGCCGCGACATTCTTCACGTCGCCGATCTCGGCCAGCATTTTCAGCACCGCCTCGTTGGCGCCGCCGTGAGCCGGGCCCCAGAGCGCGGCGATTCCGGAAGCGATCGCGGCATACGGGTTGCAGCCGGTGGAACCGGCGAGACGCACCGTCGAGGTCGACGCGTTCTGCTCGTGATCGGCGTGCAGGATGAAAAGGATGTCCAGCGCCTTCGCGGCGACCGGGTCGACGCGATACGGCTCGGCCGGCACTGCGAACATCATGTAGAGCAGGTTCGAGCAGTAGTCGAGATGATTCTGCGGGTACATGAACGGCTGGCCGAAATAGCGCTTGTACGCGGCTGCCGCGATCGTCGGGATTTTCGCGATCATGCGGTGCGCGAAGATTTCCCGGTGGCGCGCATCCTTGTTGTTGGTCGTGTCGTGATAGAACGCCGACAGTGAGCCGACGATGCCGGTCAGCATCGCCATCGGGTGTGCGTCGTAGTTGAAGCCGTCGAAGAAACGCCGCAGCGACTCGTTGATCATCGTGTGCTTGCGGATCGAGCTTTCGAAGTTCTCGAGCTGCATCTGCGTCGGCAATTCGCCGTTCAGGATCAGGTAGGCGACTTCGAGAAACGTCGAGTGCTTCGCGAGCTGATCGACCGGATAGCCGCGATAGAGCAGCACGCCGTTGTCGCCGTCGATGTAGGTAATCGCACTTTTGCAGGAGCAGGTCGACGTGAATCCGGGATCGTAAGTGAACAGGTTCAGCGTGTCGTAAACCTTGCCGACATCGGCGCCGGCCGGGCCCATGCTGCCAGTGACCAGGGGAAGATCGACCTTATCGCCCGTTTCATTGTTGACCAGGCTGTAGCTCGAACTCGTCATGGCATGTTCTCCGTCGGACCGTCTAAGGCTGAAAGCCGAAATATGTGCACTGCCGCATCGAACCTGCACGCAAAACCCGCAGCGCACGAGGCGACTGCGCTGGAGCGGGAAGGGATGATATGCCTCCAGCATACCGAGTTTTACGGGTGTGCCGCCAGCGAGACGCGGCGGTAAAAACGCCTACTAACGACTATCGGCCGACCAGAAACGGAAACGGCCGCCCGAAGGCGGCCGTCAAAGCAGCGGTGCTCCGCTTTAAGAGGCGTAGCGTTTGCGGAACTTGTCGATGCGGCCGCCGATGTCGGCAACCTTCTGCTTGCCGGTATAGAACGGGTGGCACTTCGAACAAACTTCGATCTGCAGGTCGCGGCCGACCGTCGACCGGGTCATGAACTTGTTGCCGCAGCTGCAAGCCACGGTGATTTCCGCGTAGTTCGGGTGGATGTCAGCTTTCATCGGTTCGCTCGCATCTGGGGCTCGCGCGAAAGGGGCGCGGGCGGAAAGGGCGCAGAGTGTAATGAAGTCGCGCCGACCGGGCAACTATGGCGGCGGCGAGGCGAAATTCAATCGCTTTCCGCTGCAACCTCGACCGTATGCTCGGCCAGATCATCCGCAACCCAAAGGCGCACGGTCATCGGACGGCAGCAGACCGGGCAATCTTCGGAATAAATCTGTGAACCGGCGCTTAAATCCAGCGTCAGTTCGATGGTCTCCCAGCAGACCGGACAACTGACTTCCACCTCTTCGAGCATGGTGCCCTCCGTGCAAGCTCACTCGAGGAACTCGCCGAGCAATGTATTCAGATGCGCGCGGCCCAGCGCCGTCGCGCGGACGCCCAGCACATCCTGCTCAATGAGACCGCGCGCGGCGGCTTTTGTCAGCGTCGCTCGCAGACTTTCGAGCTTGAGGCCGGTGCGCATCTCGTACAGCGCCGGCGTGAAACCCTCGTTGAGGCGTAGCGCGTTCATGGTGAATTCGAACGGCAGCTCGGCGGTAGCGACGCGACGATCTTCCTGGATCGCAGCGGCACTTCCAGCCTGTTCGAGATAAAGTCGGGGATGCTTGTGCCGCGCGCGCCGGCCAATCCGGCCCGCGAACGTCCGCTTGCCATGCGCGCCGGCGCCGATACCGAGATAGTCGCCGAACTGCCAGTAGTTGCGGTTGTGCCGGCTCTGCCGGCCCGGCCGGGCATACGCGGAAACCTCGTACTGATCGTAGCCTTGCCCGGCGAGCAGCGCCTGCCCCGACTGCTGCATCGTCCAGGCCGCGTCGTCGTCCGGCAATATCGGCGGCCTGGCGGCGAACTCGGTGTTCGGTTCCAGCGTCAGCTGGTAGTACGACAGATGCTCCGGCGCGAGCGCGAAGGCCGCGTGCAGATCGGCTGCGGCCTCGACTTCCGTCTGCAGCGGCAGCGCAAACATCAGGTCCAGATTGATGTTGTCGAACCCTGCCGCTCGCGCCGTGTGGAACGCGTTCACCGCCTCGTCGTGACCATGAATACGGCCGAGGCGCTTGAGGTGGGTTTCATCGAAGCTCTGCACGCCGATCGAAAGGCGGTTGATGCCGGCCGCGCGATATTCGCGGAAATGCGCCGCGTCGACCGTGCCCGGATTCGCTTCGAGTGTGATCTCGATATCGGGCGCGAACACGAGACGCGCCGCCGCTGCTTCGAGCACGCGCGCCAGCGCCCGGCCGGAGAACAGACTCGGCGTGCCGCCGCCCATGAAGATGCTGGTCAGCGGGCGCACTTCGGCGGCCAGCGCCAACTCGAAGTCGAGATCGCGGATCAGCGCGGCGACATAGGCGTCTTCCGGAATCTCGCCGCGCAGGCCGTGCGAGTTGAAATCGCAGTACGGGCACTTGCGCACGCACCAGGGGAAATGCAGATAGAGACTGAGCGGGATTTCAGACACGACGAAGCCGGGACAGCAGTTGTTGCGCGGCCTGCGCGCGATGGCTGCGCGCATTCTTGTCGGCCGGCGCGAGTTCCGCTGCGCTCAAGCCCGAAGCCGGATCGAGAAACAGCGGGTCGTAGCCGAAACCGTTCGCGCCGCGCGGCCTCTCCAGAATGCGGCCACGCCACTCGCCTTGCACGATCAAGGGCACCGGATCGTCTGCGTACCGCAACAGCGTGAGCACGCTGATGAAACGGGCGCCACGATTTTCGTCCGGAATACCTGCGAGCGCGGAGAGAAGTTTCTGATTGTTTGCCGCGTCGGATGCAGGCTCGCCGGCATATCGCGCCGAATAGACACCGGGCGCGCCGTTCAGCGCATCGACCTCGAGGCCCGAGTCGTCGGCCAGCGCCGGCAGGCCGGATACGCGCGCGGCGTGACGCGCCTTCAGCAGTGCGTTCTCGACAAAGCTCGGCGCGGTTTCCTCGGCAGCATCGGCGGCGAACTCCGAAATCAGGCGCAGCCGCCAGCCAAGCGGCGCGAGCAGTCCCTGCATTTCGGCGAGTTTCTTTTCGTTGCGGCTGGCGAGAACGAGATCGCCCACGGATTCGCTCAGCCTGCGAGCGCCTGGCGCTGCGCCGCCAGCAGTTCGGTGATGCCCTTGCCGGCGAGCGCGAGCATCTGGTCAAGTTCCTCGCGCCGGAAGGCATGACCTTCGGCCGTGCCCTGGACTTCAATGAAGCCGCCGGCTTCGTTCATGACCACGTTCATATCGGTCTCGCAGGCCGAGTCTTCAACGTAGTCGAGATCAAGAACCGGCATGCCGTTATAGATGCCGACCGAGATCGCCGCGACCTGCCCGTGGATCGGATCGCTCTTGATCTTGCCGCGCTTGCGCAGGGAGGCGACCGCATCGACCAGTGCGACGTAGGCGCCGGTGATGCTCGCCGTGCGCGTGCCGACGTCGGCCTGCAGCACGTCGCAGTCGAGCGTGATGGTCAGTCCGGCGATGGCGTTGAGATCCATCACGGCGCGCAGGCTGCGGCCGATCAGCCGCTGGATTTCCTGCGTGCGCCCGCTCTGCTTGCCCTGTGCCGCCTCGCGCTTGCCGCGCGTATGCGTGGCGCGCGGCAGCATGCCGTATTCGGCGGTGAGCCAGCCGCCATCTTTCTTCCAGGCCGGGCCGCGTTCCTCGACGCTGGCGGTGCACAGCACCTGCGTGTCGCCGAAGGATACGAGGACCGAACCTTCGGCGTGTCGCGTGAAACGACGCTGGAGGGTGACCGGGCGTAGCTGATCAGGAGCGCGATTTGAGGGTCTGGTCAATGGGGAGCGCTTGCGAAGTGCGGGCGCGGAGTATAGCCCTCTTCAGTTGCGGCCCCGGCCATCGCCATGCGAGAAGCACCAGAAGAATCGCGGCGTAGGTCAGCGGCTCGCTCTCGTCTTTCTTGACCAGCCAGATGAAATGCAGCACGCCGAGTGTGGCGATCACGTAGATCAGCTGGTGCAGCTTTTTCCAGTTGCGCTTGAGTCGTCGTTGCCAGACGTCAGTGGAGGTGATCGCGAGGGGTATCAGCAGGAGCCAGGCGGTGAAGCCGACCGTGATATAGAGGCGCTTGACCAGATCTTCGGCGAGCTGCCTGGCGGCGATCCCAGGATGAAAGATGTTGAGGTCGAAAACGATGTAAACCGAGAAATGCAGACAGACGTAAACAAAAGTCCAGAGCCCGAGCGTGCGGCGCATCTTCAGCGGCCCGCTCCAGCCGGTCAGCAGGCGCAGCGGCGTCACCGCGAGCGTGATCATGAGCAGGCGCAGGCTCCACAGGCCGAGATAGCGCTCGATGAACTCGATCGGGTTCGCAGTCAGGCGCGACTCGTAAAAACGCTGGGCGAGCAACGCCAGCGGAACCAGTGCGAGCACCCACACCACAATCCGCCACGACCAGAGACGCGCCGCCGGCCTCATCAGAAGAATTTACGCAGGTCCATGCCGGTGTAGAGCGAGGCTACTTCCGGATAACCGTTGAAGGGCAGCGTGGGACGACGAAACAGCTCGCCGAGCCGCCGCTCGCTGGCCTGCGACCAGCGCGGGTGGTCGACGTCGGGATTGACGTTGGCATAGAACCCGTATTCGCTCGCGCCAACGTAATTCCAAGTCGTGTCCGGCTGCGCTTCCGTGAACTTGATGCGGACGATCGACTTCACGCTCTTGAAGCCGTACTTCCAAGGCAGGGTCAGGCGGATCGGCGCGCCGTTCTGATTCGGAATCACTTTTCCATACAGTCCGACCGACAGAAAGGCCAGCGGATGCATGGCCTCGTCGATGCGCAGGCCCTCGCGGTACGGAAACGGCAGCACATTGCGTTTGATCATCGGCATCTGCTGCTCGTCGGCGAGCGTGAAGAACGAGACGAACTTCGCCTTCGAAGTCGGCTTGAAACGCGTCAGTACATCCGCCAGCGGCACGCCCGCCCAGGGCACGACGATGCTCCAGGCCTCGACGCAGCGGTGACGATAGATGCGTTCCTCGATCGCGCTGGTCTTGATGAAATCGTCGACGTCGATCGTGCCCGGCGCTTCGCATTCGCCCTCGACGGTTACCTTCCACGGGCTCGGCTTCAGCGTCTTCGCGTAGTGCGAGGGCGCGGCCTTGTCGGTACCGAACTCGTAATAGTTGTTGTAAGTGGTGATGTCCTCATAGCTCGACAGCTCCTCGCCGCCGGCCATGTCGGTCTTCTTCGCGATCTTGAGATCAACGAGTCCGGATTGCGCCGCGCCGTCATCGGCTGCTGCATGCTTCGGCTTGTCCGCAGCCTTGCCGCAGCCGGCGATTGCGAGTCCGGTCGCGACGATGCCGATCTGCGAAAGGAAACGGCGACGGTCCGAATACACCGCTTCCGGCGTGATTTCGGACGGCAGGATCGGGCGCGGCGGCTTGACTTGGATCAGCATTGAAAACACTCCAGCGAACATCGGAAAGACCGCAGCTTAGCGACGCGGTTCGAACTAACATACGCTGCGGGACGATCGAACATAAACCTTGAACGCTTGGACATTCACTTGAACGAAGGATTGCATGAGCTGCTCGACACGTTCGAGCTGCTCGACAGCTGGGAGGAGCGCTACCGCCATCTGATCGAACTCGGTCGGCGACTGCCGGTGCTGCCGGACGCCGAGCACAGCGACGAGAACAAAGTGCGCGGTTGCATGAGCCAGGTCTGGCTCGCCGGCGAAGTGGCCGGCACGCCGTCGCGCCTGAACCTTCGCGGCGACTCCGATGCGCACATCGTCAAGGGTCTGATCGCGCTGATCCTGGCGCTGACCAACGGACGCACGCCGCGGGAAGTCCTTGATACCGACATCGCTGACGCCTTCGCCAAACTCGGCCTCGAAAGCCACCTCAGCATGAACCGCCGCAACGGCTTCTATGCGATGGTCGAGCGGATCAAGCAGATGGCGGCGGCCGCTATTCCGCATGACTGAAAAAGGGGTATGCGGAATCTTTTCGCTGTCGCTGCGGTGAACGTCGCGTGCGTGGGATCAGCGATTGATCGCGACTCGGGGCGTAGAATCGAAGCAGCCCATTGGAGTAACCCATGTCCTACTTCGCCCTCGCACTGCTCGCCCTCGTCGTCGTCACGCTGTACAAGGCCGTCGTTACGGTGCCGCAGGGCATGGAGTACACGATCGAGCGTTTCGGCAAGTACCGCGAAACCTTCCACCCCGGCCTGCACTGGCTGGTGCCGTACTTCGATCGCATCGGCCGCCGCCTGTCGATGCAGGAACAGGTGCTCGATGTGCCGAGCCAGGAAGTCATCACCAAGGACAACGCGATGGTCGGTGTCGATGGTGTCGTGTTCTACCAGGTGCTCGACGCCGCGCGCGCCGCCTATGAAGTGCAGCAGCTCGAATACGCCATCCTCAATCTCACCCAGACCAACCTGCGCACGGTTATGGGCTCGATGGACCTCGATGAACTGCTCTCCCAGCGCGATCACATCAACACGCGGCTGCTGGCCGTCGTCGACCAGGCCACGAGCCCCTGGGGTATCAAGGTCACACGCATCGAGATCAAGGACATCCGCCCGCCGCTGGATCTCGTTGAAAGCATGGGCCGGCAGATGAAGGCCGAGCGTGACAAGCGCGCGTCCATCCTCGAAGCGGAGGGTATGCGGCAGAGCGCCATCCTCAAGGCCGAAGGCGCGCGGCAGGCGCAGATTCTCTCGGCCGAAGGCATGAAACAACAGGCGATTCTCGATGCCGAGGGCCGCAAGGAAGCCGCGTTCCGCGACGCCGAGGCGCGCGAGCGCCTGGCCGAGGCCGAAGCCAACGCCACGGCCCGCGTATCGGCCGCGATTGCACAGGGCGATGTGCAGGCGATCAATTACTTCGTCGCGACCAAGTACATCGAGGCCCTGAAGGAAATCGCCAGGAGTCCGAACCAGAAGCTGGTATTCATGCCGCTGGAAGCCGCGAGCGTGATCGGCGCGATCGGTGGCATCGCTGATCTCGCGAAGGCGGCGGCGGCGCAGGCTGTGTCGAAATCCGTGGTCGCAAAGATTTGATCGGGGCTAGATCGGCGCTGATCCGGAGACAAGACAATGGATGAGATCTTCGCGAACGGTTTCGTGTTCTGGCACTGGTGGGTGCTGGGCTTCGCGCTGCTGGTGCTCGAAGTGCTGACGACCGGCACCTTCTGCATGTGGATCGGCATCGCCGCGTTCGCAACCGGCATCCTCGCCTGGCTCATCCCCTCGTTGGGCTTGCCGGCGGAGATCGTGCTGTTCGCGCTGCTTTCGCTCGCCGCCGTCGGGCTGTGGTTCAAGTACCGGCCGATGTCACGCAACGATGCCGTCAACAATGGCCTCAATCAACGGGGCCGCAGCTACATCGGCCGCGTGCTGACGCTGAACCAGGCGATCGTCAACGGCATCGGCCAGGCGCGTCTCGAAGACTCGGTCTGGCGCGTCGCCGGCCCGAACCTGCCGATCGGCAGCCTGGTGCGCGTAGTCGCGACGGAGGGCACGACCTTGCGCGTGGAGAAAGCCGATCAGTAAGGAAAACGCGGCGACCGAGCCGGACGAAATCGAAGGCGGCGTCGAACGCGCCAAGGCTGTCGTCCATCAGGCACAGGTCAACCTTTACACCTTCGGCGAGGAACTGGCGCACGGGCTGAGCCACGGCTTGGGCGCGGTGCTCGCGATCGCCGGGCTTTGCGTCATGGTGACGAAATCCGCGCTGTATGGCGAGACGCGCCATGTCGTCGCGAGCAGCATCTTCGGCGCCGCCCTGATTCTGATGTACGCCGCCTCGACGCTCTTCCACAGCATTCCACTGCCGCGCACCAAGCATGTGTTCCGTGTCATCGATCACTGCCTGATCTACGTGCTGATCGCCGGCACCTACACGCCGTTCACGCTGATCGCGCTGAATGGCACGGCGTACGGCTGGACGCTGTTCGCGTTTACCTGGGGGCTCGCGGCCATCGGCATCATCTTCAAGGTCTTCACGACCGGGCACTTCGAATTCCTCTCGCTCGCGGTCTACCTCTTGATGGGCTGGTGCGGTCTCGTCGCGGCAACACCGCTGATCCACAAGATCGACAACGGCGGCCTCTGGCTGCTGCTCGCCGGCGGGCTCGCCTACAGTCTCGGCACGATCTTCTACGCCTGGCAAAAGCTGCGCTATCACCACGCGATCTGGCATGGCTTCGTGCTGGCCGGCAGCGGCTGCCATTTCTTCACGGTGCTGTTCTACGTACTGCCGGGACCGGCAGGAGGGGCGAACTGATGAGCAAGTCGCAGGACGAGCGGAAGAACCATTTCGCGGCGGTCGACAGCCCCTGGCTGGTCGGTGACGACGGTGCGTTCCGCGTGCGCGGCGCCCGCACCCGGCCGCCGAAAAAGGCGGCCGATGACGAGATGAACAAGGCCGCGTTGCAGGCTCACGTCGGCCGACTCGACGAGTTCCAGCACATCCTCTACGCGCACGATCACCGCGCGCTCCTGCTGGTGTTCCAGGCAATGGACGCCGCCGGCAAGGACTCGACGATCCGCGCCGTGCTGTCCGGCGTGAATCCGGCCGGCTGCGAGGTCTATGCGTTCAAGCGGCCGAGCATCGAAGAGTTGGATCACGACTTTCTCTGGCGCTCGGCCTGCCGACTGCCGCAACGCGGCCGCATCGGCGTGTTCAACCGCAGCTATTACGAGGAAGTGCTGGCGGTGAAGGTGCACCCGGAATTTCTCGGCGCGCAGCGGCTGTCGACCGGCGCACGGCCGGAAAAATTCTGGGCCCAGCGTTACGAGTCGATCCGCTATCACGAGAAGCATCTCGCGCGCAACGGCACAGTCGTCCTGAAATTCTGGCTCAACGTCTCGAAGGAAGAACAGCGCAGCCGTTTCCTTGCGCGACTCAACGAACCCGAGAAAAACTGGAAGTTCGAAGCCGCCGACGTCGCCGAGCGCGCGCACTGGCCCAAGTACATGCGCGCCTACGAGGATGCGCTCAACGAGACCTCGCGGCCTTGGGCGCCGTGGTATGCGATCCCGGCCGACAACAAACCGTACATGCGCGCAGCGGTTGCCGACATCGTCGTCCGCACGCTCGAAAGCCTCGGGCTCGAATACCCGACGCCGGGGAAGCAAGAGAAAGCGCAGTTCAGCGCCCTGCGCAAGCAACTCGAACGGGAAGCGTGAGCGCGCGCGCCGCTCAAATTCCGGGTGTCCGTTCGATCGGCGGTGCCAGCGCTTCCGGCGCCGGGATCAGCCCGCGACAGGAAGTCGGCAGCGCGTCGTATCCGGACTTGTAATCGGGCCCCTGCCCGCCGGTCTTCGCGATCAGCTTCGAAATCCGTTGCTCGCAACTGATCGCCGCCTCACCGCTGGCGCCGGGCGAGGTACCGCCGAGGCCATGCAGGCCGAAGTATGCGAGCGCGCCGATCGCGAGCAGCGTCAACAGCAGGCTCAGCATGCCGCCATGCTGCCGGCTCATTTCCCGAAAACTTTCTTCAGCAACTCGCTGCCGCGCGCGGCCGGGTTTTCGCGAATGTTCTTTTCCTCATCGGCGACGCGCAGGAACAGACCGTTCAGCGCCTTCTCCGCGACGAAGCTGTCGAGGTCCGGCGCCCCGAGGCTGGACGCGAGCGGGCCGGCCGACCCGAGGACGCTCTTGTACTGCTGCGCCAGTCCGGCCTTGGCCGTGATGCCGGCGACGATCGGCTTGAACTTGGCCATCAGCGTGTCGCTGGTCGTGCGCTTGAAGTACTGCGTGGCGGCGTCGGGCGGACCACCGAGAATGCCGCGCACGTCGCTCAGGCTCAGCTTCTTCACCGCTTCGCTGAAGACATCGGCGGCGACCGGCACGGCCGTTTCCGCCGCGCGGTTCATCGACAGGTGCAGCTCATCGAGTTTCGGCCCCGCGCCGAAACCGCGCAGCATCGCATCGGCCTTTTCCAGCGGTCCCGGCAGCGGAATACGGAAGCGCGCGTCGCTCCAGAAACCGTCGCTGCGGCCAAGCTGGTTGACGGCAGTCTTGGTGCCATTCGCCAGCGCTTCCTTCAGACCCGCGCCAATGTCGGCATCGGAAAGCGCGCTGCTCGCACCCGGTTGCTCCAGGGCTTTTTTCGCGAAGTCCGAGAATTTTCCGGCGTGCACCGGCGCCGCGAGCGGCAGCGTCAGCAGCAGGACGGCGAAGACGCCGCGCAGGGCAGGCTGGGTCATGGTGAACGGCCGGTAGTCGAACGGAGTCCAAGCGTAATCCATCGCAGTCGGATCGACACGACCGGCAAGCCGAACACTTGCGCCGAGTCCCGCATGCGGCTTCATTCTTACCTGCGTATAATCTGCGATCTTTTTCCTTGCTGCGCCGCAGCAAGTCGCCGACCGGGAAGCACCTGTGAGCCTTCAATACCTCCGCAACATCGCCATCATCGCCCACGTCGACCATGGCAAGACGACACTCGTCGACAAGCTGCTGCGCCAGTCGCACACCCTCGACGCCCGCGAGAACCTCGGCGAGCGGGTCATGGATTCGAACGATCTGGAGCGCGAGCGCGGCATCACGATCCTGTCGAAGAACACAGCGATCCGCTGGCTCGACAAGCGTACCGACATCGAATACCGCATCAACATCGTCGACACCCCCGGGCACGCCGACTTCGGCGGTGAAGTCGAGCGCGTGCTGTCGATGGTCGACTGCGTCTGTTTGCTGGTCGACGCCGCCGACGGCCCGATGCCGCAGACTCGTTTCGTGACGCAGAAGGCCTTCGGCATGGGCCTGAATCCGATCGTCGTGGTCAACAAGATCGACCGTCCGGGCGCGCGCGCACACTGGGTCATCGATCAGGTGTTCGATCTGTTCGACCGTCTGGGTGCGACCGACAAGCAGCTCGATTTCCCGATCGTCTACGCCTCGGCCCTGCACGGCTACGCCGGCGACAACCCCGACATCCGCGAAGGCAACATGGACCCGCTGTTTCAAACCATCGTCGATCAGGTAGCACCGCCGAAGGTCAATGCCGACGGCCCGTTCCTGATGCAGGTGAGTTCGCTCGCGTATTCGAGCTATGTCGGCGTCATCGGCACCGGCCGCATCACGCGCGGCAAGGTCAAGACCAACCAGCAGGTGTCGATCGTCGGCCGTGACGGCGCCGTCCGCACCGGCAAGGTCCTGCAGGTGCTCGGCTTCATGGGCCTCGACAAGATCGAAGTGCCGGAAGCTGAAGCCGGCGACATCGTCGCGATCACGGGCATTGCCGACCTCGGCATTTCCGAGACCATCTGCGATCTCAAGAACCCGGAACAGATGGCAACACTCCTGGTTGATGAGCCGACCATGAGCATGATGTTCGAGGTCAACAAGTCGCCGTTCGCGGGCAAGGAAGGCAAGTTCGTCACCAGCCGCCAGATCGGCGATCGCCTGCAGCGCGAGCTGAAGACGAATGTAGCGCTGCGCGTTGAACAGGGCGCTGCCGGTGACCAGTTCAAGGTCTCGGGCCGCGGCCTGCTGCACCTCGGAATTCTTCTGGAAACCATGCGCCGCGAAGGCTACGAGATTGCCGTTGCGCGTCCGCAGGTCATCCTCAAGGAAATCGACGGCGTGATTTGCGAACCCTACGAAACGCTGGTCGCCGACGTCGAGGACACCCACCAGGGCGGCACCATCCAGGGCCTCGCCGAGCGAGGCGGCAAGATGACCAACATGGTGCCGGACGGCAAGGGTCGCGTCCGTCTTGAATACACAATTCCGTCGCGCGGCCTGATCGGCTTCCAGACCGAATTCATGTCGATGACCTCGGGCACCGGCCTGCTGTTCCACAACTTCGACCATTTCGGCCCGCAGTCGGACAACGGCGACATCGGCCAGCGCCGCAATGGTGTCTTGATCTCCAACGAAGTGGGCAGGACCGCGCCGTACGCGCTGTTCAACCTGCAGGAGCGCGGCCGCATGATGGTGGACTCCGCGGTCGACGTGTACGAAGGCCAGATCGTCGGCATTCATTCACGCGACAACGATCTCGTCGTCAACGTGCTCAAGGGCAAGAAGCTCACCAACATGCGCGCCTCGGGTTCGGATGAGAACGTGTTGCTGACGCCGCCGGTGAAGCACTCACTGGAGCAGGCGCTGGAGTTCATCAACGAGGACGAACTGGTCGAACTCACACCGACGGCAATCCGCGTGCGCAAGAAGTTCCTCAAGGAGCACGAACGTAAGCGCGGCCGCAGCGAGAGCGTCGCGGCCTGAAGCAGGATGGCACTGCGGCGCCTCAGGGCGCCGCAGTCTCGCGTTGCGTCAACATCTGGCCGACCGCGCCGGCGTAGAACACCAACAACCGCACCGGTGTCTTGCCCATGTTGCGCCCGTTGTGCAGCGTGTTGACGACCTCCGCCACGCTGTCGCCGCGCTTCAGCGTTTTCGAGCGGCCGTCCTTCAGCATCACCGTCAGTTCGCCATCGAGCACCATGCCAAACGAAGGCGCCGGATGCAGGTGCCAGCCGGTTTCACCGCCAGGCGCGATCTCGACCTGAACGCCGGTGATCTCGGCCTGTCCTTCGGGAAAGTGCAACGGCGTGCCATCCCAGCTAGTCGTGGTTTTCAGCAGCGGCGTGACGGTGATTGCCGGGCCCGGTTCGAGCGCGAGGCTTGCGGTCGAAAGGACGAGCAGCGGCAGTAGCAGATGAAATCTGGACATTGTTCGGGCCTCGTTCGTGAAATTCCAGTCGGCAGCACGCTCGATCCTAACCAATTGCCGATGCGCCGCCCGCAGTGCTACGGTGCTTTTGCTGCGCGCTGCGCCGCTCATAAAAAATCACGTCACCGCTGGAGGAATCACCGTGTTGATGCGCCTATCCGTTGCTGCTGTTTTCTGCTGCCTGCTTCCCGGTCTTGCCATCGCGCACGGTCCGTCGCGCCTGAAAGTCACCGAGTCGATCGAGATCAACGCGCCGGCCGACAAGGTCTGGGCGCGCATCTCGAAGTTCGATGACGTGTCCTGGCTCGGCCCGGTCGCGAAGACGGAAGGCGCAGGCGGCAGCGCCATCGGCGCAACCCGTCGAGTGACCCTGAAAGGCGACGGCAGCCCGACCGTCGATGAAGAATTGGTCAAGTACGACGCGACCGCGATGAGTCTCACCTACAAGATCACCAAGGTCGATCCGAAGGTGCTGCCGGTCACCAATTATTCGTCGACGCTGAGCGTCAGCGCCGTCGATGCCGGCAAGAGCAAGGTCGAGTGGCGCGCCGGTTTCTACCGCGGCTATCCAAACAACGACCCGCCGCCGGAAGTCAACGACGACGCCTCGATGGCCGCAGTCACGAAGCTCTATCAGACCGGACTGCAGGACCTGAAGAAGACGGTCGAGAGCGGCAGGTAACGCTTCATCGGCGCGCGCGCGTGAGGCGTTTTCGGAGCGCTCGGGCAATCGGCTTCCGGTCGGTAGTGTCGGCAGCCCTTTTTTGCGCCGCAGCCGCGCAGGCCACCGAACTCGCGTTCGTGCCGGCGCAGGTCGCGAACCGCGTATCGGTCATCGATCTCGATCGCATGCAAACCGTTGCCACGCTCGATATCGGCGGCAAGCCGGCGGGCGTCGCCGTCGCGCAAGCCGCAGGCCGGGCCTACGTCACCAGCCCCGAAGGCAAGTTCCTGACGATCATCGACACCGCAACACTGGCCATCGCCGGCAGGGTGGCGTTGAAAGGCGGCCCGCTCGGCATCGCCGTGCATCCGTCCGGCGCGCCGGTTTACGTTGCCGACTGGTACGAGCACCGCGTCTACGTCGTCGATCCCGTGCGGCGCGCGATCGTCGCCGAGGTGCCGGTCGGACGTTCACCATCCGGGCTCGCCGTAACCCGCGACGGCCGCCTGCTGCTCAGCGCCGATCGCGACGACGACCAGGTCTCCTTCATCGATACCGAAACCTTGCGCGCAACCGGAGTGGTCAAGGTCGGCACGCGGCCGTTCGGTGTGACGCTGTCCGCCGATGGCCGCCGGGCCTACACCGCGAATGTCGGCAGCAACGACGTCTCGGTGATCGACGTCGCGAAACGCGAAGTCGTCGGCACCGTGAAAGTCGGCGATCGCCCGTACGCCGTGGCGCTGGCCGGCGGACGCGCCTTCGTCACCAACCAGTACGCAGGCACCGTGACGGCGTTCGACGAAGCCACGCTCGCTGTGCTCGCGACGATTCCTGTCGGCGACTATCCTGAAGGCATCGAAGCCTCGGCCGATGGCCGTTCGGTTTATGTCGTGAACTGGGAAAGCAATACCGTGCTGCGCCTCGATGCGGAGACGCTCAAGGCGAGCACAACGGCCGCGACCGCCGACGGACCGCGCGGCTTCGGCAACTTCATCTGGCGCCGGCCCTGACGGTTTTTTTAACTCACAACGCAGCGACCTACCGAAGGTGAGCAGGCCCAAGCCACACGGATTCGGACAATAACGAAACAGAGCGACGCTGCGGGCCCGCCGATACCCCGGGATCGGAATCGACAGCTGTACGAAACGACCAGCAACCCGGCATCGCCGGAGGGAGACGCTTCGCCGAGCGAAGAAAAGCCCCCGGCGATCGCCCTTTCCGGGGAGCAGTTCTGGAAGTCGCTCGCGAAATTCCAGAAACTGCGTTGATCCGCGCGCGGCTTCGGTGGCCGAAGAAATTCTGAAAACTCGTCATGTCCGGGTTCCGGCATGTTCGAAAGCTTTATGGGCGCGGTGCCCCGTTCAGCGAATATTCGCGCAGCGCCGACCAGGCTTGCAGCTTGCTCGACGCCGACCGGCTCGCGTTTGCCGGGCTGGTCGAGGGCAGCGCGATCAGCGCGATGCCTTCGAGCCGCGCACCGAGTGCCGGCAACAGGTGTCGGCGAAACGCCGCTTCGGCCACGCGCCCGTTGAGCGCGATCGCGCTCAAACCCGGGTGACGCACCAGGAGCGCCGCGATGTCGTTCGGAATCTCGCTGCCGCGCACGATGCTGGTGTCGAGACTGCCGGCCCGATCGCAGCGCTCAAGCACATCCCAGAGCGCGATGCCGCGATCGAGCAGGCCCTGCACACGCACGTTGTAAGCCGTGTCGCGCGGCACGCCGAACAGTTCCTGCATGATCGGCCAGAAAAAGTTGTACCGATGTGCGTAGTACTGCTGCGCGTCGAGCGAGGCGACACCCGGCATCGAGCCTAGAATCAGCAGCTTCGCCGAGGCCGGTTCGAGCGGCGGCAAGCCGGTGCGGCGCGTCATCCGTTCACGAACGCGCTGTCGTTCAGCGCGCCTTCGTTCATGTCGGCGGCAGCAGTCCGGACGGCGTGCGTGGCGTCGAGACCAGCGCGAAAAACGCCTGCCACTGTCGGTCCGACCCGGCTTTCTTACCGCCGTGCGTCTCGACATAGCGCCGCACGAGCTCCTCGCCCCAAGTGTAGTTGATGACGTAAGCGCGGTACTTGTCGAAGAAGGCGAGGCCAGCGTGTATTTCTGAAGCCAGTCGCTCGTCGCGTCGGCATTCGCCGCGCCATCGAGATAACGCCGTGCGGCCTCGATACCGGCCGGCGCAAGCTCGCGTGCCGCATTCACGATCTTCAGATACGTCGCGGCCTGCTTCGGATCGAAGCCGGCGCGCCTGAACAAATCCTTCGCGAAGACAAGTTTTTCGGCGCCGGGAAACGCGAGCGCCACACCGTAATCCGCCGTGCCCTCGGCGATCAGCGACTGCGGCGAGAACAGCGCGTAGACCTGGTACTCCGGCCAGCCGAGATCGTTGACCAGGCCGTTTTCGAGGAGACTGTTGTAGACGTGATGGCCGGGATAGCCCTCATGCGCGGCGAGGTCGATCACGCGGCTGACCGGAATCGGGAGCTCGGTATTGAGTTCGATGCGGCTGAGAAATCTGCCTTGGTACCAGTTGTAGGCGCTCCACGGTTTACCCCGGACCAGCGACAGCTCGAAGCGTTCGATGGTGCGGTTGTAGCGTTCGGCGAGTGTGCCTCTGCCTTTCGGCAACAGCTTGTCGATGCGGCGCAGGGCCGGCTCGAAATCGCGCTTGGTGTAGTGCGGGGCGTCGGTGTCGTACAGCGCGCGCGCTTCCTCGTCGAAGCTGAGCTTTCGGCCTTGCAGCATCTGCGCGCGAGTCACGATCGCGGCGAGTTGCGTTTTCTGATACTGCTTGCGCAGGCCGGCCAGTTCCGGATCGGGAAACTGTTCTGTCGTCGCCAGCCCATCAAGCGCATCGAGCAGCGCGCCGGCCTCGGATTCGATCTGCGCCGGCGTCGCCGCGCGCCGTTTCGCCTCATCGCGCCACGCGGCCGGGCCATAAAACGCATCGACGTAATCAGCGTCGCGTTCGCCGAGCGCCAGCACCAGCCTGGCGTACGCGGTGCCGGCGTCGTTCATCGTCTTCGGCACCTCGGCCTCCGCAACTCTGGCGGTCTCCGCGCCAGAGAATGATCGCTCAGGCGACACGCCGCAGGCCACCAGCGACACGAGCAGGCAGACGCCGGAAAGGCGCTGGATCGGCTTCATCGAGATTCCCCATCGCATGCGGCCCGCAGTCTCGTTCAATGAACCTTCCGCGACTTGCCGCTCAGGCGCTCGGCATCCCGGTTTGGCTTCGAGCGGCCCTTGTCCGGACGCAGCTTCGGCGCGCCGGGCATCGTGCCGGCCTTCTTCGCGGCGAGCGCCGCCTTGAGCACGTCGGCAGCTTTCTTCTTGTCCTTCGGTTCAGTCATCAAGCCTCTCCGCATTCATAGCGCCAGGCGCCGCAGGTCCGACAACAGCTTGACCAGCAGCACGATGAAGCGCGCGGCGTAAGCGCCGTCGATCACGCGGTGATCATAGGACAGCGAGAGCGGCAGCATCAGACGCGGCTGGAACGCAGCGCCATCCCAGACCGGCTTCATGACCCCACGCGAAACGCCGAGGATGCCCACTTCGGGGGCGTTGACGATCGGCGTGAAGTGGCTGCCGCCGATGCCGCCGAGGCTGGAGACGGAGAACACGCCGCCCTTCATCTCGTCGGCCTTGAGCTTGCCGTCGCGCGCCTTTTTCGCAAGCTCTGCGGTTTCCTGCGCGAGCTGGTGGATGCCTTTCCTGTCGACATCGCGCACGACCGGAACGACGAGGCCATTCGGCGTGTCTGCGGCAAAGCCGATATGTCGGTACTGCTTGTGGATCAGGCTCTCGCCGTCAGGCGACAGCGAAGACGCGAACTCTGGAAAGGTATCGATCACCTTCGCGACTGCCTTGAGAATAAAGGGCAGCAGCGTCAGCTTCGCGCCCTCCTTGCCGGCTTCTTCGTTCTGCGCCTTGCGGAAAGCTTCGAGGTCGGTGATGTCGGCTTCGTCGGTCTGCGTGACGTGCGGGATGTTGAGCCAGGCGCGATGCAGGTGCGCAGCCGAGAGCTTGCGGATGCGCGCAAGCGGTTTCGTTTCGATCGCGCCGAACTGCGCGAAGTCGACAGCCGGAATCGCGGGGATGCCGGAACCGCCACTCGTTGCAGCGGGTGGCGCTGCGAGCGATTGTTTGACGTAGCCCTGCACATCCTCGTGCGTGATGCGGCCCTTGTGGCCGGAGCCGGCAACGCGGAGCAGATCGACGCCGAGTTCGCGCGCGAATTTGCGGGTCGAGGGGCTGGCATAGGGAATGACGCCGCCGGCTATTGGTGCCGCTGGTGTCGATGGGCTCCCTCCCCCGTCTTCACGGGGGAGGGTCGCGGTGGGGGCGCTGCGGCCTGCGCCATCGCCCCTATCCTGGCCTTCCCCCGCAATCGCGGGGGAAGGGACGCTGGCTTCGGGTTCCGCGCTTTCGCTCGACGAAGCGCCGGCAGTCGCCAGCGCGCAGACAGCCATGCCTTTCGAAACCTTGTCGCCGACCTTGATCCTGAATCCGCTGATGACGCCCGCAGCCGGTGCGGGCACATCGAGCGTCGCCTTGTCCGATTCGAGCGTTATCAGGGTCGCGTCCTTCTCGACGGTGTCGCCGTCCTTGACCAGCACATCGATAACCGGCACATCGTGATAGTCGCCGATGTCGGGCACGGTGACTTCGAGCCGGGATGCAGCGACCGGCGCTTTCACCGCCCTTGGCGCAGCGGGCGTTTCCTTTCTCGTGGCAGGCGTTGCTGCACTTTTCGGCGCTGCGGCGGTTAGCGCAACATCGGTCTTTTTTGGCGCGGGTGACAGCCGCGCGGCGGTATCGGCCCCACCGACTTCCAGCACCAGCACCGCCCCACCCTTCGAGACCTTGTCGCCGGCCTTCAGCGCGATGCTCTTGACCACGCCGGCTTCCGGCGCCGGCACGTCGAGAGTCGCCTTGTCCGATTCGAGCGTGACCAGAGCCGCGTCTTTCTCGACGTGATCGCCGACTTTCACCAGCACGTCGATGACCGGTACGTCCTGGTAGTCGCCGATATCCGGGACCGTGACTTGGAGTTCCTTGGCCATGCGCTCTTACTCCTTGGCCGGGTTGGGCTTGGCTGTGTTGATGCCGTATTTATTGATCGCCTCGGCGATCTTCGCACGCGGCAGGCTGCCAGCTTCGACCAGCGCGTTCAGCGCCTTGAGCACGACCCAGCGGCGATCGACCTCGAAGAAATCTCGCAGCGCCTCGCGCGTGTCGCTGCGGCCGAAGCCGTCGGTGCCGAGCACGTGGTAGGCCATCGGCACGAACGGACGGATCTGCTCGGCGTAGGCCTTCATGTAGTCGGTCGCGACGATGGCCGGGCCGACCATCCCGCTCAGGCATTCGGCGACATAACTCTTGCGCGGTGGTTCGGCGGGATGCAGCAGGTTCCAGCGCTGGGTTTCGTGGCCATCGCGCGTCAACTCGTTGAAGCTCGGCGCACTCCAGATGTCGGCGGTCACGCCCCAGTCGCTCTTCAGCAAGGCCGCGGCGGCGATGACTTCACGCAGGATCGAACCGGAACCGAGCAGCTGCACGTGGCGCTCGTTCGGCTTCTCGCAGTGCGTCAGCAGATACAGGCCCTTCATGATTCCCTTCTCGACCCCGGCCGGCATCGCGGGGTGCGCGTAGTTTTCGTTTTGCAGCGTCAGGTAGTAGTACTCGTCGATCTGCGTCTCCGCGCCGTACATGCGCTTCATGCCTTCATGGACGATGACGGCGATCTCGTAGGCATACGCCGGATCGTAGGAGCGGCAGTTCGGCACCGTCGCGGCGAACAGATGGCTGTGGCCGTCCTGATGCTGCAGGCCCTCGCCGTTCAGCGTCGTGCGCCCCGCCGTGCCGCCGAGCAGGAAGCCCTTGGCGCGCATGTCGCCCGCCGCCCAGGCGAGATCGGCGATGCGCTGGAAGCCGAACATCGAGTAGAAAATATAGAACGGCAGCAGTGCGACGTTGTGGCTCGAATAACTCGTCGCCGCCGCGATCCAGCTCGACATCGCGCCGGCCTCGGTGATGCCTTCTTCCAGGATTTGCCCCTTGACATCTTCCTTGTAGAACGCGAGCTGGTCGGAATCGTGCGGCGTGTATTTCTGGCCGACGATCGAGTAGATGCCGAGCTGCCGGAACATGCCTTCCATGCCGAAGGTGCGCGCCTCGTCCGGCACGATCGGCACGACACGCGGGCCCACCTTCCTGTCGCGCACGAGCATCTGCAAAAGCTGCACGAAGGCCATCGTCGTCGAGATCTCGCGCTCGCCGCTGGATTGCAGCAGACGATCGAAAATCGACAGCGGCGGAATTTCCAGCGCCTCGCCTTTCGCGCGGCGGTACGGCAGCGGGCCGCCGAGTGCTGCGCGGCGCTCGCGCAGGTATTTCATCTCCGGCGCATCGTCGGCCGGCTTGTAGAACGGCGTGTCCTTGATCTGCTCGTCGGAGATCGGAATGCTGAAGCGATTGCGGAACGCCTTCAGCGCTTCCTCGCCGACCTTCTTCTGCTGATGCGTGATGTTCTGGCCCTCACCGGCCTCGCCCATGCCGTAGCCTTTCACGGTCTTGGCGAGAATCACCGTCGGCGTGCCCTCGTGTTTCACCGCTGCCGCGTAGGCCGCGTAAACCTTGTGCGGATCGTGGCCGCCGCGATTGAGCTTGCCGATCTCCTCATCCGACATTGTCGAGACCAGCTTCAGCAGTTCCGGATATTTACCGAAGAAATTGTCACGCGTGTACTTGCCGCCTTTGGCCTTGTAGTTCTGGTATTCGCCATCGACACTTTCGTTGAACACCTTGATCAGCAGCCCGGTTTTGTCCTTCGCAAGCAAGGCATCCCAGGCGCCGCCCCAGAGCACCTTGATGACGTTCCAGCCGCCGCCGCGGAAAGCGCCTTCGAGCTCCTGCACGATCTTGCCGTTGCCGCGCACCGGGCCGTCGAGTCGCTGCAGGTTGCAGTTCACAACGAAAACCAGGTTGTCGAGCTTCTCGCGCGAGGCGATGTCGATCGCACCCAGACTTTCCGGCTCGTCCATCTCGCCGTCGCCGCAGAAGCACCAGACCTTGCGGCCGGTCATGTCGGCCAGCCCGCGGTTGTGCAGGTACTTCATCAGCCTTGCCTGGTAGATCGCCATGATCGGCCCGAGGCCCATGCTGACATTCGCGAACTGCCAGTAGTCCGGCATCAGCCAGGCGTGCGGGTAACTCGAAAGACCCTTGCCGCGCACGGTCTCCATGCGGAAGCGTTGCAGGGTTTCGAGATCGATGCGGCCTTCGAGGAAGCTGCGCGCGTACATTCCGGGCGTGCAATGGCCCTGGACGTAGATCAGGTCCTGGCCCTGCGGATGGTCCGGGCCTTTCCAGAAATGATTGAGGCCGACGTCGTACAGCGTGGCGGCCGACGCGAAGCTCGCGATGTGACCGCCGATGCCGGCGTGCTCGCGATTGGCGTTGATGATCAGCGCCATCGCGTTCCAGCGCACCAGCGAGCGAATCTTCCACTCCAGCGCGTGATCGCCCGGCGAAGGCTCTTCGAGATGCGGCGGAATCGTATTGATGTACGCCGTGTTCGCCGAGAACGGAATATAGGCGCCGCTGAGGCGCGCCTTTTCCTGCAGCGCTTCGAGCAGGAAGTGCGCGCGCTCCGGCCCCTCGCGTTCGAGCACTGCTGCCAGTGCTTCGAGCCACTCGCGGGTTTCCTGGGGTTCAATGTCCTGGGGCGTTTGGTCAGTCATATCGCATCCTGATTTCGACGGCGGGACCGCGTCTGTTTGTTGCCAGACCGCGCGTTCCGCATGAGGCCGGTGGCAGCACCGGCTTTGAGTGCCGATCACATTAGACGTTCCCTGCCCGATACGTCCAATATATGAAACCTTCCTTGATGAAACGTTAAAAGTACCCAAATGGAACTGCGCCATCTGCGTTATTTCGTCGCCGTCGCCGAAGAGCTGCACTTCACGCGCGCCGCAAAACGGCTCGGCATGGAGCAGCCGCCGCTGAGCCAGCAGATTCGCGCGCTCGAACGAGAACTCGGCGCCGATCTGTTCCGGCGACAGGCTCGCGCCGTGAGCCTCACCGACGCTGGCCGCGCGTTCTTCGACGATGCGCGACAGATTCTCGCGTCGGTGCAGCGCGCCACCGATCACGCCCAGCGTGTCGCCCGCGGCGACCTCGGCCGCATCCGCGTCGGCATGATCAACTCGGCGCCGTTCCATCCGTTCGTGCCGCGCGTGCTGCGCGAGTTCGGCGGGAAGTTTCCGGACGTCGCGCTGTCGCTCGACGAGAACTCCACCCCGGTGCTTGCCGCCGCCGTGCTCAAGGAAACGGTGGACGTCGCGTTCGTCAGGCCCCTGCTCGGTGCCGAGCCGGGCCTGATCACGGAGGCCCTGTTCGACGAAGACATCCTGATCGCGCTGCCGCAGGGTCACCGGCTGGCGCGCGAGAAATCGCTGCGCCTGTCACGACTCAAGGCCGAACCCTTCGTGCTGTTCTCGCGGCCGTTCGGCTCGGGCCTCTATGACGAGATCATCAATGCCTGCCGCCGCGCCGGCTTCAGCCCGCGCATCGGCCAGGAAGCGTCGCAGATCACCTCGATCGTCAACCTCGTCGCGGCGGGTCTGGGTGTGTCGCTGGTGCCGGCGTCGATGCAGCAGGTGCATTCGGTCGGCGTGGCCTATCGACCGATTCTCGGCGATGCGCCGAAGGCGCGGATGAGCCTGGCATATCGCGCGGATGATGCTTCGGCCACCGTGCATAACCTCGTCACGCTGGCGCGGGCGATGGTTGACACGATGGCACTCGCACACCCGCGCGACGGCTCAACACTCGCGCGTTAAGCGACGATTCAGCGTCGTGCGATACGGTGTCGTCTCGGTGCGCCAGTGTGATTTGAAGCAGTCAAGGAAACGCCGCCATGACGTATCGTCTCGCTGTCGCCGTTGCATTGCTCTGTGGCTGTCTCCCGCCGTTGGCCGCCTCGGCAATGCCCGCCGATGAGGCCGCGCGGCTGCTGAACCGTCTCGGCTACGGACCGGCGCCCGGTGATATCGATCGACTCGCGACGATCAATCGCGACGACTACTTCGATCAGCAATTGCATCCGGTCCCGGAACCGGACCGCCTGCGCGATCGACTCGCCGCGCTGAGCACGACGCGCCGCAATGCGTCCTCGTTGTTCGCCGAATACGGTCCCGTGCTGCGGAAGCTCGCGAAGGCCGACGAGAACGCGAAGCGCGAGTATCGCGAGGACATCCGCCGTGTCGTCGAGGAAGCCGAGAGCGCGCGACTGCTGCGCGCCTTGTACAGCCCGAACCAGTTGCAGGAGCGGCTTGTCGACTTCTGGTTCAACCACTTCAATGTCTTCGATGGCAAAGGCATCCAGGGCCGGCTCTGGGTCGGTCCCTACGAACGCGAGGCGATCCGGCCCTATGTGTTCGGCCACTTCCGCGATCTGCTCGGGGCGACCGCAAAGCACCCCGCTATGCTGTTCTACCTCGATAACTGGCGCAGCGCCGCCGACGGCTTCAGGCCACGCGGCGGACCCGAGAAAGGCAAGGCCATCGGTCTCAACGAGAACTACGCGCGTGAAGTCATGGAGCTGCACACGCTCGGGGTCGACGGCGGCTATACCCAGCACGACGTGACCGAACTCGCGCGAATCCTGACCGGCTGGACCTTCGATCCGCGCGCGATGGCCTCCGGCGATTCCGCTGCCGGGTTCGTGTTCGCCGAGCGCCGTCACGATCACGGCAGCAAGCTGTTTCTCGGGCAGCGCTTCGGCGACGACAGCATGGCCGAAGGCGAACGCGCGCTTGACCTGCTGGCGCGACATCCGGCAACGGCGCATCACATCGCGTTCGAACTCGCGCAGTTTTTCGTTGCCGGTGCGCCGCCGGCGGCGCTGGTCGACCGCGTCGCCGCCGCTTTCACGAAGACCGATGGGGACCTGCGCGCAACCGTGCGCAGCCTGATCACCAGCCCGGAATTCCTCGACGCGCGCGCCAGCCAGTTCAAGACGCCTTACGAGTTCATCGTTTCGTCGCTGCGCGCGACCGATGTCGAGACGGCCAGCCTTCGGCCAGCGCTCGGCGCGCTGCGCCAGATGGGTCAGCCGCTGTACGGCTGCGCGACGCCGGACGGCTGGAAGAATACGCAGGAGACCCGGCTGAATCCCGGCGCGATGATTCAGCGCATCAACTTTGCGACGGCGCTCGGTTCGGGGCGTCTGCCAGCACTGGCATCGGCGCTCGCGCGAGTCGATTTCAAGTCCGGGGCCGATGCCGGGACCATGATCCAGTCGGCGATCGACGAGGACGACCGCGCGGCCGATACCCGCAAGCCGCAACCGCTCGATGTCGCCGTGTTGCAGAGAACCCTGGGTCTCGCCCTGTCGGCGAACACGCGGGAAACGATCGCGCAGGCGCCAGCGCCATTGAAGGCAGCGCTGGTGCTCGGCAGCCCTGAGTTCATGCGCCGCTGAGCGCCGCCTATCTGAGAAGGAATAACTCGTCATGACCATGAATCGTCGTGCGCTTTTGCAAGCGCTCGGTCTTGCCGGCACGCTCGGCCTGCTGCCGCTGTCGCGCAGTGGCTGGGCCGCGATCGCGCCCGGCGCCGTCACCGCGCCCGCGCCGCGCCTGATCGTGATCATGCTGCGCGGCGCGGTGGACGGCCTCAATGTTGTCGTGCCCTACGCCGAAGACAACTACTACCGCCTGCGCGAGAGCATTGCCATCGCCAAGCCAGGCCAGGATGGCGGCGCGCTCGATCTCGATGGCCGCTTCGGTCTGCATCCCGCGCTCAGCAGCCTGATGCCGCTGTGGCAGTCGAAGCAGCTCGCCTTCGTGCATGCGGCCGGTTCACCCGACCCGACGCGTTCACACTTCGACGCCCAGGACTACATGGAATCTGGCACGCCCGGCCGCAAAGGAACTGTCGACGGCTGGATGAACCGCCTGCTCGGCAACCTGACGCCGCCGCACTCGGCAATCCTCGATGCAGTGAGTCTCGGCCCGGTATTGCCGCGCATTTTCAGCGGCGAGAATACGGTCGCCAACGTGCCGCTTGGCCGTGCCGCCACGCGCGCGATTGCGCTCGACAAACCAGCGGTCGCCGCTGCGTTCGACCGGCTCTACGCCGATGCCGGGGACCTCGGCGCAGCCTATCGCGAAGGCCGCAAATCACACGAGCAGATACTCGCCGATCTCAGCAGCGAACCGGTTTCGATGGAATCCAAAGTCGCCGACAACGGCGCGCCGCCGCCGCAGGGCTTCTCCCTCGACGCCGCGCAGCTCGCCACGCTGATCCAGCGCAACCCTGGCCTGCAGCTCGCGTTCATGCAGCTCGGCGGCTGGGACACCCACGTCAACCAGGGCGGCAGCCAGGGTCAGCTCGCGAATCGCCTGAGGCCGCTGGCCGAGGGTCTGGTGACGCTGACGACGCAGCTCGGGCCGCAGCTCGCCAACACCATGATCGTTGTCATGTCGGAGTTCGGCCGCACCGCAAAACAGAACGGCACCGGCGGCACCGATCACGGTCACGGCAACGTGATGTGGCTGCTCGGTGGACGAGTCAACGGCGGCAAGGTGCATGGCGAGTGGCCGGGACTTGACGACTCCGCCTTGAACGAGCGGCGCGATCTTGCGGTGACGACGGATTTCCGTAGCGTGCTCTCAACCGTCTGCGAACGGCATATGGGTCTGAAAGATGCGGCGATGGCTTCGGTGTTTCCGGGGCTGCCAGCTGCGACGTCGGGTGTCGCGCAGTTGATTCGGAGCTGAGCGCTGGGATTCGCTTCGCTTCATCACAGCCTACGGCACTTTTCCCTCCCTAAGTCATTCATGGATGAAGACGTTCTTAAAGTCTAGGATCGCTGAAGATCGCAATCCACATGCTTCGATTTCATCCACGTCTACTAGACGACGCTTCAAACGGAAACTGTCGTTAAGCGGGTAGATGCCATAGAACTTGATCTGTCGCGCACTATTGGAATGCAACTTAACAATAGTGGTTTTTACGGATGCGTCGCATCGCAGGCCAAAGTAGATGGCACTGATTTGAAACGAAGCTGAATTCGTTCCTACGGCTTGATTAATTTTGCGCCACTCTCTTTCGTAGCGCCATTGTGGGGCTTTGGCAAAAAAGAAAGTATTTAGAACGGCTTTCTCAGCATCTGACGACTGTTTGATCTTCCACTTGATTAGATCACTGACTTTAATGCTGCGAGGGCGTAGATAGTCGACCGCCTTTATTTCGCCACAGGCATTTTCCGCAGTGAGGTATTCAAGGCACAAGCCTCTGTGGTTGTCCGCATAGTGACTCCACATAAGCGGACAATCCCACTTTTCCGCCAAAGAGAGCACTCCTCGCTTTCCAAGCTCGCTGTGGAGTAAACCTTTGATACGGGAGGCCAACATTCGCATGTAGTACTCCTCCGTCTGACGATCCACCCGGTAATCGCCTCCATACTCCGTGGACATGTAGCGGTGCTCGTTGAGCAGCCGCTTTGCTGTGTCCGCACCATTAGTGGCCAAAAGCATCTTGTAGCAGAGCTTTTCTAGTGACGACCTGTCAGTATCAATTTCTATAGTGGGACTGCAATCTAACGGATCGTTGAAATCCGCCGGGTCAGCGTAGTAGACCTCCGCTTCGCTGAGCAGTCGAAGTGTATTTACGTTGAAGGCGCGGTATTTGTAGAGCCTTTGAGGTAGCGTTGACTTCGTCATAGCAAGTAGGTGTTGACGACTAAATCTAATTTGGCAATGTCAAACCATCTGCCGATCAATATACTCCCGCCAGAGCGGCACCGGTACCCAAACCTTCATCAAATCCGCCTCCGCCACGTCCCGCGCAATCCCCAGCCTCCACACTCGATAGAGAAATACGAACACCGAAACCCGCGTGTTCGCAATGCAATGCACGAACACCGTCTGCCCCTTCTCGGCATCCATCACGGCGCAGAACTGCTCGAAGTCAGCTGCCGTCGGCGCATCGAACACCACCGGAATGTGCACGTACTTCAAGCCCATCCCCTCGACGACCGCGCGCTCGTCCGGCAGCGCGCCTCCAGAAGTGTCCAGTGCGAGATTGATGACGGTCTCCACTCCAATCACCTTCAGCCCCTTGAATTCCTCTACTGTCGGCTGACCGGCCGTCAACAGCTCCGGACTGATCTCGTGCCAGTCGCGTGGCTTGCGCAGCATGTGGCGGTCGAACGGCGGTGGCGTGAAGCCGCGGCGCAGTTGCAGGTCGCGCACGGCGTAGCCGGTGCCGGCGGGCCAGGGGCGGATTTCTTCGAGCGGCAGTTTCTTCCATTCGATAAGTTCCTCGCCGAGCTTGACCTCGCCTTCGGCGATGACGTGGTAGGCGATGATGATCTGGTTCATGCGCTCGAATGGATAGAAGCCGATGAACTCTCCAATCCGGCTTTTGAGTCCGAGCTCTTCCTCCACTTCGCGAATGATGCCGGATTCCGGATGCGGGTCGTCCTTCTCCAGAAAGCCGGTGATCAGCGCGAACATCTTCGGCGGCCAGAGCGCATTGCGCGCGAGGATGATTTCGCCCTCGTGCTCGACGATGGCCGCAACCACCGGCACCGGGTTGTCCCAGTGCACGAAGCCGCAGGCCTCGTCGGGACAGGCCAGCCGCTGGGCCTCGCCGTGCAGCGAGAGTTCGAGGGGCCGGGCGCATTGCGGGCAGAACTTGTAACGGCTCATCGGGCTGGCTCGGTGCAGTTCGTGAAAATCCAGAAAGTTGAAAGCCCCTTCCCCGGAGGAGAGGGAAGGCCAGCATTTTAACCTTACCGGATGTACCAAGCGGCCGTAACGCGGCTTGCAGGGCGTACCGGCCAACATCCACACTGGCTCCAAGCGGTGTTGCCCAGCCTCCACGAAGACCATGAAAAAGCCGTTCTACCGGATTCTCTACGTTCAGGTGATTTTCGCGATCGTCGGCGGCGCGCTGCTCGGTCATTTTTCCCCGGCCGACGGTGCCGCCATGAAACCGCTCGGCGACGGCTTCATCAAGCTGATCAAGATGATCATTGCGCCGATCATCTTCTGCACGATCGTCACCGGCATCGCCGGCATGCAGGATATGAAGAAGGTCGGCCGCGTCGGCGGCAAGGCGCTGCTGTATTTCGAGGTGGTGTCCACTTTCGCACTCGTCATCGGACTGATTGTCGCGAACCTGGTCCGCCCGGGTGCAGGCTTCAATGTCGATCCGGCAACGCTGGACACTTCGGCAATCGCTGACTACACGACGCGTGCGCATGCGCAGAGCACGGTCGATTTTCTGCTCGGCATCATTCCCGAAACCTTTGTCGGCGCGTTCGCGAAAGGCGAGATCTTGCAGGTGCTGTTGCTCGGTATCCTGTCTGGTTTTGCATTGTCTGCACTCGGCGAACGCGGGCAGCTGCTGCATGCGCTGATCGAGGATTTCACGAAGGCGATTTTCGGCGTCGCGAACCTGATCATGAAGCTGGCGCCGCTCGGCGCCTTCGGGGCGATGGCGTTCACGATCGGGAAGTATGGGGTCGGCTCGCTTGCGCCACTGCTGAAATTGATCGCGAGTGTCTACGCCACCAGCCTGCTGTTCGTGCTGCTCGTGCTGGGTACGATTGCGCGGTTGACCGGCTTCAGCATCCTGCGCTTCCTCGCCTACATCAAGGAGGAGCTGCTGATCGTGCTCGGCACCAGTTCTTCGGAGAGTGCGCTGCCAAGGCTGATGGAGAAGCTGGAGCGACTCGGCGCTTCGAAATCGGTGGTCGGCCTCGTCGTGCCGACGGGTTATTCGTTCAATCTCGACGGCACCAACATCTACATGACGATGGCCGCGCTCTTCGTAGCGCAGGCGACAAATATCGATCTGACGCTGACGCAGCAGCTGACGATCCTTGGCGTTGCGATGCTGACTTCGAAAGGTGCGAGCGGCATCACCGGCGCCGGCTTCGTAACGCTCGCCGCGACGCTGCAGGTGGTGCCGACGATTCCGGTCGCGGGCATGGCGCTGGTGCTCGGCATCGACCGCTTCATGAGCGAGTGCCGCGCGCTGACCAATTTCATCGGCAACGGTGTCGCGGCGATCGTGGTGTCGCGCTGGGAAGGCGAGCTCGATCACGAGATGCTTGCGCATGGCTTGCGCAAAGGCGCGGATGCTGCACTCGTGACGGCTGCGGCCGAGCGCTGAAACGCGTCTTCAGCGCGACGCTTTGCGGCGGGAACGATGGTGCCGCCAAACCAGCCCGTAAACTGCGAAACTCCAGAGCGCGAACACCGTGCCGATGACGAGTTGCTGCGACGCGCCCAAGCCCGGCGGATAGATCAGTGGCAGCAGGTAGTGATCGATAAAGCCCCCGACATAGCCTGCCTCGCCCGCGCGTTGACGCATGGCATTCTCGATGCCGGTCAGCGGACAGAGGCCTTGATGCAACTCGACCCACAAACCCCAGGCCAGCGCCGGCAGATGCAACCAGAGCCAGAGCAGATTCCTGAGCGCGAACAGCCCGCCGAACACAGCGAACAGGATGAGCCCGAGATGCAGCAGCACGACCACATCGGCGGCGAGCCGCGCGCTCATTTGCCCAGGCAGAACTGGCTGAAGATGCGGCCCAGCAGGTCATCGGAGGTGAAGCGGCCGGTGATCTCGTCGAGCGCCTGCTGCGCGAGGCGCAGCTCCTCCGCGATCAGCTCGGGCGCAGCGAGCGCCTGGGCGCGGGCTGCGGTGAGATGGCGGCCCGCAAGCCGCAGCGCGTCGAGGTGGCGCGTGCGTGCGGTGAATTGATCGGCGCCGATATCGCTGAGGCCTGCGGCCTGGGTGATCCCTGCGATCAGGTGCTCGATGCCCTGCTCGGTTGCCGCCGAGATGCGCAGGGCGCGGCGGCCGTCCGGCAACTCGACCAGCCCTCCCGCGCGGTCGCTGAGATCGCATTTGTTCAGGAGCAGCAGCACTGGCAGCGCGGGCGGGAACTGTGCGAGCAGGGCTTCGTCGATCGCGCTGAGACCGCTGCGGTCATCGGCGACGAACAGCACCAGCTCGGCCTGTGCGAGCGCGGCCCAGGCGCGGCGCACGCCTTCGCGTTCGACGGTATCGACGGTGTCGCGCAGGCCGGCGGTGTCGAGCACGGTCAGCGGCAGGCCGGCGAGATTGATGTGTTCGCGCAGGACATCGCGCGTGGTGCCGGCAGTCGGTGCGACGATGGCCGCGTCGGTGCCGGCAAGCCGGTTCAGCAGCGTGGATTTTCCGACGTTGGGCTGGCCGGCGATGGCGATGGTCAGACCTTCACGCAGGCGCCGACCTTGTGCTGCTTTTTGCAGAAGATTTTCGAGTGCGGTCACCAGTTCATCGAGCCGGCGCTGCAGTTGCGGGCCGCTGAGCCATGGCACGTCTTCATCAGCGAAATCGAGTGCGGCTTCGAGATCGGCGCGCAGTACGATCAACGTTTCGACCAATGCCGCTACCTGACGCGAGAACTCGCCGTGCAGCGAACGGTGCGCGGCACGCACGGCGGCGGCGCTGCCGGCGTCGATCAGGTCGGCAATCGCCTCGGCCTGCGCGAGATCGAATCGGCCGTTGAGATAGGCGCGTTCGGAAAATTCGCCGGGCCGCGCGAGCCGCGCACCGGCTGCACAAGCGGCATGCAGCAAGAGATCGAGCAGCACCGGGCCACCGTGGCCTTGCAGCTCGATGACGTCTTCGCCGGTGAAGGAATGCGGCGCCAGGAAGTGGATGACCAGACCGCTGTCGATCACGCTGTCTTCGGCATCGCGGAAGTCGCGCAGTGCAGCGTGTCGCGGCGACGGAAGTTTTCCAGCGAGCGCCTGCGCAATCGATGCCGCGCCCGGCCCGGAGATTCGCAGCACGCCGATGCCACCGCGCCCGGGCGCGGTGGCGATCGCCGCAATCGTGTCTGTAGCCGTACTCACGCCGCGCAGTGTAGCTGCGCGGATGGACGGCCTACTTCGCCGGGATCAGGCCTTTTTCCATGCGCCAGATGATGAGCTTCTGCTGGAGGATGCCGATGACGTTGCTGACGAACCAGTAGACGACGAGGCCGGCCGGGAAGAACAGGAACATGCCGGTGAACGCGATCGGCATGACGTTCATGATCTTCGCCTGTGTCGGGTCCATCGTCGCGGTCTGGCCGGACATGCGTTGCTGCAGCCACATCGAAGCGCCGTAGAGCACGGGCATGATGTAGAACGGGTCGGCCGACGAGAGATCGTTGAGCCAGAGCATGAACGGCGCCTGGCGCAGCTCGACACTTTCGATCAGCACCCAGTACAGCGCGAAGAACACCGGCATCTGCACGAGAATCGGCCAGCAACCGGCGAGCGGATTGAAGCCCTCTTTTTTGTAGAGGTCCATCATCGCCTTGTTGAGCTTTTCGCGGTCATCCGCGTAGCGTTCTTTCAGTTCGGCAATGCGCGGCGTGAACTTCTTCATCTTCGCCATTGACTTGTACTGCGCAGCCGACAGTGGATAGAACAGCGCCTTGACGGTCAGCGTCAGCAGGATGATCGACCAGCCCCAGTTGCTGGTGATGCGGTGGAAGAAGCTGAGCACGACGAACAGCGGTTTTGCGATGACCGTGAGGATTCCGTAGTCCTCGGTCAGCGCGAGGCCTTTGGCGACGTCGTCGAGTTTGTTCTGTTCTTTCGGACCGATGTAGAGCCCGGTCTTGTAAGTCTCCTCGGCGCCGTCGGCGATCAGGTGCGGGGCGCCGACATACTGGCTCAGATAGTTGCCGTTGCCCGCAGGTTTGCCGGTGTAGGTCAGCGTCTCGTCGGCCGGCGGCACGATCACCGCGATGAAATAGTGCTGGAGCATCGCCAGCCAGCCGCCGGTCTGCTTCGACTCGTAGGGCGTTTTGTCGAAGCTGTCGAGCTTGAGTTTCTTGAAGCGGTAGTCGCTCGTGCCGGGCTTCTGTTCGTAGACGCCCATGCCGAGGAAGGTCTTGATGAACGGCGGCTCCTTGTCGATTGCGATCGGGTTGCGCAGCCAGCGTGCGTAAGCGCTGACGTTGAGCGCAGCACCCGTGTGGTTGATCAGCGTCTGTTCCAGCGCGATCTGATAGCTGCCGCGCTTGAAGCGATAGATCTTTCGTAGCGTGTAACCGGAGGCGTCGATGGTTTCGAACGGCACATCGAGCGTGTCCGCGCCCTCGGCGAGGCGGTATTCGGTCTGTGGCGTGGTGAAGGCGGTCTGGTTGCTGGTCAGTTGCTTCTCGACGGCGGCAAGTCCGCTTTGCAGCGTGAAGACGTGGCCGTCGCGATCGTTCAGAAGCGCCAACTTCTCGTCGGGCTTCTGCTTTTCGCGCGGGTAATTGCTGAGCTCGACGCGGCGCAGTTCTGCGCCCGTCGTCGCGAATTCCGCGACGTAGAGATCGGTCTGCACGCGGATGCGCTGGGCCGGCGCGGCGGTGGGCGGGGCCTCGCCTGCAGGAACTGCGGGGACGACGACGTCGGTCGCCGAGGCCGCCGACGTTGGCGCCGGTGCAGCGGCGGTTGCAGCCGCACTCGTGGTCACTGCGGCGACCTTCGGGTAGTCGGTCTGCCAGGACTGATACATCAGGAACAGGATCACGCCAAGCAGCGCGATCAAAGCCATGCGGCGGCTTTCCATGGGTTCAGCGCTCCGGTACGGGGTCGTGGCCGCCCGCGTTCAGCGGGTGGCAGCGAACGAGGCGTTTGATCGTCAACGCGGTGCCGTGGGCGGCACCGAAGCGTTCGATCGCTTCGATCGCATAGTGGGAACAGCTCGGATGGAAACGGCAGCGCGGTCCCATCAAGGGACTTAAGGCGCGCTGATAGGCGCGGATGGAACCAATGAGTAACGAGCGCATCGTTCGATCACTTTGATCCGGATGTCGGCGAGCAGTTCGCGCAACATCGCATTGCTCAGGTCCGCCAAACCGGGCTGCGCGTAGAACACCAGATCGATCGCCGGCAAGCGCGCCTGGTTTTGCCGGAAATCCTCGCGGATCAGTCGCTTGATGCGGTTGCGTGCACGGGCCGAAGCGACGGATTTTTTTGCGATGGCCAGTCCCAGCCGGGCATGATTCCGTTGGTTGGGCCTGAAGCTGGTACCGAGAGACTGGCGCTTGACGCGCTGACCTTCGGCAAATACGAGCTTGAATTCCGCCGGTTTACGCAGCCGCGCGTCGGCTTGAAACCGCGCGCCACCGGACACTGGAACGCTTACGGAATCAGGCGTGCGCGGCCCTTGGCACGACGGCGCGCCAGCACCAGGCGACCACCCTTGGTGGCCATGCGGGCACGGAAGCCATGGGTGCGCTTGCGGCGCAGGGTGTGCGGCTGGAAGGTACGTTTCATGACACTAATCTCGGTAGCGGACGCGGAGTTTACAGAGCTTCGCCCGGTACCAGCAAGCAGGCAACGCTGTGGATAAGCCTTCCGTCACGGGTATAGACTGCGGCGCTGTCCCGCATTTTCTCGAATCCTCCCTACACGATGCTGAATCACGACCTCTGGGATCGCTGTCTCGCCCGGCTCGAAGCCGAGTTGCCCGACAAGGACATCAATACTTGGATTCGACCGTTGCGAGTCGTTTTGGCGGAGGATCAGATCACGCTGCTGGCGCCTAACCGCATCGTCATGGATCGGGTCCGCAGCGACTATCTCACCAAGATTCAGCGGGCGATATCGAGCCTCGCCGAGTACGACCTGACGGTGAATCTCGCCGTCGGCGGGGCCGTTTCCGATACACCTCGCAGCGGCAGCGGCACCCATGCCGCGCCGGCTGAAGACCCGATGCCCTATGGCCGCGGCAAGCTCGATCCGCGTTATACGCTCGCCTCGTTCATCGAGGGCAAGTCGAACTCGCAGGCGCGTGCGGCCGGCTTGCACGTGGCGAGCAGCCCCGGTGCGGTCTACAACCCGCTCTTGATCTACGGTGAATCCGGTCTTGGCAAGACGCATCTGATGCACGGTGTCGGCAACGCGATCCTCGAAGCCAAGGGCAACGCGCGGATCGTCTACGTCGGTGCCGAGCAGTGGTTCAACCAGATGGTCTCGGCGATCCGTTTCGGGCGCCAGGTGGAGTTCAAGAATTTCTATCGCAGCGTCGACGCCTTGCTCATTGACGACATTCATTTTCTCGCTGGAAAGGAACACTCACAGGAAGAATTTTTCCATACATTCAATGCATTGATAGATGGTCGCAAGCAAATCGTGCTGACCTGCGACCGCTATCCGCGCGAGCTCGACGCGCTCGACGACCGCCTTAAATCACGTTTCACCTGGGGCTTGTCGGTACCGATTGAACCCCCCGAATTCGAGACCCGCGTCGCCATCCTGCTGAGCAAGGCCGACACACTGGGTATCCGTTTGCCGGAAGACGTGGCTGTGCTCGTTGCGCAACGGATTCGCTCGAATGTGCGTGAACTCGAAGGCGCCCTGCACCGGCTCAATGCCTCGGCCAGGTTGACCGGAGCGCCGATCACACCGGAGTTTGCACGGATCTGCCTCAAGGACATGCTGGCCTCTTACGATCGTGCAGTGACGCTGGAAAACATCAAGCGCACAGTGGCCGCGTACTACAACATCCGTCTCGCCGATCTTAATTCCGTGCGCCGTACACGGACCCTCGCGCGGCCGCGCCAGATCGCGATGTCAATTGCCAAAGAGCTGACCCGGCACAGCTACCCGGAAATCGGCGCTGCATTCGGCAAAGATCACACGACCGTCTTGCACGCCTGCCGCAAGGTCGCCGAACTGCGTCGCGAAGATGATCGGCTCAAGGAAGACTACGAGAATCTTTTGCGTCAACTGACCAATTAATGCGATTGCGGATGACCTTGAATGAGTACCGGAACAAGCTGTGTATAATCCTTGGTCAGCCTTTGGGCGGCTTTTTATGCACAGCTTTATCCTAGGTTCCAATGCTGCCAAGCACTGCAGAATCGGAAACAGACTGATGTGCAAATTATTGAAAAATAAATAAAAACAGGATTAATCCACAGAAATAGCCGCTGACTACTAATACTGGTTTCTAACTGATTTACAACTCTTATTGACTGGTCTTCCATGAACATCCAGATTTCGCGCAGTGAGCTGCTCTCGGCTCTGCAATCCGTGATTGGCGTCGTCGAGCGGCGTCAGTCCCTGCCGATTCTCAGCAATCTCCTGCTCGAAGCGAAAGACGATCTTCTTTCTGTGGTCGGTACCGATCTGGAATTGCAGGTCGAGCGCAAAGTTAGGGTCCAGAATCTGACGCCCGGTCGGATCACGGCCCCGGCGCGCAAGCTGCATGATATCTGCCGTGGTTTACCCGAAGGCGCGATGCTTAGTCTCGAACTGAACGAAGGCAAGCTGGTATTGCGCTCGGGGCGTAGCCGGTTCTCGCTGGCGACTTTGCCGGCCGAGGAATTCCCGATGTTCACAAGCGATGGTGGCGAAACCGAGTTGACTCTGAACAACCGGGAGCTCAAGGATCTGCTCCAGCGAACCCAGTTTGCCATGGCTCAGCAGGATGTCCGCTACTACCTCAACGGCCTGTTGCTGGAAATTCGTCCGACGCGGCTGCGTGCGGTTGCTACCGACGGGCACCGGCTTGCGATGGCTGAGTTGAATCGCGAATTCGATGCAAAAAAAGATGGGCAGGTTATCTTGCCGCGCAAGACGGTACTGGAGTTGCAGCGCCTGCTCGACAACAGCGAGGCGCTGGTCAAGTTGTCGCTGACAGCCAATCAGATCCAGGTCGATCTCGAAGACCTGCGTCTGACATCGAAGCTTATCGAAGGCCGATTCCCTGATTATGAACGTGTCATTCCCGAGGACTCGGACAAGATTCTGCGTTGCAACCGTCAGAAAGTTCGCGCTGCCCTGTCGCGCGCTGCCATTCTTTCCAACGAGAAGTTCCGTGGCGTGCGCTTGCAGATTTCCGCAGAAATGCTGCGCATCCAGACGCAAAATCCGGAACAGGAAGAGGCAGAAGAAGAAGTTGAAATCGAGTACAGCGGCAGCCCCCTGGAGATTGGTTTCAATGTCAGCTACCTGCTAGACGCGCTTGACGCAATCGAAGGCGATGAATTCATCTTCAAGCTCCGAAGCCCGGACGCCAGCGGTCTTGTGCACGATGCAGCAGAGGCTAGTGGTCGCTTCGTGGTCATGCCGATGCGGCTTTGACACGGGTGAGCGATGCATTTCCGCCAGGTGAGGGCGCGTAACTTTCGCCTTCTGAAAAACCTCGCGCTGGACCTGCACCCGAAATTCAACTTCGTCATCGGCGGCAACGGGGCTGGAAAAACCACGATCCTGGAAGCCTTGTACGTACTGGGACGCGCCAACAGTTACCGGGGTAGTGCGCAGACCCTTGTTGCAGACGGGCAAAGCACCTGGGCCCTCGAAGCGCAGCAGCGCAACGCTGATGAAACTGCACCAGACAACAAGATTCTGGTCCGATGGGCCGATCGGCAGCTGTCGGTCCAGATCAACGAGCGGACGGCTGCTTTGACCGAACTGGTTCGAGCCGTGCCGGTGCTGATTCTTGATCCAATGGTGCACCGACTCATCGAAGAAGGCCCCGGCGTTCGTCGACGATACGTCGACTGGGGCGTGTTCCACATGGAACAGCGCTTCCATCCGGTCTGGTTGCGGGTGAATCGGGCTTTGCGACAGCGTAATGCGGGTTTGCGGGCGATGGCTCCTCCGCAGGAATTGACTGGATGGAACCGGGAGCTTGCGAAAGCTGCCGTTGAGTTGACGGCAATGCGACAGTCTTACATCGACGTGGTGCACGCGGTAACCGCTACTTATTGGCGACGACTGCTCGGCGATACCGATTGGCGTCTCAGTTTTCACTCAGGCTGGCGGGGCGGTAGCGATTATTTGGAGGTGCTGGAAGCGAACTACGAAAGCGACCTGAAAGCGGGATATACGCGGGAAGGCCCGCATCGGGCAGAACTTCACGTTCTGAGCGACAATCGACCGCTTGGGGATCGCATCAGTCGGGGACAGCAAAAGCTCCTGATCGCGGGGCTGGTGTTGGCCCAATGTGAGCTGTATCGGCGAACACACGAGAGTTCACCGTTATTACTGGTAGACGATTTTGCTGCCGAACTTTCCGCAGATTCGCAGCGCCGACTGCTGCACGAGCTGGAGAATTATTCAGGGCAGAAAGCGGTCGCCGCCCTTGAATACAGCGAGCTATTGGAAAACACGGTGAATCATTCGATGTTCCACGTGGAACATGGGCAGTTAACGACAACGCGGACGAAGTGATGGAAAACGATAAGACATCGAACGAGACGACGGGCACCTACGACGCCAGCTCAATCAAGGTTCTCAAAGGCCTCGATGCCGTGCGGCAGAGACCCGGAATGTACATTGGCGACACCGACGATGGCACCGGCCTGCATCACATGGTTTTCGAGGTCGTCGACAATTCGGTCGACGAAGCCCTTGCTGGCCATTGCACCGAGATCGCGGTGACGCTGATGCTCGACGGCGGTGTCGTGGTCAGCGACAACGGCCGCGGAATTCCCGTGGACCTTCACGAGGAAGAAGGTCGCTCGGCCGCCGAGGTCATCATGACCATCCTGCATGCCGGAGGTAAGTTCGGCGGCAGCGGCTACAAGGTTTCCGGCGGCTTGCACGGTGTCGGTGTTTCGGTTGTCAACGCTTTGTCGGAAGTGCTCTATCTCGACATCCATCGCGAGGGCAAGCACCACCATCAGGAATACCGCATGGGTGTTCCGCAGGCTCCGCTGGCCGTCGTCGGTCCTTCGGACAAGCGAGGTACGACGGTCCGGTTTTATCCGAGCGGCAAGGTCTTCACCCATATCGAATTCCATTACGACATCCTGGCCAAGCGCCTGCGCGAGCTGTCTTTCCTGAACTCAGGTCTGCGCATCGTTCTCAAGGAAGAATTGACCGCGCGCGAGGACATATTCGAGTACATCGGCGGCATCCGTGCCTTTGTCGAATACCTCAACCGCAACAAGGCGGCATTACACGAAACCGTGCTTTATGTGGATGCCGAAACCGATGGCATTGCCGTCGAAGCGGCACTGCAATGGAATGATTCTTATCAGGAAAATGTTTTCTGCTTTACCAACAACATTCCGCAGAAGGACGGTGGCGCCCATCTCACCGGCTTCCGTAATGCGCTGACTCGCACGCTCAACGATTATGTCGAAAGCCAGGGCTTGGCCAAGAAGGAGAAAGTCGAGCCGATCGGCGATGACTCGCGCGAAGGCCTGACGGCCGTGTTGTCGATCAAACTCCGCGACCCGAAATTCTCGTCTCAGACCAAGGAAAAACTGGTGTCTTCCGAGGCGAAGGCAGCAGTTGAAAGCGTGATGACGGCAAAACTCGGCGAGTTCCTGCTGGAACGCCCGCGCGAGGCCAAGGCCATCGCGGCCAAGATCATCGAGGCCGCGCGCGCGCGCGAAGCGGCGCGCAAGGCGCGCGACCTGAATCGCCGCAAAAGCGTGCTCGACATCGCCGGCCTGCCCGGCAAGCTCGCGGATTGCCAGGAAAAAGACCCGGCATTGTCCGAACTGTTTCTGGTCGAAGGCGATTCGGCCGGCGGCTCGGCCAAGCAGGGGCGAGACCGGAGGTTTCAGGCGATTCTGCCGCTGAAAGGCAAGATTTTGAACGTTGAAAAGGCGCGGCTGGAAAAGATGCTGTCATCGGCCGAGGTCGGCACTTTGATCACCGCGCTCGGCTGCGGCATCGGGCGCGACGACATGAAACCGGAAAACCTGCGCTACCACCGGATCATCATCATGACCGACGCCGATGTCGACGGCGCCCACATCCGGACGTTGCTGCTGACGTTTTTCTACAGGCACATGTATGCACTGGTCGAGCGTGGTCACGTCTACATCGCGCAGCCGCCGCTTTACAAGCTCAAAAGTGGCAAGAACGAAAGTTACGTCAAGGACAACCACGAACTCGAGGACTGGCTGCTGAAATCCGCGCTCGACGAGGCCTCATTCAGCGCCGACGCCGGGGCGCCGCCGTTGCCGACGGAAAAGCTCGCGCAGCTGGTGCGCGATTACGCACGCATCCAGGGCGTGATCGAGCGCCTGTCACGGCACTACGACCGGCACGTCCTCGAACGTCTCGTCGAGCTGGCGCCGATCACTGCGGCGGAAAGCGAACGTGAGGTCTGGCTCGACCGCTTCTCGAAGGCCCTGAATGCCGGCACGACGCTGCAGCGCTATGTGGTTGAACTGAAAGCCGACGCGGCCAGGGAGCGTCCTGCGGCGCTGATCGTGAATCAACGGGTGCACGGTCTCGAGCATCGTTACGTTTTCGGTGAAGACTTCTTTACTTCCGTTGATTATCAATTGGTTACGCGATTCAATATCGAGGCGGCGGCCCTTATCGGTGCCGGCGCGACGATTCGCCGCAGCGAGCGCAGCCGCGCCGTTGCGAACTTCGGGGAAGCGTACGCGTGGCTGCTGGCCGAGGCGCGGCGCGGGTTGCATGTCCAGCGTTACAAGGGCCTCGGCGAAATGAATCCCGAACAGCTCTGGGAAACGACGCTGGACCCGGTGGCGCGTCGCCTGGTGCAGGTGCGTGTCGAGGACCTGATTGCTGCCGATCAGATGTTCACGACGCTGATGGGCGAGGATGTCGAACCACGCCGAGAGTTCATCGAAAAGCACGCCTTGCTGGTCGGCAATCTCGACGTTTGAGCCTTCGTTCGAGCTCAAGCATGCCGATAGTCGCGCAGAGGATTCGCACTACCTAGGCAAGCCAACACCCCGCCGGTAAAGTTCGGTCATACCGCAGGAACTGACATTGTGGAGGGAGGAGGCGCAATGAGAATCAAGAATGTGCGGCTTTACAGTCGCTTGCTGCGCGTTGCGGCAATGGCCGGACTGGTCACCGGTGCTGCCCAGGCGGAAGCGTCGCTGCCCGACAGTATCTGGACGAGCTACAACGGCACTGCGGATGGACAGCGTTTCGGGACGCCGGACCAGATCACGTCCGAAAATGCGGGCTCGCTGGCCGAGGTGTGCCGGATCAAGCTCGATGACTCTGGCGCCTTCCACACCGGCCTCGTGCAACTCGGCGGCGTCATCTATCTGGATACGGCGCACGATACCATTGCGATCGACGCGACCAACTGTTCCCAGCGCTGGCGCAACGTCTACGTTCCCGAACAGGCCGACGTTTTTTCCGTCAACCGCGGCGTCGCCTACGCCAACGGTAAGCTGTTTCGCGGCACACCGGATGGCCGGCTGCTCGCGATCGATGCGGCTACCGGCAAGACGATCTGGCAACAGCAGGCCGGCGATCCGAAGCAGGGCGAATTCTTCAGCGCCGCGCCCATCATCTGGCAGGGCCTGCTGATCATCGGCAGCGCCGGCAGCGACTGGGGCGTGAGAGGCCGGATCATGGCTTACGATCAGGAAACCGGCCGAGAAATCTGGCGCTTCAACACCATTCCGCGCGGCAAGGAGCCGGGCGCGGAAACCTGGAAGGAACGCGGTACTGCGCGCTACGGCGGCGGCGGATCGTGGACACACTATTCGATCGACATGTCGACCGGTGAAGTGTTCGTACCGGTCGGCAACCCGGCGCCGGATATCCTTCCCGGTCACCGGCCCGGCGCCAACCTTTACACCGACAGCATGGTGGTACTGGACGCCCGTACCGGTGCGTTGAAGTGGTACCACCAGATGGTCTCCAACGACGGCCACGATCTCGATCTTGGCGCCGCACCGATGCTGTATCACAACACTAATGGCGAACCGATCGCCGCAATCGGCAGCAAGAACGGGCATCTTTACGGCGTCAATCGCGAAACCCGCAAGCGGGTTTTCGACACCGTCGTCACGACGATCGAGAACGAAGGCGTACAGCCCACTGCAACCGGTCTGCACGCATGCCCAGGCGTACTGGGCGGCGTCGAGTGGAATGGGCCTGCCTACGACACGAAAAACAAGGCGATCATTGTCGGCACGGTCGACTGGTGCTCGACGATCACGCCCAAGCCGCAGAAATTCGTCCCGGGCCAATTCATGCTCGGCGGAACCTGGTTGATGGACCCGAATCCGACCGGCTGGATCCAGGCCGTCGATCCGGACACCGGCGCGATGCGCTGGCGCTACCACGCGGACGGCCCGGTGGTTGCCGGCCTCACGCCTACGGCCGGCGGCGTCACCTTCGGCGGCGACATGGCCGGCAACTTCCTTGTTCTCGATAGCAGCACCGGCAAGCTGCTGCTGAAGACACCCACCGGCGGCGCGATGGCCGGCGGCGTCATCACCTACGCCCAGGGTGGCCGGCAATATGTGGCGGCGGTATCGGGCAATGTCTCGCGCCTGACCTTCGGTGCCAGCGGCTCGCCGACGCTGATTCTTTACGCGCTCGGCGCTGCGGGTGCGAATAAATCGCCGGATGCAGCCGCCGCGCCTGCCGCCGAAACGGCCGGTGTCGCGAATGCTGACACCGGCAAGACCGTCTACGCGCGTACTTGCGCCGCCTGCCATGGCGCCAAGGGCGAGGGCGGTGTCGGTCCGAGCCTGAAGGGTCTGCAGGCAAAACTCGACGCCGAGCAGACGATCGCCTGGATCAAGAACCCGTCGGCCAAGATGCCGAAGCTCTATCCCGCGCCGCTCGATGCCCAGGCGGTGGCGGATGTTGCCGCGTATGTGCGTAAATTCTGATCCGCGCGGGCTGCGCGCGATCGGAGGCCAGGCGGGTGAAGACGCTCGCGGTTTATAACGTCAAGGGCGGCGTCGGCAAGACGGCGGCGGCGGTCAATCTCGCGTATCTCGCCGCGCAGTCCGGGCTGCACACCGTGCTCTGGGATCTCGATCCGCAGGGTGCGGCCACCTGGTATCTGCGCGGCGACGCGGCGAAGGCAGCGGACAAAGCGGTGTGGCGTGGCACGTCGCCGATCGGGCGGCGCATCGTCGAAACGCCACATCATGAACATCTGCACCTGATCCCGGCGGACCTCGACACGCGGCATCTCGACGTCTGGCTGCGCAAGGACGACAGCAGCCACGACCGCCTGCGCCGCCTGATCGAACCGCTTTCGGAGCAATACTCACTGGTCGTGCTCGACTGCCCGCCCAGTCTGTCGCACGTCGCCGACAACATCTTCGGCGCCGCCGACCGCATCCTCGTGCCGACCGTGCCGACGCATTTGAGCCTGCGCGCGCTGATGACGCTGATCGAATACTTCAAGACCTACGATCTGCCGAGAGGCAGGCTCAAGCCGTTCTGGTCGATGGCCGACCGCCGGCGAGGGTTGCACCGCGGCCTGATCGAACAGCCGCCGAAAACCATGCGCGATGTCTGCGCAGCCGTGATTCCATACGCTTCGACAGTCGAGCGCATGGGCGAACATCGCGGGCCGGTCGAAGCGTTCGAGCCGTCGAGCGTTGCCGCCGAAGCCTATCGCGCGCTGTGGCGCGAACTTTCGCCGTCTCTCAAACGGCCCTAGTCGCCGTCCGGCAGCAAGGCCTGCAGTGCCGTGAGACGCACGGCCAGCGTCTCGGCATCCGGTGCGGTGATCGTGGCATGACCGATCTTGCGCTGCGGTTTCGGGGTCTTGCCGTAGAGATGGATGTGGACGCCGGCGATCGCCGCAGCTTCATTCAATGCCGGCGCGGCGCCGATGAAATTGACCATCACCGAAGGGCCGCGCAGCGCGGTCGCACCGAGCGGCAGGCCAGCGATCGCGCGCAAATGGTTCTCGAACTGCGAAACCTCGGCGCCCTCGATGCTCCAGTGCCCGGAGTTGTGCACGCGCGGCGCGATCTCGTTGGCGATCAAGGCACCGTTCGCGACAAAGAATTCGAAGGCGAGGACGCCGACGTAGTCGAGGTGTTCCGCAACCCGGCGCGCGTAGGTTTCGCCGTGCGCCTGAAGTGCATCGGCGAAGGTCGGCGTCGCCGTGCGCAGGATCCCGGCGCGATGGACGTTTTCGACCAGCGGGTAGTACGCGAGCTCGCCGTTGCGGCCGCGCACGAGCAGGCAGGACACCTCGCGCTGGAACGGCACGAAGGCTTCGAGGATCAGCGGTTGTCCGCCGATGGCAGCCCAGGCGGCATCGAACTCTGCGGCACTGCGCAGCACGACCTGGCCCTTGCCGTCGTAACCCATGCGCCGTGTCTTCAGCACAGCCGGCAGCCCGGTGATCGCGGCGGCGACATCAAGATCGAGACGGCTGTCTACCGCCGCGTGCAGCGGCACCGGAATACCGAGCGATTCGAACAGCGCCTTCTCGGACAGGCGATCCTGGCCCGCCGTCAGCGCCCGCGGCGCCGGCAGCAGCGGCACGCGCGCGGCGACGAACTCGGCAGCCGTCTGCGGCACGTTCTCGAACTCGTAGGTCGCCAGATCGACGCGCGCGCAGAATTCGGCGAGCGCGGCCTCGTCGAGATAATCGGCATGGAGATGTTCGCCGAGCGGCGCCGCGCAGGCCTCGCTCGCCGGATCGAGGAACACGAAATCCAGATCGAGCGGATAACCTGCCAAAGCCAGCATGCGGCCGAGCTGGCCGGCGCCGAGTATTCCGATTTTCACTGCGCGTGATCTTGTAGGGAAGACGCGGGGATCACGGTGCCGGCAGCGGCTCGTCGTCGAGCACCTTCGCCGTCTGCGCGGCGCGCCAGGCCTCGAGCCTCTGTGCAAGCGCCGGATCGTGCAGCGCGAGGATGCCGCAGGCGAGCAGCGCCGCATTGCTCGCCCCCGCCGCGCCGATGGCCAGCGTGCCGACCGGAATGCCGGCCGGCATCTGCACGATCGACAGCAAGGAGTCGATGCCGGTCAGCATCTTCGATTGCACCGGCACGCCGAGCACCGGCAGCCGGGTCTTCGCGGCGGTCATCCCCGGCAGATGCGCCGCGCCCCCGGCGCCGGCGATGATGACCTGCAGGCCGCGCGCGGCCGCCTTCGCCGCGTAGTCGAACAGCAGATCCGGTGTGCGATGCGCGGAAACCACGCGCGTTTCGTAAGGCACGCCGAGTTCGGACAGCACGCGCGCCGCGTGTTCCATCGTCTCCCAGTCGGAGCGGGACCCCATGATGACGCCGACCTTCGGGGTGGCGGACTGCTTCGCGTGCGGCACAGCGTTATCCCAAAAGGGGGCAGAAGCGGCGGATTATTTCACCCGGGCACGAAAACCGCACGCTGATTCCTGAACCGGGCTCAGGGTGTGAGATCGAAATCCGCGTTGAGTGTCGCTGCGTATTTGATCTGGCCGGCGGCAAAGCCGATCTGGTCGTTGCCGCTCTCGGCCGCGTCGGCGGTGGCCGCCAGCGTTCTGAACCGCGCCTGCGCGACGACAGGTGGCGGCGTGTACTCGGTGTTCGCATTCAGCGTGTGGATCGCGCCGAGCTTCACGCCGAGCGCGTCAGCCAGCACTTTGGCCTTGGCGCGCGCGTCCTCGGCGGCCTTGGCCAGCGCCTGCCGCTGCAAGTCCTCGGACTTCGAGGATTCGAGCAGCGGGTCGGAGACGTTGTTGATGCCGGCGTTGGTTGCGCGCAAGAGCACGTCGCCGATCTTGTCGAGATCGCGGACAACGATTTCGATCCCGCGCGAGATGTGATAGCCGAGAAACCGGCGGCCGCCCTTGACGTTGTAGTCGTATTCGGCGCGGATGCTCAGGCCGGCGGTCGAGACGTCCTCATCCTTGATGGCGAGGGCTTTGACCTGCGCGAGGTACTCGCGCACAACGCGGTTGATCTCCATCTGCGCGGCGCGCAGATCGGGCTTGGTGACTTCAACGCTCATCGACAGGCGTGCGCGATCCGGCGTCACCGAGACTTCGCCACGGCCGCTGACGTTAACCGAGCGCCGGTCAGGCGCCGTGGTCTCGATCGCCTGCGCCGTCATCGAACACAGCAGCAGGGCTGCACAAGCCGGCTTCAGCCCAGACTTCAACAGGATATTCATGGCGCGGCGCTCGCGATCGCGGAAACGGGATCTTCATCGTGCAAGGATTCGCCGCCACGGACAACTGCGGTGTCGTTCGGCGCCCGGCTTGCCGTCGCAGACGGGAATTGCGAGCGGAAGGACGACGACGCGCCGGGGATGCGGCAGTCCCCACCTGCGTCTAATATGGGGGCGCGATCGATCGCTTTAATCGGGCCGCCGCGCCCTCAGTGTTCTTCCATGTCGTACACCCACGAAATCGTTACCCTGACGCGCGAAGTCATCGGCGTTCTGATCCCCGCCGGCACCCGTGTCGAATTGCCCGAGGGCGCCGAGGCGACGATCACGCAGGCGCTCGGTGGCAGCTATACCGTGCAGGTGCAGGGCCATCTGTTCCGGCTCGACGGGAAGGACGCCGACGCCATCGGCAAGACACCGGACAGCGTGCCGGCGCTGGCCGAAAACGCCAGCGAGGAAGAAGTCGCGAGCGCCGTGCGCGCGCAGATGGCCACCGTCTACGATCCGGAAATTCCGATCAACATCGTTGATCTGGGTCTGATCTACGACTGTCGGCTCGAACCCACCGATGACCAGGGCTGGAAGCTCAATGTCGTGATGACGCTGACCGCGCCGGGCTGCGGCATGGGCGACATTCTCGTCGCCGAAGTGAAAACCAAGGCGCTGCTGGTGCCGACCGTACGCAGCGCCGATGTCGAACTGGTGTTCGATCCGCCCTGGACGCAGGACATGATGAGCGATGCCGCGAAACTCCAGGCAGGCTTTCTCTGATGACCGACACCATGACCCGCGGCGTGCGCATCGTCGTGCAGCCGCGCTATGTCGCAGAACAATCCGAGCCGGCGAAGTCGCACTATTTGTTCGCCTACCACGTGACGATCCGCAACGAGAGCAGCGAGACCGTGCAGCTGCTCTCGCGGCACTGGGTCATCACCGATGGCGAAGGCAAGGTCGAGGAAGTGCGTGGGCCGGGCGTGGTCGGCTACCAGCCAACGCTGAAACCGGGCGAGCAATTCCAGTACACCAGTGGCTGCCCGCTCGGCACGCCGGTCGGCACCATGCACGGCAGCTACCAGATGGTCACGGAAGACGAAGAAGCCTTCGACGCTTACATCGAGCCGTTTCGTCTCGCCGTGCCGCGCATGCTGAATTAGGCTCCAACAAGCTCGGAGTAAAGAAAGCTCGGACGCAGCGCAAGAGATTCCCCCTGTCGGCCGAAGCCGTCTGACGATTCCTTTCAGAGGTTGGCACGCTCCATCGACTCTTGCGGTAACGTTCCGCGCGCTATGCTCCACGCTCGCATCACCATCGGGAGAACGAAATGTCGGGATTAGGCGATTTGCTGGGTAGTGTCGTCGGTGGCGCAATGCCGGGTAGCGGCAATGCGCAGCAGGGCGGCGGCAGTGGGCAGTTGGTCGGCTTGGTAATGGGCCTGATCAACCAGCATGGCGGGATTGGCGGCCTCATTCAGCAGTTCGAGAAAGCCGGGCTCGGGCAGGCTGCGCAGTCGTGGGTCGGCACCGGACAGAATCAGGAGATCAGCGGCGATCAAGTCACTCAGGCGCTAGGCCAAGGCACCATCGGCCAGATCGCCCAGCAGCTCGGTCTCGATCACGGCGCGGCCGGCGGCATGCTTGCCAAAGTCCTGCCGCAGATCGTCGACAAGCTCACGCCGCAGGGCCAGGTCGGCGATCACAGTCAGCTCGCTGACCTCGCGAAGCAGCTTATGGGCGGCAAGCTGTTCGGCTAGACCGCAGGGCGCGGGCTCATCTGATCCGGGGATCGATCTGGCGCAGTGCGTCGTCGAGATTGACCCGGCCGGTTTCCTGGAGGACTTCCCGGCTGTACGACGTCCCGGGTGCGCTGACGCATTCGCCCGGTTTTGTGGGAATCCGCGTTCCGGTTTCGCGCAGACAGGAAACCGGCTGTTGCTCGACGCCTGGCTTCGTCGGTTCGGCCGACGCTGCCGTCGCGTCCGCAGCCGAGGCCAGACCGGCGCTCAGAATCAGGGTGACGCCCGCTAGGATGGTGCGCATGATGAAGAACCCTCCATATAAACCGCCCAATGACGCTACGCTGCTGTTTCGGCGCGCGCAAGCCGGTCTCGTTCCGACCTTTAGAGCTTATCGACGGTTCCGACGCGTGCGATGCAGGCGCCAAGCGGCGGCGTGTCGTCTCGGCAGGCGATTGTAGAAAACAGCACCGCGCCCGTCAGTGCTGGCAGCCGGGGCAATAGCAACTCGCGCGATTACCCAGGCGGATGTTTTTGATCGCGCGGCCGCAGACCCGGCAGGCCGCGCCCTCGCGGCCATAGGCGAAAAGCTGCTGCTGGAAATAACCGGCCTCGCCGCTCGCGCCGACGAAATCGCGCAGCGTCGTGCCGCCCAGCGAGATCGCCTCGCTGAGGACTCCGCGGATCGCCTGCGCCAGCCGTGCGTATTCCGCACGCGTCACGCGGCCGGCGGCGCGTGTCGGCCGGAGCCCTGCGCGGAATAGCGACTCGGCCGCGTAGATATTGCCGGCGCCGACGACCACGTGGCTATCCATGACGAAAGTCTTCAGCGGCGCGCGGCGTCCGCGCGAGAGGTGGAACAGATAGTCCCCGGTGAACTCCGCCGACAGCGGTTCGGGCCCGAGTTCGTCGAGCAGTGCATGGCCGGTTTCTTCCGCAGGCCACGGCAGCACCGCGCCAAAACGCCGGGGATCGTGGAAGCGCAGACGCAGGGCGCCCGACAGCTCGATCTCGACGTGATCGTGCTTGCGCAGCGCCGGGTTGCCGCGCAGCAGGTTCAGGCGTCCGGACATGCCGAGATGGACGATGACGCGATCGCCGCCCAGATCGAAGATCAGATACTTGCCGCGCCGCGTAACGGCTTCGATCCGTTTGCCGACCAGGAAATCTTCGAAGCCTTCCGGCACCGGCCAGCGCAGCCGTCGGTCGTGCACGCGCACCGCCGCGATCCTGCGGCCGACGACTTGCGGCTCTACGCCGCGGCGGACGGTTTCGACTTCGGGCAGTTCGGGCATGGGCGCCGATGCTAACGCGGGCCGGTATCCGGCGTGCCGAACGAACGCTTATTTCGGCGTGCCGGATGCCGGTTCGGTCGCTTCCGGCGGCTTCGGCTTCGGCAGGTGCAGAAGTCTTTCGCCGTCCGCAGTGAGCAGCGCATAACGGACCTTGAGTTCGTCGCGGTCGAACACGATGTCGTTGTCTCTTCGGCCAATCTCGTATTTGTAGGCGCGACCGTCGGCCAGCGACACGGTCGCGAATTCCGGGCTCTTCGCGCGTCTGACGCCCTCCACCGTCGGCCGCTCGGTGCTGACCGCACGGATCTGGCGCCAGCCGTCGACAAAGGCGGCGAGACTTTCCGGCGTCGCCTCCGCGCTGGCGGGCTGCGCGGTCCAGGTGTCGCCGCGCCGTTCGATACGAAGGCCTGCAACCTCGATCCGGGCAATGTCGGCCTTTGCCGGCAGCAGCAGCTTCGACAGCAAGCCGGTGTAGTCGGCGTCGGTTGCAGTCGTACCGTTGTCCTTGATCAGCACGATCCGGTCTTCCGGCGTGCCGACGCCGATTTCGACATAGCGCGTGAAGCGCAGCGGCTCGACTTCGCCGACCGCGAACGGGGTGTCGTTCAGCGTGACCGTGTAGCGCGGCGGTTCCAGGCCCAGATTCGGGCGCTTGACCTTCGCAATATCGACCGTGCCCTGCCGCTCGGCAGTCGCCAGCGCAATGATATTGCTGACCTGAACCAGATCGGCCGGCGCCTGTACGGGCGCGATCAGCTGCCACTGATTGTCCTTCTTCTCCAGCCGGATTTCCGGCGCATCGGGATGACGGATGGCGATGCGCTCGATCGATGAGGGCTCGAGCGCGGTTATCGGCTCGCCATGCTTGAGCACGAATTCGGTCTTCGCCGCCTCTTCTTTCCGGTTGATCGCGACGAGGGCGATCATCCCCAGCGCCAGCGCCCCGAGCGCGAGGTTGAGCGTTTTCTGTTTCATGCGCGGACGTCCGGCTTGCCGGTCATTTGCGCCGCCGCAGGATCCAGCGCGTCACGCCGAACAGCAGCAGCAGCAGCGGCAGCACGATGGTGTAGCCGAGGCCGATCGTGGAATAGGCCCAGCCCGGCAGGCGCAGCACCAGGTCCGGCGCCTTCGGCACGTCGATGTTGAGCTGCGTGTCGCGCGACGCAAGCCACTGCACGATGTTCAGGCCGAGCTGCTTGTTGCCGAGCGCCTTGATGTTGGCGTCGGCGAGAAAATCGGAATCGCCGATCAGCGCGATGCGCTGCGTGTAGTTCTTGCCGTCTTCGTTCTTGCGCTCGCGCGTCAGCGTCAGTCCGATGGTCAGAGGCCCCGGGATATCACCGCTCTTCTCGTCGAAGGCCAGCGTACTGTCGAGCTTGCCGGTCTCCAGCCAGGAGCGCTCGTCGGTCTGAATGATCGGCACCGGCGTCCAGCCCCTGGTCTTGCCCACCTCCTTCTCGTAGCCGATCGAATGCGCGAGCGGAAAGGCCGTGATGTCCTTGAACGACTGCGTCACGGCGTTCGGCGGGTACTTCGAGGTGAAGAACACCAGCGGACTCGGCGAGCCGATCTTGGCGTAGTCCGCGAAGATCACCGTGCCTTTCTGCCAGGTGATGCCGAGGAGCGCGCTGAGTTCCGCCGGCCCTTCCGGAGATTCCGGATCAGTCAGCCACAGCAGGTTGCCACCGGCCTCGACGTAGTCCGTGATCAGCTTGACTTCGTGCGGCAGCATCGTCTGCGTCGGGCTGGCGATAACCAGCGCCGAGGCGTTTTCCGGCACCTTCGGCGAGTTCAGCAGATTCAGCGGCAGCAGTTTCAGGCCCTTCGCAGTCAATGCGTCGCCGAAAATCGTCAAATCGTTCTGGGTCTGGCCGACCTGCGCTTTGAAGCCGCGTTCGCCATGTCCTTCGAGGAACAGGATGTAATGTTCCGCGCCGTCCGACAGCCGCTGCAATGCGCCGGTGATCTGCGGCTCGGTCAATTCCTGCAGCGTCTCGTGCCGGCCTTGATATTCCAGCACCGCCTCGCCATTGCGGCTGACGTTGTACTCGCGGACCTTGACCGGGTCCACGCTCGGATCGACGTACTCCAGCGTGAAATCCGGTTTGAACCGGTGATAGCGATTCGCCCGGGCTTCGATCTCGCTGCGGCCCTGGGAATTCTCGTAGTCGAAGATCATCAGCCGGACCGGATCCGGCATCGCCTTGAGCATCTTCCGGCTGGCGTCGGTCAGTGTGTTGCGGTTGCCGTAAGTCCAGTCGAGCTCGAATTTGTAATGCGTCGACAGCCAGCCGGCGAGGCCGATGACGACGAGAATCAGCAGCGCATTGACGATCTGCTGGAGGCGTTTGCTTTTGGTCTGGTTCATGAGTCGTGGGCCGGCTTTAAGAACGCTCGATGTCCAGCCGCAGCACGGCCAGCCAGAGGAAAAGGACGATGAACAGAAGGTAGTAAGCAATATCGGCGGAATTGAAGATGCCGCGGCGCAGGTTCTCGAAGTGATCGACCAGCGCCAGGTACGTGAACACTTCGCCGACCAGGCCGGGCCGGTGTCCGAGGATGCCGAACAGCCAGATCAGCAGCAGCAGGCCGAACGTCACGACGGCCGCAATCGTCGGCTCTTTCGTCAGCGTCGAGACGAACAGGCCGGCGGCGCCGAAAGACGCCATCAGGAGGCCGAGGCCGAGCAGGCCGGCGCCGATGCGGCCGAGATCAAGAGGGGTGCCGACGAGCAGCGTCAGCGGCATCACCGCCAGCAGCGCGAGTGCCGCGAGCACGAAGCTGCCGAGGCCAAGGAATTTTCCGAGCACGATCTCGATCAGGCTCGCCGGCGATGACAGCAGCAGCGTCAGGCTGCCGTTTTTCCGCTCTTCGGCGAACAGGCGCATGGTCAGGAGCGGCATGATCAGCAGCAGCAGGATCGTTGCGAAGCCATACAGCCCGCTGCCAATATAGTCCGACATGCCCGTGTACTGATCCGCCCCGCCGGGATTGCGGGCGTATTCAAGCAGCACGTTCAGAAAGATGAACCCAAGGATCGCCTGCAAGACCGCTAGTACGGCCCAGGCCAGCGGCGAGACGAAGATGCGCCGTGCTTCAGTGCCGGCGATGGTCAGTGTGGTGCTCATCAGGCGGCATCCTTCAGCGGGTGGTCGGTCGGCTCGGGGCGCTCGCCCGACGTGAGTGAGACGAAGATTTCCTCGAGGGTACGGACTTCCGCGCGCAGCTCGATCAGGCCCCAGCCGCCGCCGACCGCCGCTTGCGCGATCGCCTCGCGCGGGTCCGCGCCGTCGGCGAGATGAAAGCGCACCTGGCCGCGACCGAGCGCTTCGAAGCGCGATACGCCTGCAATCGCGCCCAGTGCGTTGACCATGGGTGCATGGCGGAACGTCGCGAGCACGGTGGTGAAGCTTTCTGTGCCGGCGGCTTTCAAGGGCTCCGAATAAACGACCAGGCCCCGATCGATGATCATCACGCGGCCGCAGACGGCCTGAATCTCCGGAAGGATGTGGCTCGACAGGATCACGCTGTGCTGCTCGCCGAGTTCCTTGATCAGCGAACGGATTTCGAGGATCTGGATCGGGTCGAGGCCGACGGTCGGCTCATCGAGAATCACCACGGCCGGGCGATGGATGATTGCCTGGGCGATGCCGACGCGCTGCTGATAGCCCTTCGACAGATTGCCGATCAGCCGCCCGGCCACTTCGGTCAGCCCGCAGGACTGCTGCGCGCGCGCAACCGCTGCGGCACGCGCGCCGCGCGGCACGCCATGCAGGCCGGCGCAGTAGCGCAGGTACTCGTCGACGGTGAGTTCCGGATAGACCGGCGGCTGCTCCGGCAGATAGCCAAGATGGCGCTTGGCCTGCTTCGGTTCGTCCGCGATCGCGATACCGTTGATGCGAACACTGCCGCCGCTCGGGGCGAGCACGCCGGCCAGCATCTTCATCGTCGTCGACTTGCCGGCGCCGTTCGGGCCCAGCAGGCCGAGAATCTCGCCCTTGCGCAGGCTCAGGTCGAGTCCGCTCACCGCTATGGTGAGACCGTAACGCCGCGACAATCCGCGCGCCTCGATCAGAATATCGTTGTCCATTGGGATTCCGTGTTGATGATCCGGTTGCCGCGTGAGCGCCGTGGACGGACTTCCGATGCGAGCTGCGTCGGCACCGGTCTCAGGGGCCGAATTCTATGCTGCCAGTGCCTGCTTGCGAGAAGTTTTCGGTGCGCTGGCAAGTCGGCATAGATTTCGATCAAGAATCCGAAAGCTGCCGTTCACAGCGCGCCGGACAATAACAGGCCCTAAAGTCCGACGTACATATCCGCGCTATCGGCGGGGCGCCGCCGATAGCGCCGGTAACTCCACCAGTACTGGCCCGGCCATTCGCGCACACAATTTTCCACCCCCTGGTTCAACGCCGACGGGCCACGTTCGGCATCGGCGATTCCGGCCGGCGCCGGGCGCAGGTGAAAACGAAAGCCGCGGCCCCAGGACAGCCGCTCGGCAACGACGAACCAGACGGGCGCGCCGGACCGCTGGGCGAGCTTCGCGACCAACGTCATCGTGTTCGCGGGAATCCCGAACAGCGGCGCGAAAGTGGTTCCGGAATCGTCGGGCGGATCGTGATCCGGCAGGAGACCAATCAGTTCGCCGCGCTTGAGCGCCGAGAGCAGCGCCTTGACGCCGCCGCCGGTCGTCGGCACCGGGCGCACAGCCGGCCGGCGCGAGCGGCCGGCGAAAATAACCGCATCGGCGATGCCTTTCTGAGGCTTGTACAGCACCACGATCGGCGCCACCTGCGCGCAAAAGAAACTGGCGAGTTCCCAGCTTCCCAAGTGTGGCGTCAGCATGATCGCGCCACGACCGCCGGCGATTTCCGCACGCAGCACCGCGAGCGCCAGCTCATCGTCGATCCAGCGTGCCAGGCGCCATTCCGGGCCGAACCAGATCGCGGGCGCCTCGACCACTGCCTTCGCGCTTTCGATCAGGCTGCGGCGCTCGATCCTTCGACGCTCCTCGACGTCGAGCTCAGGCAGACAGCGTTCGAGATGTCGCCGCGTGATCGCGCGGAAGCGGTTCGGCAGCCCGCACAGCAGCAGACCGAACAGCCAGCCGCCGCCGTGCAGCAGCGGCAGCGGCAACCAGCCCAGAAGCGTGAGGCAGAGGCGCAGTAAAGTCGGCATCCGGCGAATTATTCCTTTTCCGCGAGTGCTCGACATGATTGGCTTGTTGCAACGTGTGCGAAGTGCGTCGGTGGCGATCGACGGCGAGACCGTCGCGCGGATCGGCGCCGGGCTGCTGGTGCTGATCGGAATCGAGCGTGACGACACGGCGGCGCAGGGCGCGCGCTTGCTCGAGCGCCTGCTCGGCTATCGCGTGTTTGATGATCAGGAGCGGCGCATGAACCGCAGCCTGCGCGATCTCGGTCCGGACCACGGCGGCCTGCTGCTGGTCCCGCAGTTCACGCTGGCGGCAGATACCAGTAGCGGTGCCAGGCCGAGCTTCACTCCGGCCGCACCGCCCGGCGCGGCGCGCGTGCTCTACGGCGACTTCGTGCAGCAGTCCCGCGCAGCCTGGGCAGCGACGCAGAGCGGTGTGTTCGGCGCCGAGATGCAGATCAGCCTGGTCAACGACGGGCCGGTGACGTTCCTGCTCACAGTCCGCCGGACTTCTGATTCCCCGTCCACGAATCTCTAAATATCCACTTTGGAGTGTAGTCCGAGTAAGCAATTCTTACCGATGCGGGCAAGGCTTTCGTGTAAGAAGGCCGGACGAAATAAATGGCCAAAGCTCGGAAAAGCCCGCCAGCCGTGACTTTCCGGCATGGCACGAAATGTGGTCTTGCACCCTCGTCGACGCGGCATTGCCACCGTCACGAACCCATCCCTGAACAAGGAGTGAACCCATGCTGCATTACGCCATCGTTTTCCTAGTCATCGCGCTGATCGCCGGTGTTCTGGGTTTCTCCGGCATCGCCGGTACCTCCGTCGGAATCGCCAAGATTCTGTTCCTCGTCTTCCTCGTGTTGTTCGTGGTGTCCTTGATCATGGGCCGCCGCTCTCCGAGGGTTTAGTGCTTCGCATGAGATTTCCGTAATACCCGCTATGCAGGAGTCAAAAATGAATAGCAATATCAATATGCAGCTCAGCAAATTCCGTCTCGCACTCGGCGCCACCGCGCTGCTCGCCGCCGCACTTGCGCCGTCGTACGCGTTCGCTGCCGAGGAGAAGGAATCAGCGACGGTCGGTCAGGCGATCACCGATACCGCCATCAGCACCAAGCTTCGCGCGAAGCTGCTCGCCGACAAGCGCATCAAGAAATCGGACGTCGACGTCAACACGACGGACCGTGTCGTGACGTTGACGGGCACCGCCGCGAGCTCGGACGTCAAGGCTGCCGCCGAGTCGATCGCGAGCCAGCAGGAAGGCGTAAGCAGCGTCGACAACAAGCTGGTCGTCGCCGCCAAACCGGCCGTTGGCGAAAGGGTCGAGCGCAAGACGCACCAGGCCAGCGCGGTGGTCAGCGACGGTTATATCAAGAGCAAGGTCAAATCCAAGCTGCTCGCGGCCAGGGGAGTCCACTCGTCTGGCATCGAAGTCGAGACCAACGGTGGCGTCGTCACGCTGTCGGGTCATGTGCGCAGCGCCAGTGAACAGCGCAAGGCCATCGCGATCGCGAAGGGCACGCGCGGCGTGAAGAGCGTCGAGGCGGGAAATCTCGAAATCGCAGCGAAGTAATCTTCAGCAACCTATCCATCGGACAGGAGAAAGTAAATGAATGAAGACATCATCAAAGGCAAATGGAAGCAACTCACCGGTCGCGTCAAGGAACAGTGGGGAAAACTCACTGACGACGATCTCAAAGAAGCCGAAGGCAACCGCGACTATCTACGCGGCAAGGTCCAGGAGAAATACGGCCTCACCAAAGAGAAGGCCGAGGAGCAGGTCGCCGCTTTTGAAAAGCAGCTGAAGTAGCCTCAGCCGTCGCGCGATACCGGGCCACGCATCCGCAGGGGTGCGTGGCTTTTTCATGTCTGCGGGAAATCGGCACAACGCCCCGCGCTGCTGAAAATTTCGACAAAGCGCGGGCGCTTGACGCATCATTCGGCGCATCGTGCCCCCGCAGAAGTGGCGGCGCTCCCACTGCCAGTGATCCTCCATGACCGCGACCGCCATTCCCCAGCCCCGAGTCGGCACCGAAGCCCGCATGCCCTCGGGCATCCCGTTCATCATCGCCAACGAATTCGCCGAGCGCTTCTGTTTCTACGGCATCAACGCGATTCTCGTGACGTACATGATCCAGTTCCTGCACTTCGGCGACGCCAAGGCGCTGGGGTGGGGCGCGATGTTCAAGTCCGCCGCCTACATGTTCCCGCTGCTCGGGGCGATGGTCTCGGACATCTTTCTCGCGAAGTTCCGCACCATCATCTGGTTCTCGCTGGTCTATGTCTCGGGCTGCATGATGCTCGCGCTCGGTGGCACGCCGACGACGCTGGTCATCGGCATGTTCCTCGTCGCTTTCGGCACCGGCGGCATCAAGCCCTGCGTCTCGACCAATGTCGGCGACCAGTTCACCAGCGCGAACCAGCACCTGATCGAACGCGCGTTCAGCTACTTCTATTTCTCGATCAATGCCGGCTCGTCGATCTCGATCTATTTCTGCCCGGAGCTTTTGAACAGTCCGGACTACGGCCCGCGCTGGGCCTTCGGCATGCCCGCGGCGATGATGGCACTGGCCACCCTGGTGTTCTGGCTCGGCCGCAAACGCTTCGCCGTGGTGCCGGCGGCGATGGCGAAGCCAGGTCTCTCCCCACTCGCCTTCATCGCCGTGTTCCTGGTGATGCTGGGAATTTCTGCACTGATTTTCACGCAGACAAACTACCTGTTCGCCCTGTTCACGATGTTGGCGCAGCTCGCGCTGGCGGCATTTGTCTGCATGAACACCGGCGTGCGCCAGCTGCTGCCGCCGGAGCTGGTGCAGTGGCTGGAGCGGTCGTTCAAAGGCGAGAACCTGGGTGTCGTCGGTCGCCTTTCCCTGCTGTACCTGTTCATCGCAATCTTCTGGGCGCTCTGGGATCAGAGCAACGGCAACAGCTGGACTGTGCAGGCGCAGAGCGGCCTCATGGACAAGCACCTGTTCGGCTTCCTCGCTGGCGTGCCGGGCCTCGAGAAGCTCGCCGGCTACGAGATGCTGCCGGCGCAGTTGCAGGTCGTGAACGGGCTCTATGTGCTGGGCATGATCCCGATCTTCACCTTCGGCATCTATCCGCTGTTGGGCAAGTTCTTCACGGTGACGCCGCTGCGCAAGATCGGCATGGGCTTCTTCGTCACCGCCAGCTCCTTCTTGATCGTGGCCTGGATCGAGCAGCGCATCCAGAACGGTCACAGCATCAGTCTCTGGTGGCAGATCATGGCCTACGGCGTGCTGACCGCCTCGGAAATCCTGGTTTCGATCACCGGCCTCGAATACAGCTACAAGCAGGCGCCGCCGGTGATGAAGAGCTTCGTGATGAGCCTGTTCCTGCTGTCGACCAGCGTCGGCAATGGACTGACCGCTACGGTCAACGCGCTGATGGTGCGACCGCTGGTGGCGACGACCGTCGAGACGGGCGCGGAAACCTGGGTGACACTGGCCCGCGTCGACGGCTTTGTCTCCGGTCAGAAGATCGACATCGGCGGCGACAACGGCGTGCAGACCACCGCTGCCGACGGCAAGACCGAACCGCTCGCCGGCACCTACCTGATCGCGGAAATCGACACCACCGGCCATCGCGTACGCCTGGTCGACAAAGTCGACCGCAAGCCCGTGGCCAGCATCGGCACCTTTGACGCGCAAAAGGGCGAGGTCTCGACCTACGCCCTCGTCGGCCCGGTCTACTTCCTGTTCTTCGCCGCGCTGATGGGCGGCATCGCGGTGCTGTTCATCGTCTTCGCGATATGGACCAGGGAAAGAACCTACGTGCGCGATGGCGGAGTTGTCGCATAAACACGCATATGGATATCGTCATCGAAGCGCCGCAACGGCGGCGCCTGGAACGCAACAAGCTGGTCAAGCGCCTGCGCCGGCAAGTCGGCCAGGCGATCCAGGATTACGCGATGATCCGCGACGGCGATCGCGTGATGGTCTGTCTGTCCGGCGGCAAGGACAGCTACACGCTGCTCGACATCCTGCTGCTGCTTCGCGAAGCAGCCCCGGTGAGCTTTGAGCTCACCGCCGTCAATCTCGATCAGAAGCAGCCCGGCTTCCCGGAGCAGGTGCTGCCGGAATTCCTGCGCGCGCGGGGCGTGCCGTTTCACATCATCGAGCAGGACACTTATTCTGTGGTCAAGCGCGTGATCCCGGAAGGCAAGACGATGTGCAGCCTCTGCTCGCGGCTGCGGCGCGGCGCGCTTTACGCTCATGCCGAAGCGAACGGCTATCACAAGATCGCGCTCGGCCATCACCGCGACGACATCGTCGCAACCTTCTTCCTGAACCTTTTCTTCAACGCCAAGCTCAAAGCGATGCCGCCGAAGCTGAAGAGCGACAGCGGCAAGCACATCGTGATCCGTCCGCTCGCGTATGTGCGCGAGGCGGACATCGTCGAGTACGCGAATCAGCAGCAATTCCCGATCATCCCCTGCACGCTCTGCGGCTCGCAGGAGCAATTGCAGCGCAAGCAGGTGCGCAAGCTGATGGAAGATTGGCAACGCACGCATCCCGGCCGCATCGAGCACATCTTCGGCGCGCTGCAGAACGTGGCGCCTTCGCAGCTCGCCGATGTCGCGCTATTCGACTTCGCCGGCCTCGATGGCGGCGCGGCAATGGACAGCTGGCTGCATCACGATCAGGACGAGAATGCTCAGGATGCTTCCTAAGGCCCTCCCGCTGTTTCTGCTGTTGTCCATGGCATTTGGCGCCGGCAGCGTTCGCGCCGAGTCGAGTGCGCCGTTTCTGTGGGAAGTGAAGGGCGCGCAGACCACGCACTACCTGCTCGGCTCCGTGCACCTGCTGCCCGCAGCCGCCTCGCAATTGCCCGACGGCATCGCCGATGCCTACGACGCGGCAGACGGCCTGGTCTTCGAATCCGACATCGGCGCACTGACCAGCCCGAAATCCGCACTCGCCCTTTTGTCCGCTGCGAAAGCGCCGAACGGTCTCAAGGCCGAGGTCGACGCCGCGATCTACGCGCGCCTGAAAACCCGCATCGCCAAGCTCGGCATGCCGGCACCCTTGTGCGAGCCTTACAAGGCTTGGTTCTGTGCGCTGACGCTGGAAGTGTTCGCGTACCAGAAGGCCGGCTTCAGTGGCGAATACGGGCTCGACCGGCAGCTCTACGACATCGCCAGGGCCGACGGCAAAACGCTCGCCTGGTTCGAGCCGCCGGCGCAGCATCTCGGCCTGTTCATGAACATGCCCGAGGATCTGAGTCGGCAATTTCTCGCCGCGGCCCTGTCCGAAGAGGGCGCCAGCGGCGACGAGCCGCAAGCCATGTACCGCGCCTGGCGCGACAACGACGTGAGCAAGATCGAAGCGCTGGTCACCGACATGAAGGCGCGCTATCCGCTGGTCTACGAGCGTTTGCTCGCGGCACGCAACCGTTCGTGGGCAGCGCAGCTCAAACGCTATCTCGACGGCGCGCACGCGCAGCTGATCGTCGTCGGCGCGGCGCACTGGCTCGGGCCGGATGGCCTGCTCGCGCAGCTCAAGACGGCGGGCTATCGCGTGAAGCCCTACATCGCGACCGATCCGGAACTGATCACGCGCTCGCCGCGCCAGCCGGTTCTGATCACGGCCGCGGCGCTCAGCGGGACACTCGCGCGCAGCCGGTAAGCGGCATGGCGCAGCGCCGAACGCTCCTGCTCTGCTGCCTGCTCGGCATGAGCGCCCCGGCGCTCGCCGGCATCGACGTGCAGGTTCGCGGCCTCGGCAGTGACGAGCGCGACAACTGCTACGACCGGCTCTCGATCCTCGAATACGCCAGGCGCAGCGACGCCGACAAGTCCGAATACGAAGCGGCCGACGTGCAGCGCCTGTTCAAGCAGGGCGAAGCCGAGATCAAGACCGCGATGCAGCCTTTCGGCTGGTACAACATCACGGTGAAATCGGAGCTGCGCGGTGCGGCGCCCGACTGGACCGTGATTTACACCGTCGACGCCGGCCCGGAAACCGACCTCACGAAAATCAACATCGAAATCACCGGCGAGGGCCTCGACTACGCGCCGCTGCGCGGGCTCACCGAGCGGCCACTGCCTTTGAAGCTCGGCGAGCGGCTCAAGCACGACGAGTACGAGGAACTGAAGACGCTGCTCGTGCAGACCGCGTATTCCGGCGGAATGCTCGACGCCAATCTCACGCGACGCGAGCTGCGCGTCGACGTCGCCAACAACAGTGCCGAAGTGCTGCTGACGCTCGACAGCGGCCGCCGCTACCGTTTCGGCGACATCACGATCGAGCAGGACGGGCATCTGCACGAGAACTTCCTGCGCCGCTACATCACGTTCCAGCCCGATGAGTATTTCGACCCCGCGAAAGTTCTCGGCACGCAGTTCGCGTTCGGCGATCTCGATTACTTCGACAGCGTCGATGTCGATACCCAGCGCGACAAAGTCGACACGGAAGGCCGCATTCCGGTGGTAATCCGCACGATCGAGAAAGCCCCGCACAAGTACCAGTTCGGCCTCGGTTACGGTACCGACACCGGGCCGCGCGCGAGCATCGGCACCGAGTTCCGCCGCATCAACAACGGCGGCCACAAGCTCAGGCTCGACCTGCGCGTCTCACCCGTGATCTCCACCGCTGTCGCCGAGTACCGCATTCCGTTCGGTCACGTGCCGTCTGATTCGATCAGCTTCACGACCCAGGTGCTGACGCAGAATTTCAGCGACGTCAACGAGACGCTGTACCGCTTCGGCACGAGCTATAACCGCCAGGGCCGGCTCTGGCAGCGCCGCGTCTATCTCGAGTACACCGTCGACCGCTACTCGATCAAGCAGAGCCCGCACCAGACCAGCACGCTGCTGGTGCCGGGCATCTCGTTCAACCGCACCGTCGCCGATGATCCGATCTTCCCGAAGCGCGGCTGGTATGCCTTCATCGACACCCACGGTGGAACCACGGCAGCACTCTCGGACACCAACTTCATCCAGGGCCTGGTCAAGCTGCGCAGCACGCTCTACCTCGGCAATCGGCTCTATCTGCTGTCTCGCATCGACGAGGGCGGCACCGCCGTCGGCCGCTTCGACAACCTGCCACCGTCGCAGCGCTTCTTCGCGGGCGGCGACGAAAGCGTGCGCGGCTATTCCTACCAGTCGCTCGGCCCGCGCGATGCCAACGGCCGTGTCGCCGGCGGCAGGTTCCTGACCACGGCTTCGAGCGAGATCGACTGGTACGTCTACAAGACTTACGGCCTCGCGATCTTCGCCGACGCCGGCGGCGCCGACAACGATCCGCGCGTGCCCCTGAGTCTCGGCGCCGGGGCCGGCGTTCGCTACCGCGCGCCGTTCGGCTCGTTCGCACTCGATCTCGCGCATCCTTTCGATGCCGGTCAGTCGCCGGTGCGGCTGCACATCGGCGTGCGGGTGGGACTGTGACGGAAGCACCGGCGCCGCCGCGCCGCAGCCTCCTGCTGCGCGCGCTGCGCGCGTTCGCGATCCTGCTCGCCGTTCTGATCGTCGCGGTCGTCGGCCTTGTCGGGTACGTCATGCGCAGCGAAAGCGGCCTGCGTTTCGCGCTGGCCCAGACGCAGCGCCTGATGCACGGTGCCTTGCAGATCGGTTCCTCCAGCGGCAGCCTGCTCAACGAGCTCGACCTGCGCGATCTGCGCTACACCGGACCCGACGGCACCGTCGTCACCATCGCCCATGTCCATCTGCGCATCGCGCCGCGCGCGCTGCTGAGCCGCCAGCTGCATGTCGAGCGCCTTGATGTCGAGATATTTGTGGTCCGTCCGGCCGCACGAGCGGAAAATGCGCCGCCGAAAGCCGCGACGAGACTGCCGGTGAAGCTGCCGGTCGATGTCGTGATCGACGCCCTGAATCTCTCCGGCTTCGCGCTGTACTCTTCGCGCGAACCCGAAGCACCGCCGTTCGCAATCGAGCAAGCCGAGCTGGTCGGCAAATGGCGGGGCGACACCATCACGATCGCCTCGCTCAAGACCGCGCTGAGCTGGACCGGCCCCTTGCAGGCACAGGCCGACGCGCGCATGGCGAGCGATCACATCGAGTTCGAACAACTGCTGATCCAGGGCCCCGGCGAAATCAGCGCGAAAGGCACGTTGGGCATCGGCGCGGCGCACAGCGCGCTGGCGCTGCAATGGCAGCAACTGCACTGGCCGCTGGTGCTGCCGGACGAGAAGCCGGCGCAGGTCGGTGCCATCGAAGGCGGGATGAAACTCGACGGCAGCTTCGAGCACTACGCCTTCGACCTCAACACGAAGGCCACGCTGCAGGGCCGCGCCGCGCAGCTGGCCGCGCAGGGCAGCGGCAGCCTGCAGAGTCTGACGATCGATCAGCTGCAACTCGACACGCTGGCCGGCGACGGCAGCGACCCCAAGACCGCCGGCCAGCGCGGCGCGATCAGCGCGAAGGGCCACGTCGACTGGTCGCCGCAGGTGCTGGTGGAGTTGCAGGCCGTGCTCGAACACATCGATCCGGCCTTGTTCGCGGCCGGCGTGACCGGTGATATCAACGGCACATTGAACACGACGACGACGCTGGCCGACGGACGTCCCGAGATGGTCTTCACCGCCAACATCGCGCGCTCCACACTGCGCGGCCAGCCGTTTTCGCTGAGCGCCGAAGGCAGCACCGATACGCGCGCCGCGCGGGTCAGGAACCTGCTCGTGCAGGCCGGCGGCGGCCGGGTGCAGGCGCAGGGCGAAGTCGCGTGGACGCCGCAGCTCGCAGGGAATTTAGATGCCCAGATCACGAAACTCAACCCGGCGCTGTTCGCAAAGGACTGGCCCGGCGAGATCAACGGCAGCCTCAAGCTGCGCACCGAAAAGGGCGCAAAAGCGCCGATCCGGTTCGACGCGCAGATCGACAACTCGAGACTGCGCGGCTATCCGGTGAAGCTTGCGGCACAGGGCGCGCTCGCCGGAAAAACCGTGACCGTGCAGCAGCTGCGGCTCGACTCCGGCGCAACACGTTTGAGCGCGAGCGGCCAGGCAACTCCGCCCTACGACCTCGGCGGCGATTTCGAGAGTCCCGATCTCGCCGCGCTTTATCCGAAGCTCGCCGGCCGCGGCAAGTTCGATTTCAGGTTCACCGGCACGCTGGAGAATCCGCATCTGGTCACGCGGGGCGAAGCCACGGCGCTGCGCTATGACAAGGAGACCGTCGCGCGACTCGTCTGGAGCGCCGACGTCGATCCGAAAGTCGATTCGAAAATCGCCGTGATCGCCACGCAGGCCGATGTCGGCTTCATCGTCCAGAGCCTCAAGCTCGACATCACCGGACTGGAGATCTACCACCGCGCCGAACTGGTCGCCCAAACCGAACACGGCAAAGTCAACCTCGTGCTGCAGGGTGGCTACGATCGCAGGCGCCGCGAATGGGGCGGCGAACTCGCCGCACTCGGCCTGGCGCCGAACGGGCTGGCCGCGTGGTCGCTCGAAAAAAGTGCGGGCATCCTCATCGGCCGGCAACGCCGCGCGCTCGAACCAGCCTGCCTTAAAGGCGCCGATGGCCGCGCCTGCTTCAATCTCGAACAGAACGTGCTCAGCGACGGCACGCGCGTCGGCTGGAACATCGAGCGACTGCTGCTGGCCGCATTCCAGCCGCTGCTGCCGCCGGATTATCGGCTCGGCGGCAGCGTCGACGGCGACGGCAAGATCAATTTCACCGGCGGCGATGTCGTCGACGCCGTGGCCTCGCTGAACCTGCGCGACGCACAGTTCGAGGTGCCCGACGCGCCGCCGTTCCACCTGAAGATCGGCACGTTGCGCGCGGACCAGCGCGAGGGCCGCCTGCACGGCGTCGTCGCGCTTGTCACCGAGCAGGGCCAGATTGATGCCGATGTCACCGCCGCGCCCGGCGCCAGCTTTGTCGAGCGCGCGCTGTCCGGCCAGATCAAGGCCGACTTCCCGACCATCGCCTTCATCGAACCGCTGCTGCCGCAGCTGCGCTCGCTCGATGGCAAACTGGCCGGCGCCTTCGATGTCTCCGGCACGCCGAAATCGCCGCGCCTCGGCGGCCAGCTGCGCTTGAGCGAGGGTCACGCGAAGCTGATCGTGGCCGGCATCACGTTGCAAGACGTGCGGCTGAACCTGAGCGGCAACGGCAACGGACCGCTGACGCTCGACGGGAGCTTGCGCTCCGGCGACGGCACGATGACCGTGACCGGCAGCGTCGATCCGTTCGTGACGCCACTGCTCGCCGACATCCGCTTGCAGGGTGACAACTTCCAGGCGATGAACACCGCCGAGGCGCGCGCCTGGGTATCGCCGGATCTGCACCTGGTGCGCGATGCCAAGGGGGCGAAGCTGACCGGTCAACTCACCGTGCCGAACGCCGACATCACGCCCAAGGGCCTCGGCGGTGGGGGTGTCGAAGTCAGCCGCGATCAGGTACTGGTGGGCGCCGAGACGCCCCCGCCGAAAGCGACGTTGCCGGTGACGGTCGAGCTGCGCCTGGTGCTCGGCAAGGCCGTGCGCATCGAGGGCTTCGGCCTGAAGACGCGCATCGAGGGCGAGGTGACGGTGACGCAGGAACCGCAGCGCGCGGCGCGCGGCCGTGGCGAGCTGCGCCTGGAAGACGGCCACTACAAGGCCTACGGTCAGGATCTCCCGATCGACGACGGCCGGCTGCTGTTCACCGGCGATGCCGTCACCAAGCCGGCGGTCGACATCACCGCCTCGCGCAAGCCGCGCGAGGACATCACCGTCGGCGTGCGCGTGCGCGGCACGCTCGCGAGGCCGGAGTTGACGCTGCAATCAAGCCCGACGCTGCCGCGCGAGCAGCAGCTCTCGTGGCTGATCCTCGGCCGCTCGCTCGAAACCAGCTCGACGCAGGACCGTGGCCTGGTCTCGAGGGCCGCCCTCTCGCTGGGCCTGGGCGGGGGCGACTACATCGCGAATCTGATCGGCAAGAAGGTAGGCCTCGATCAGCTTTCGGTCGGTGGCGTCGGCAGCAATGGTTCGGAAGTCGCAGCCAACGCGCAGAGCATCGCCGGCTCGCAGGCCGCCGGCAGCAGCGTCGACGCCACCACGCAGGTCGCGCAGCTCACGCTCGGCAAATACCTCACGCCGCGCCTGTTCATCAGCTACGGCATCAGCCTGTTCCAGCAGGGCTACACGTTCCGGTTGCTGTACACGCTCGGCCACGGCTTCAAGCTCTCGACCGAAAGCGGCACCGCCAGCGGCGGCGACCTCATCTATTCGACCGAGCGCGGCAAGCGCAAAGCGCCGCCGCCGAAGCCGCGCGAGGAAACGCCCGCGCCGGCTGCCGGTTCAGGCGCCCAGACACCGCCGTAGAAACGCACCGATATCGTCAATTTCGGCCGGGCAGACCGCGTGCTGCATGGGGTAGTCGTGCCATTCGACCGTAAAGCCCGAGCCGCGCAGGCCGTCGCGGCTGTGGCTGCCCAGCGACAGCGCCAGCACGTTGTCGAACTGGCCGTGGCACATGAGGATCGGTGTGGCGCGGCCGGCGGCCGTCATCTCGACCGGCACGGTGCGCTCGAGCGGCAGATAGGTCGATAGCGCCATGACGCCGGCCAGCGGCGTGGTCAGCCGCGCCGCCGCATGCAGCGCAATCGCGCCACCCTGCGAGAAGCCGGCGATGACGATGCGCGTCGCCGGAATGCCGGTGGCGATCTGCGCGTCGACGCAGCCCCTGAGCGTGGCGGCAGAGGCACGAATACCGGCTTCGTCCTGCCTCTCGCCGCGCGTCAGGCTGATGATGTCGTACCACGCGCGCATCGGCATGCCGCCGTTGAGCGTCACCGGCCGCACCGGCGCATGCGGAAAAATGAAGCGCGCGGAAATGGTATCCGGCAGTCCGAGTTCGGGCACGATCGACACGAAGTCGTTGCCATCCGCACCCAGACCATGCAGCCAGATGACCGCAGCATTCGCGGCGCGCGCGGGCTCTATGACGACGCGGTCCTTGGTTTCGGTGATGTTCAGGTCCTTCTCCCGGCAGTTTCCCGGGACGACGAAATGCCCGGCTCAGGCACATTCTCGCAGACGGCTAATCCCCGCGAATGATGAAGACGCTGTCCTGGCCGCTGGCGATGGTCGCGCCGCTCGGGTTGCTCAAGCCGGCACTGAAAAATTCATCCTGCAACTCGCCGGTGCCGCCGAGAACGCTGACGTTGAATGTTTTCACCGTGTGGCCCGGCTCGAAAACGATAGCGACGACCGGCCGATATAGTCACCGTTGTCCGCCGTGCCCGGAACCGTGCTGGCCTGCACCGTTACCCGCGTGCCCGAGGGTGCGGACAGGCCAATCGTGAATCTTGCGATCGCCCTGCCGCTGGAAGGCTCGTTGATCTCGCCCTCCTCGCTGCGAATGCTGAGTGTCGGCACGGGATCGTCGTTGACGATGGTGGCAACAACCTGATCCTTGGCGATCACCGCACCGGTGGCATTGCTCAGGTTGGCAAAGAAGGTTTCGTCCGGCTCGAACAGCGCGTCGCCGCGGACGGTGACGTTGAACGTCTTCGTCGTGTGGCCGGGCGCGAAAGTGATGAGCGATGTGCGTGGCACGTAGTCACGGCTGTCGGCGCTGCCTTCGGCCGTGGTTGCGGTCACCGTGACCGGGGTCGTTGATGGCGAGGACAGTTTCACGGTGAAACTGGCGATGCGCGTGCCGGCATCGCCTTCGCTCAGGGTGACGTCGCTGATGCTCAGAGAACGCGACGAGCCTGCAGGGTAGATGGTGCCGACCGCGAAGCCATCGACCAGACGTGCGCTGTAGAGCGTGTTCAGCAGCACCGAGACGTTGTCGCTGGAAAAGTTACCCACCAGCAAGTCCGGCAGGCCATCGCCGTTGATGTCCGCCGAACTTACCGCATCCGGCAGCAGACCGACCGGGTACGTTTTCTGCACGGCAAAGCTCGGTACCAGCGAGCCCGGCGCGGTGGTGTTCAGCAGCACCGATACCGTGGAATTGGTCTGCGAAGATTCGTTCGCAACCAACAGGTCGGGCCGGCCGTCGCCGTTCACGTCGGCGGCACTGGCGGAGCGCGGACGCGGACCCACCGCGAAACTCTGCGCGGCTGAGAATGTCGGTATGGCAGCGCCGGGTGCCGTGGTGTTGAGCAGCACCGAAACAAGGTTGGAGTCGTAGTTCGCGAGGAGGAGATCAGGGCGGCCGTCACCGTTGAAGTCGGCGGCGCGCACGGAACAGCAGGCGGCAGGACCGGCAGCAAACCCCTGCCGCGTGGCGAAGCTTGCGATTGCGGCTCCCGGCACGATCGAGTTGATCAGCACCGAGACTCCGCCGTAATCGTTCACCAGCAGATCGGGCCGTCCATCGCCATTGATATCCGCAGCGGCAACCGAACGCGGAAAGCCGTTGGTCGCAAAGCTCTGCCGGGTGCCGAAGCTCGCGATGGCGGCACCCGGCGTGGTGGTGTTGATCCACACGTTGACGGTGCCCGAATAGGCAATCGAGTTCGTCGCCACCAGGTCCGGCCGGCCATCGCCGTTGATATCGAATGCGGTCACTGAACTTGCCAGGAAATCCGTATCGAAGATCTGCGTTGCGGCGAGGCTGGCCGTTGCGGCACCTGGTGCCGTGATGTTGAGCAGTACCGAAACCGTGCTTGAGAAAAAGTTCGAGACCAGCACGTCGGGCCTGCCGTCGCCGTTGATATCGGCGGTGACGACCGCCGACGGGTTGTCGCCTGCCGTGGCGAAACTCTGCTTCGCGGCAAAGGTCGACAAGGCGCTTCCCGCTGCCGTGGTGTCGAGCAACACCGAGACGCTGCCGGAGTTGTAGTCCGCCGTGACCACATCGGGCCGGCCGTCGCCGTTGATATCCGCAGCAGTGACCGAGGTCGGGCTTCTGCCGGTACCGAAGCCCTGCTGCTGCGCGAAGCGGGACGTCGCGGCGCTCGTCGGCGTGGTGTTGAGCAGCACCGATACCGTGCTGGTCTGGAAGCCCGCCACCAGCAGGTCGGGCCGGCCATCGCCGTTGACGTCAGCCGTCGCGAGGAAATCCGCGCGATTCGCGGCGAAGCTGACCGGGCTGGCAAACGCTGGCGCGGTCGCGCCGGCCGCAGTGATATTGATCAGGACCGACACGCTGCCCGCAGTATTGTTGGCGACCAGCAGATCGGGGCGGCCATCGCCGTTGACGTCGGCCGCGCTGGCGAAGGTCGGAAAGGCCGGGGTCGAGAAGCTTGTCAGCGCCGCGAAGCTGGCAACAGCCGCGCCCGGTGCCGTCGTATTGAGCAGCACTGCGACGCTGTCCGAATAAGCATTCGCGACGACTAGGTCGGGGCGCCCGTCGCCGTTGAGATCGGTGGCGCTGATGGAGGCCGGGCATAGCGTGGACAAGACATTAGCAGTGGCTCGAGCTAAAAATTTGCGCGGTGGCGAAGCTTGGGGTTGCGGCGCCGGGTGCCGTGGTGTTCAGGAACACCACAAGCGTTTCTTTGAAGCCGCTGGCCACCACGATATCTGGCCGGCCATCGCCATTGAGATCCGCGATATCGGCACCAGCAGGAAGATCGGACTCCCCGACTTGCACAGGAGCCGCAAAGCTCGGGGTGGCAGCACCGGGTGCGCTGATGTTCAACAACACCCTGACTTGGCCCCCGGAAAACGCCACCAGGAGGTCAGGCCGGCCATCGCCGTTCAGGTCGGCGACTCTGACGATGCGAGCACCATAATTCGCTCCAATGCCGGCAATACTTTGCGGCGCAGCAAAGCTGGCGGTGGCCGCACCGGGTGTGGTGGTGTTGAGTAGCAGGGAGACGGCGTCGTTCTGTGCCGTGAGCACATCAGCCCGGCCATCACCATTGAAATCTGCCGTGGTCACGAATACTGGATTGATATCGCCCGTCTCCACCGACTGTTGAGCGGTGAAGCTGGGCGTGGCGGCTCCCGGTGCCGTGGTGTTGAGCAGGATGGAAACCGAACTCACGCCCTGGTTGGTGACGACCATATCGACGCGGCCATCGCCATTGAAATCAGCTGCGGCGACGGAAGACGCAAACTGCCCGGTCGCAAAGGTCTGCTGCGGGACGAAGCTCGGTGTCGGCCCGACCCCGGTGGCGCCGGCAAGATTGAGATAGAGCGACTTGTCGGCGCTGTTCGAACCGCCGAGCACCGGCACCGACACGGATGCGCCGGTGGCACCGGCAGGTATCGTCACGCTGCCGCTGACGGCGGTGTAATCCACACCGGCGACGGCCGTGCCGTCCGCCGTAGCATACGGCACGACCACCGCATAGCCGGTATCGCCGCTGCGCGTGATGTTGAACTTCAGCGTCGTTGCGCCGCTGGCCCGCTGGGCGATGGATGCGTCGCCGACGCTGACCGTCGACACATCCGCGCCTGCCGCGAGCGACAGGAGCATGCCGATGAAAAAAATTGCGAGCTGAGGTGCGCGACGTGCGTTCGACGCCGGGTCGGCTGCCCTTGGAGACGTCGGAGCGAATCCGTTCATTGCGTTGTCTCCCTGATTGACGCGGCTCGCGGCCTGAATATCCAAGCTAGGACTACGCCTGAATCAAAACAATTTCTACAACAATCGGCACGCTGGCTGTGGTCGGTTCATACCATTCGTGAGTTTTCGCCGACGGTTCTTCGGCGGACTTCCTGCCTGCCGGCGCTGATAAACTCGCCGCGTTTGTCGCCCCGGATGCAGAAATGACGTTTCACGCGCGCACGTTCGCCTTCGCCACTTCCCTGCTTCTGCTCGCCGCCTGCGGCCAGACCGGCCCGCTGCACCTGCCGGAAGATGCCCCAGCGAAGGAAGGCTACCTGCTGAAAAAGCGCGCGGAGAAGCAGGAGACGAAGCCAACGCCGGCCGCAACCAACTCCGTGCCGCCAGAGTCCGCCGCGCCCGAAACCAGGCCCAACTAGCCATGGATCACTTCAGCTATCGCGGCGGCGAACTCTGCGCCGAGGACGTGCCGCTGTCCGCGATCGCCGCGCAGTTCGGTACGCCGACCTATGTCTATTCGCGTGCCACACTTACGCGCCATTATCGCGCCTTCGACGATGCACTCGCCGGGCTCGATCACCGCGTCTGCTACGCGGTGAAGGCGAATTCCAATCTCGCGGTGCTGCAGGTGCTTGCGCGGCTCGGTGCCGGTTTCGACATCGTCTCCGGCGGCGAACTGGCGCGCGTGCTGCGTGCCGGCGGTGCGGCCGAGCGCATCGTGTTTTCGGGAGTCGGCAAGACGCGTGACGAGATGGTGCAGGCGCTCGATGCCGGCATCCACTGCTTCAACGTCGAGTCGGAAGCCGAGCTGCTGCGGCTTTCGGCACTCGCGCACAGCCTCGGGCGGCGCGCGCGCATCGCGCTGCGTGTGAATCCGGATGTCGATGCGAAGACGCATCCCTACATCTCGACCGGCCTCAAGGAAAACAAGTTCGGCGTCGACATCGCCGAGGCTGAGCGGCTCTACGCGCTGGCGGCTACCTTGCCGGGCATCGAGCTCGATGGCGTGGCCTGTCACATCGGCTCGCAGCTCTGTGAACTCGCACCGTTCCTCGATGCGCTGGATCGCCTGCTGGCACTGATCGACCGGCTTGCGGCCCGCGGCATCCGCCTGCACCATGTCGATGTCGGCGGTGGCCTCGGGGTGCGTTACGGCGAGGAGACGCCGCCGTCGCCGGCCGAATGGGCTGACGCATTGCGACCCAAGCTCGAAGGTCGCGGCCTGACGGTGATGACAGAGCCGGGCCGAGCAATTGCCGGCAACGCCGGCGTCCTCCTGACCCGGGTTGAACTTTTGAAACCCGGCGCGCACAAGAATTTCGCGATCGTCGATGCGGCGATGAACGATCTGATCCGCCCGTCGTTTTACGACGCCTGGCATGCGGTGCTGCCGGTGTGTGAGACCGCGAATGTCGAGGCGAAGACCTGGGACCTCGTCGGCCCGGTCTGCGAAACCGGCGACTGGCTCGCCAAGGGCCGCAAGCTGGCGCTCGCCGAAGGCGATCTGCTCGCGTTCCGCACCGCCGGCGCGTACGGTTTCACGATGAGCAGCAACTACAACTCGCGTGGCCGCGCCGCCGAAGTGCTCGTCGATGGCGCGACGGCGCATCTCGTCCGCGCGCGCGAAACCTTCACCGATCTCGTGCGCGGCGAATCACTGCTGCCGGGCTGATGCGCCAGCGTCGCCCGCACGGGCCGTGCTGCGGCGCGCTGCTTCTCCTGGCTGCGGCGCTGCTCGCGGCCTGCCAGGCCCGGCCGCAGCCCGATCTGCATCGGCTCTACGCGTACGCTGCGTCCGGCGTACAGCCGCCGGTGATCCTGATTCCGGGGGTGCTCGGTTCGAAGCTGCGCGATCGCAAAACCGGAGAGGAAATCTGGCCCGGCACGCTTTGGAATCTGTTGTTCGGACGCCACGAGAAACTGGCGCTGAAGTTCGATCCCGTCACGCTCGAAGCGCTTCCTGATGACATCGAGCCGGGCGACCTGTTCGAGGCAGCGCTCGGCCAGGATTTCTACGGCGCGATTCTGCGCACGCTGGAAAAATCCGGCGGTTATGTGCGTGGCGAACCCGGCGCGCCGGTCGACACGGCAAAGCGCCGTTACTATGTCTTCACCTACGACTGGCGCCAGGACAACACCGTCACCGCGCGCAAACTCGACGGCCTGATCGAGACCATCCGTCGCGACTACCGCAATCCGAAGCTTCAGGTCGACATCATCGCGCACAGCATGGGCGGCCTGGTCACGCGCTATTACATGCGCTACGGCAAGAACGATGCGATCGACGGCGACGACTTTCCAGTCAACTTGAGCGGTGCTTCGAAACTGCGCACCGTCGTGCTGCTCGGCACGCCGAACCTCGGCTCGGTCAGCTCGCTGCAGGCGTTCATCGAGGGAGCCAAATACGGCCTGCGGCGAGTCCCGCCCGAGGTGCTCGCGACGATGCCGAGCCTCTATCAGTTGTTCCCGCATCCGCTCAACGACTGGCTGGTGACCGCGAAGGCCGAGGTGCTCGACCGTGATCTGTTCGATATCCAGACCTGGCGCGACTTCCGCTGGTCGATTTTCGATCCCCAGGCGGCGGCGGCGCTCAGGCTGCGCGGAGTCGACACCCGAGCGAGCGAGCGCTATTTCGAAAAACATCTGGAGCGCGCGCGGCGTTTCATCTGGTCGCTGACCGTGCCGCAGCCCGAGACCCAGGCGAAACTCGTGGTTTTCGGCGGCGACTGCACACTGACGCCGGCGCGTCTGCTGGTCGAGCAGGTGCACGGCGAATCAGTCACCCGCCTGTCACCGGAGACCATCGAATTTCGCGAACCGGGCATCGACTACACGACGCTGATGCTCGAACCCGGCGACGGCCAGGTCACCAAACCCAGCCTGCTCGCACGCCAGAACCTGAACCCGACCGCGCCGCGCAGCGAATTCATTTTCTTCCCGCTGGCATATTCGTTCTTCCTCTGCGAAGGTCATGCGCAGCTCACCGGCAACATCAATTTCCAGGACAACCTGCTCAACGTGCTGCTGTCCGGCGAACGGCCCTGGGACCAGCCACATCTGATCGAGAACATGAAATCCGAAACGCCATGAGTCCTTTGATCCTGATCGATGCCTCCGGCTGGCTGTTCCGCGCCTATCACGCGCTGCCGCCGCTGACCAACTCGAAGGGCGAGGCGACCGGCGCGGTGTTCGGCATGGCCAATATGATCAAGCGCCTGCAGAAGGACTACGCACCGCAGCGTATCGCGGTGGTGTTCGACGCACCCGGCAAGACCTTTCGCGACGATCTCTATCCGCAGTACAAGGCCAACCGCGACGCGACACCGGATGACCTGCTGCAGCAATGGCCGATCATCATCGATCTGGTCGAAGCACTCGGGCTGCCGACACTTTCGGTGAAGGGCGTCGAGGCCGACGACGTCATCGGTACGCTCGCCAAGCGCGGCGCGGCGGCGGGGCACGAGGTACTGATCGTGACCAGCGACAAGGACATGGCGCAGCTGGTCAACGAGCACGTGAAGCTGGTCGACACGATGAAGAATCGCGTCATGGATCCTGCCGGGGTGGCCGAAAAATTCGGCGTACCGCCGCAGTACATCGTTGACTACCTCGCGCTGATCGGCGACACCTCGGACAACATTCCAGGCGTGCCGCTGGTGGGACCGAAAACGGCGGCGAAGTGGCTCAACGAATATCACTCGCTCGAAGGTCTGCTCGCGAAAGCCGACTCAATCCCCGGCAAGGCCGGCGAGAACCTGCGGGCTTCGCTGCACCAGATTCCGATGTCGAAGGACCTGGCGACGATCCGCTGCGACGTGGCGCTGCCGATGACGATCGAGCAGCTCGTGCCAGCCGCCCCGGACAAGGAACGTCTCGCCGCAATTTATCGGCGTATGGAGTTTCATCGGGCGCTGGAAGAACTCGGCAGCCTCGCGCTCCGTCCGGGAGAGGTTGCCGCGCGTGCGGCAGGTGAGAGAGCGCCGCCGAATCCGAAGCCGCTCCCTCACCCCAACCCGTCTCCTGCGGCCGCAGAAGCTGAAGCACTACCTCGCCCGCCGTCGGAAAAGACGCAGGCCGTCGCCGTGCTCGACGAGAGCGCCCTCGCCGAGATGATCGCTGCGCTCGAACGCGCCGACTTGATCTGCCTCGACACCGAAACCGATGCGCTCGACGCCATGCAGTCCGGCCTCGTCGGTCTTGCGTTCGCAGTCACGCCGGGCCACGGCTGGTACCTGCCGCTGACGCACGATTATCTCGGCGCGCCGGCGCAGTTGAATCGCGAGGCGGTGCTCGCGCGCCTGAAGCCGCTGCTCGAAAACGCGGGCAAGCCGAAGCTCGGCCAGCACATCAAGTACGACCTCAACGTACTCGCGCGTCACGGCGTGAACGTGCGCGGCGTGGCCTACGACACGATGCTCGAAAGCTACGTGCTCGATGCGGCCGGCAACCGTCACGACATGGATACGCTGGCGGAGAAATATCTCGGCCACAAGACCATTTCTTTTTCCGATGTCGCCGGCAAGGGCAAGGGTCAGCTGACCTTCAACCAGGTCGCGATCGAGGAGGCCACGAACTACTCGGCCGAAGATGCCGACATCACGCTGCGCCTGCACCATGTGCTGTACCCAAAAGTCTGCGAAGTCGATGCACTGAAGCGCGTCTTCGAGACCATCGAGATGCCACTGGTGCCGGTGCTTGCCGGCATGGAATTCGCCGGCGTGAAAATCGATACGGCGCTGCTCGTGAAGATCAGCGGCGAACTGGCTTTGAAGATGGATGAAATCCAGGCGCAGGTCTGGCGGGAAGGCGGCGGCGAATTCAATCTCGGTTCACCGAAGCAGTTGCAGACCATCCTGTTCGAGCGCCTGCAACTGCCGGTGCTCGGCAAAACGCCGAAAGGCGAGCCGTCCACCGCCGAGAACGTGCTCGAAGAACTCGCCGCGCAACATCCGCTGCCGCGCCTGATTCTCGAATGGCGCGGCATGTCGAAACTGAAATCGACCTACGCTGACAACCTGCCGAAGCAGGTCAACCCGAAGACCGGGCGCATTCACACCTCGTATCATCAGGCCGTGGCGCAGACCGGACGTCTGTCGTCGTCGGACCCGAATCTGCAAAATATTCCGGTGCGCACCGCCGAAGGCCGGCGCATCCGGCAGGCTTTCATCGCCGAAGCCGGCATGTCGCTGTTGTCGATCGACTACTCGCAGATCGAGTTGCGCCTGATGGCGCATTTCTCGGAAGACGCGCGGCTGCAGGACGCGTTCCGCAAGGGCCTCGACATTCATCAGGCGACTGCGGCGGAAGTCTTCGGTCTTGAACTCGACAAGGTCGGCAGCGATCAGCGCCGTGCCGCGAAGGCGATCAACTTCGGACTGATCTACGGCATGTCGGCCTTCGGGCTCGCGAAGGCACTCGGGATCGGCCGCAGCGACGCGCAGGACTACATCGAGCGCTTCTTCGCGCGTTATCCAGGCGTCCGGCTGTTCATGGATTCGACGCGCGAGCAGGCGCGCAGCCGCGGCTACGTCGAAACGCTGTTCGGACGGCGGCTTTATCTCCCGGATATCCGCAGCCGCAACGCCGGTCAGCGCCAGTATGCCGAACGCACCGCGATCAACGCGCCGCTACAGGGCACGGCGGCCGATCTGGTCAAGCTCGCCATGATCGATCTCGGCGCCTGGCTCCCGGCCAACGCGCCGGCCCTGCTCATGATCATGCAGGTACACGACGAACTGGTGTTCGAGGGGCCGGCCGATCAGCTGATGGCGTTGGGGCCGACGATCGCCGGGCGCATGTGCCGCGCGGCAAGGCTGGCGGTGCCGCTGGTTGCGGACTGGGGGCTTGGAGATAACTGGGACGCCGCCCATTCGATGAGTGGGCACGTCAGCAGTGCAGAAAAATGATCGCCGAAAAATCAGGGGCCTGCACCGAACTGGCTGCGGTTCGGCAGGTCCGGCACGAAATATAATCGCCGGCTGATGAACTTCTTCGCGAGGCTTGGAGTCTGATATTGCGAATGGTGACTCCCCTCATCATTCACCGCCCCCACTCCCTGGGCGGATCAAGTCCGGCAACCCCCAAGCCGGAACTCGTTACCCGGTGGAATCCCCCGATCCACCGGGTATTTTTTGCCCGCTTATCAGGGTATTAATGCTTTTCGCAGAGCCGAGAAAAGATTTTCCACTGGCGGCACGGCGGGAGCTCCCGAGCCAAGCGAATGCATCTCGAAAACATATTTTCCGGCGCGTTGAACTTTCCGCGTGAGCCGACGGTCCGATTGTATGAACGGTGGCTCCCTTCACCGTTCTTCCGCCTCTCTCCTTGGGCGGAACAAGGTCCGACGACCCCCAAGTCGGAGCTAGTGACCCGGCAGGTTCCCCCGACCCGCCGGGTTTTTTTTGCGCGGAATTCCGCCGGGTTCATTCGCTCGCTGGCGCCAGCAGGTCCGGCGCGACCAGCCATCCGGCCACGATCGAACGCGCCGACTCCAGCCCGGTGCGCTTGAGCGAGGAAAAGGTCTGGGCCGTCATGTTCGGATCGAAATCCCGAAGTTCGGCGACGACGTTGAGCAGTGTGTTTTTCGCCGCACCGAAACTGAGTTTGTCAGCTTTGGTTAGCAGAACATGCACGTTCAGTCCCCGGTTGCGGCACCACTCGAGCATCTGGATGTCCAGCTCGGTCATCGGATGGCGGATGTCCATGACCACGACCAGACCGCGAAGGCTCTCGCGCTTTTCGATGTAGCCGCCGACCAGCGCGCCCCAGGCGTTGCGCACCGCAATCGGTACCTGGGCAAAACCATAGCCGGGCAGATCGACGAGCCGCGATCGCACCGGCAGGTCGAACAGGTTGATCAGTTGCGTGCGGCCCGGCGTCTTGCTGACGCGCGCCAGCGCCTTTTGCTGACAGATCGCATTCAGCGCGCTGGACTTGCCGGCGTTCGAGCGGCCGACGAACGCGGCTTCCGGCAGACCATCGTTCGGCAGCTGCGCAAACTGCGCGGCCGACATCCGGAACCTCGCCTGCGCGAAGGGGTTGGGCGGCGCGGCCGCAGTAGCTGAAGACGGGGGGACCATCGTGTAATATTCGCGTTCTAACTGTTTCATTATGCGCGTATAGCGGTCCGCGACGCGCCCTAGCCTCTCGGAGTGTTTCATGAAGCGTGTCCTGCTCGCTCTCGCCCTGTGCGCGCCCCTGTCGGCCCTTGCCGAAGGCGACGCCAAAGATCTTTTCGTCAAAGGCGACGCCGCCGCCGGCGCCACCAAAGCCGCGGCGTGCGGCGCCTGTCATGGCCCGGCCGGCAATGGCGCGATCAATCCGGAATGGCCGAAGCTGGCGGGCCAGGGCTCGGCGTACATTGCTACGCAGCTCGCCGCGTTCAAGGCGCAGCAGCGCAGCAATGCGATCATGCAGGCACAGGCAGCCAACCTGAGCGATCAGGATATGGCCGATCTTGCCGCCTACTTCGGCGCGCAGACAGCAGTTCCCGGTGTCGCCAGCAAGGACTCGATCGCCATCGCCCAGACGCTCTATCGCGCCGGTGACGCGGCGCGCGGCCTGCCGGCCTGTGGCGCCTGTCACGGACCCAAGGGCAGCGGCAATCCGGCCGCGCAGTTTCCTCGCATCGGCGGACAGAACAGCGGCTATACCGCTACCCAGTTGCGCAGCTACCGCAGCGGTGAACGCGGCAAGCAAGGCAAGGGTCAGATGATGGCGACGATCGCCGGCCATGTCAGCGATGCCGAAATCGCGGCGCTTGCTTCCTATGTCTCCGGCTTGCAATAAGGGAATTCCAGAAATGTCCATGCGTTTTCTGAAGTCGCTGGCGCAGGTCGGCGTGCTGGCAGTTTTCGGAGCAGCTTCGGTCGCCTGTTCGGCCGCCACGGAATCGAGTGCCGATTACCAGCTCGGCACGCAGTACAAGCAGGTCCGTGAAGTGCAGAAGCCGACCGATCCGAAGCGGATCACGGTCGAGGAATTTTTCTGGTACGGCTGCCCGCATTGCTTCCATCTCGATCCCGAGATTGCGGCCTGGCTGCCCAAGAAAGGCGGTGATGTCGACTTCACGCGCATCCCGAACACGCTGGGCCGGCCGGAAGGTGAGATTCACGCGCGTGCGTTCTACGTTGCGCAGACCCTCGGCATCGGCGAAAAAATCCACAAGCCGCTGTTCGACGCGATTCACGTTCAGCACTATCCGATGAATACGCTCGACTCGATCCGCGCGTTGTTCGTCGAAGTGGCCGGCATCAAGCCGGCGGATTTCGATGGCGTGGCGACGAGCTTCGTTGTCGACTCCGGTTTGCGTCGCGCCGAACTCGCGGCGCGCGCCTACGGCATTACCGCCGTGCCGGCGATCGTCGTTGGCGGCAAATATCTGGTCAACGCCCAGCCACAAGACACGATGAAAGTCGTCGACTTCGTCATCGAGAAGATCCGCAAGGAACGCAAAGGCTGAGCCGATCCGCCGTGCGCGCCGCCATTCTGCTGGCGGCGCTGCTGGGCACCATCGGCAGTGCCGCTGCGGCGTCGTCGGCGCCGGTCGAACGCAGCTGCGTGGGGCTGGCCGGGCGCGTGCGCAACTTCGATGCACAGCAATGTCGCGATGCCGAACTCGGGGTGGCCGCGCTCAAATCCGTGCAGGGACGGCCCTTGCTCTATCGCGACTTCCTGCCGGCGGCCAGCGCCGGCGCTTTGCCGAAGCGCGTGCTCCTGCTGGGCGGTATTCACGGTGACGAACTGTCCGCCATCGCAGTCGTGTTCCAGTGGATCGAGTTGCTGAAATCCGACCGCTTCCAGCGCTATCAGTGGCGCGTGCTGCCCAGCGCCAATCCCGATGGCGTATTCGCGCAGCCGGCCAGTCGCGTCAACGCGAGGGGCGTCGATCTCAACCGCAATTTTCCGTCGCCGGATTGGCTGGCCCGCGCACCGGCTTACTGGAAGGCGAAGGCGCGTAGCGATCCACGGCGGTTCCCGGGCCAGCAGCCGGCTTCGGAACCGGAGACGCGCTGGATCGTCGACCAGATTCGCGAATTCAGGCCGGATGTCATCGTCAGCGTGCACGCGCCGTACGGCCTGCTGGATTTCGACGGCCCGCACGATCCGCCAAAAAAACTCGGTTATCTGCGCCTGCAGCCGCTCGGCGTCTATCCCGGCTCGCTGGGCGACTACGCGGGGCTGTCGCTGAAGCTGCCGGTAATTACCATGGAGCTGCCGCAAGCTGCGCAGGCACCCTCGGCCGCACAGTCGGGCCGCATCTGGGCAGACCTGCTCTCCTGGCTCGACAAGAACATCGCGGCGGCGCCGCGATGAGTTGGTAGTCTCCAGTTCCCAGTTCCCAGAGAAGCAAAAACAGGGGCTCGCTTCGGCTTCTCTGGAAACTGGCAACCAACCACTGGAAACCGCTTCACTCACCCGCCCTTCGTCCGCGTCCGGCCCGGCTTGGCGTTCTTCTCGATGAAATCGATGCTGTGACCAGCAACATCGACGCCCGTCGCGCTCTGGGTACCTTCCAGCCCCGGCGATGAATTCACTTCCATGACGACCGGGCCGTGATGCGAGCGCAGGATATCCACACCGGCGACGTTGAGGCCGAGAATCCGCGCCGCGCGCACCGCCGTCGAACGCTCCTCGGGCGTGATCCGGATCGGTTTCGCGGTGCCGCCGCGGTGCAGGTTCGAGCGGAACTCGCCGGGCTTCGCCTGACGCATCATCGACGCCACGACCTTGCCGCCGACGACCAGGCAGCGGATATCCGCGCCCTTGGCCTCGGCGATGAATTCCTGCACGAGGAAGTAGGCATCGAGCCCGCGAAAGGCATCGATGACGCTCTCGGCGGCCTTGTCGGTTTCACAGAACACGACACCGACACCCTGCGTGCCCTCGGTCAGCTTGACCACCACCGGCGCGCCGCCGACGAGGTTGATCAGGTCCTCGGTATCGTCCGGTGCGTAGGCAAAGCCGGTCGCCGGCATGCCGATGCCTTTGCGCGCGAGCAGTTGCAGCGCGCGCAGCTTGTCGCGCGAGCGCGTGATCGCAACGCTCTCGTTGAGGGTATAAACGCCCATCATCTCGAACTGCCGGACCACGGCCGTGCCGTAGAAAGTCACGCTCGCGCCGATGCGCGGAATCACCGCATCGAAGCCTTCGAGCGGTCGGCCACGGTGTGGATCGCCGGTGCGTGCGGCACCAGGTTCATATGGCAGCGCAGCACGTCGATCACGGTCGCGGCGTGCCCGCGCGCCTCGGCCGCTTTGATCAGTTTGCGGGTCGAGTACAGCTTGCGGTTGCGGTTGCGGTTGCGGCTGAGGATCGCGATTTTCATGGACGTTGGCGGAGATGTTTCGGGCGGCCCAGCAGGTAAGAGGCGGCGGGATCGACCAGATGGCGTCCGGCCAGCGCCGGTGCGCCCGAGCAGCATCCGGTGGCGCAGCGCCTCGCGCGCCGTCAAGGTCGCTTCAATGGCCCAGGTGTCGCCGCCCAGCGTGACGCGCGTGCGGATCACTGGTCTGAATTCGCGGTGGCCGCCCGAATCCGTGACCCAGCGTTCATCGTGCAGAAGTGCCTCGCACCAGACTTCGCGGCTGCGCCTCTGCAGCGGATGCACGCCGAAGCGCACGCGCCCGTTGCCAAGCTGCTCGACGTGAAAGGCGTGGATTACCGATGTGCGCGCGCCGCTGTCGATCTTTGCCTTGATCGCGGGAATGCCAAGGTCGGGCAGCGCGAGCCATTCGCGCCAGCCCAGCGTGATGCGGTCGGACATGGAGATATGCAGAATTTGTGGCCGCAGCGTTTTGCCGCGGACGGCCTATACTTTAGGTGCCGCAACTGATCGGGACGATGACATGGACAAGACTGCCGCGCCGCCGTTCGCCAGCTTCCGCGAGTTTTATCCGTTCTATCTCGGCGAGCACGCCAACCGCACTTGCCGTCGCCTGCATTTCGTCGGCACCAGCCTGGTGATCGCGACGGCGCTGCTGGCCGTCACGACCGGCCAATTCGTCTACCTCTGGCTGATGCCGCTGTTCGGCTACGGCTTCGCCTGGTTCGCGCATTTCCGCTACGAGAAGAACCGGCCCGCTACGTTCAAGGCGCCGTTCTACAGCCTGATGGGCGATTTCGTGATGTACAAGGACATGTTGGTCGGCAAGATTTCCTTCTGAATCCCCCCGCCGCGTTCACCGTTTCAGCGGCGCAAGCAGCGCGCGGGTCCGGCTGTCGTAGCGGTGCAGCAGCGCGGCCGCGGGGAAACGGTGGGGCGCCTCAGCTTCTCGCGCGTACGGCCGGTCGCTCCAATCAGGACGCCGGGATGATCGAGGCGCCATCGGCGGACCTCAGGCAAAATCCGCTCTCGTTCTGGTGAGATGTTTCCATGCAGGCTTATGAAGTGATCGTCGTCGGCGGGGGCCATGCGGGCACCGAGGCGGCGCTCTCGGCGGCGCGCAGCGGTGCCCGCACGCTGTTGCTGACGCAAAACATCGAGACGCTGGGGCAGATGTCCTGCAACCCGGCGATCGGAGGCATCGGCAAGGGACATCTGGTGCGCGAGATCGACGCGCTCGGCGGCCTGATGGCGAAAGCGGCGGACCGCGCCGGTATCCAGTTTCGTACGCTGAATCTCAGCAAAGGCCCGGCGGTGCGTGCGACCCGCGCTCAGGCCGACCGCATGCTCTACCGGTGGGCCGTGCGCGAGGCGCTCGAGAACCAGCCGAATCTTGCGCTGTTCCAGCAGGAGGTCGACGATCTGATCGTCGAAGGCGGGGCCGTGCGCGGGGTGGTCACGCGTCTGGGCCTGCGCTTCACGGCGCCCGCCGTGGTGCTGACCGTCGGCACCTTCCTGGCGGGCAAGATTCACGTCGGCCTCGTCAATCATCAGGGTGGCCGCGCCGGAGATTCACCGAGCAACGCGCTTGCCGCGCGCCTGCGCGAACTGCCGCTCAGAGTCGGCCGGCTCAAGACCGGCACGCCGCCGCGCATCGATGGCCGCACGATCGATTTCGACGGCCTGATCGAACAGCCGGGCGATACGCCGACGCCGGTGTTCTCGTTCCTCGGAGCCCGCGCCGATCATCCGCGCCAGGTCTCCTGCTGGATCACCCAGACCAACGAGCGCACGCACGAGGTCATCCGCGCCGGTTTCGATCGCTCGCCGATGTACACCGGCATCATCGAGGGCACCGGGCCGCGCTATTGCCCGAGCGTCGAGGACAAGGTCAAGCGTTTCGCCGACAAGACCTCGCACCAGATATTCATCGAACCCGAGGGCCTGAACACGCGCGAGATTTATCCGAATGGCATCTCGACATCCTTGCCCTACGAGGTGCAGGCAGCCTTCGTGCGCACGATCAAGGGCTTCGAAAACGCGCGCATCACGCGGCCGGGTTACGCGATCGAATACGATTACTTCGATCCGCGCGATCTGAAGACAAGCCTCGAGACCAAGGTCATCGCCGGCTTGTTCTTCGCGGGCCAGATCAACGGCACGACCGGCTACGAGGAAGCCGCCTCGCAGGGCCTGCTCGCCGGCATCAATGCCGCGCAGCTGGCGCGTAATCAGCCGCCGTGGTGCCCGGCGCGGCATGAGGCTTACATCGGCGTGCTGGTCGACGACCTGATCACGCGCGGCACGACCGAACCGTATCGCATGTTCACCTCGCGCGCGGAGCATCGCCTGCTCTTGCGCGAGGACAACGCCGACCTTCGACTGACGCCGGTCGGCCGCGACCTCGGCCTGGTCGACGACGCACGCTGGGTGGCGTTCACGGCCAAGCGCGAGGCGATCGGGCGCACACAGGCGCAGCTCGCCTCTCTGTGGCTGAAGCCGGCACAGCTCGCGGCGCCGGAACTCGCGGCCGTGTTCGGTCCGGCGTCACCCGACACGGGCTTGTCCGGTGTCGAGCTGTTGCGCCGTCCCGAAGGGACGTTCTCCGGCTTGCAGCGGCTGGGATTGATGCCGGTGGAGATCGACGCGGCGGTCGCCGAACAGGTCGAGATCGGCATCAAGTACGCGGGTTACATCGAACGCCAGCAGGCCGAAATCGAACGCTCGGCGCGCTACGAAGAAGCGCCGCTGCCGATCGATCTCGATTATCTCGCAGTCTCGGGCCTGTCGAACGAAGTGCGGCAGAAGCTTGCGGCGCATCGTCCGGAAACCATCGCCCAGGCCGGCCGCATCTCTGGCGTTACGCCGGCAGCGGTATCGCTATTGCTGATTCATCTGAAGAAGACCGGGAGCTTGCGCCGCCGCGCTTGAGCTCAGCACATCGCGCTGATCGCGCGCAGCACGTCGGAGCGGGAAATCTGGCCGACCACCTTGCCATTCTCGATGACCGGATAACGCCGGAACGGCGCGGTCGTAAACATGGTCGCGAGTTGCGTGAGATTGGTGTCCGGCTCGACCGTGACCGGGTTCGTGCTCATGAACTGCCGCACCGGGCCGGCGACGCAGGTGTCCTGCGCGGCGATCAGCGCGATGTCGAGACAATCACGCTGCGAGAGCACGCCGACCAGCGTGCCGCTGGCATCAAGCACTGGCGCGCCGGAGATACCCTTTTCGACCAGGATGTGTACCGCCTGCATCACTTCCATGTCGGGTGTGAAGCTGACCAGCTTCGTCGACATGTAGTCCCGAACCCGCACCGAATCCAGCGTTGCCATCACCGTGTCCTCCGCCGAGCCTGCCCGTCGACAGTAGCGCGAGCGGCACGGCGAGACAACCACGCCCTCGATCAAAACCTAGAGCGGGTCGTCGAACAGGCCGGGCTGGTAGGCTTGTCGCCCGGGCTTGGGCAACACCGTGTGCAATCCGGCACCGTGCTCGCGCAGCCAGCCGCGCCAGTCGGCGTGGTCCGGCATCTGCTTCTCGACCAGACGCCAGAAGCGCGGTGAGTGATCAAGATGCCGGCGATGGCAGAGCTCATGCACGACGACGTAGCGCAGCACCTGTGGCGGCGCCAGCAACAGCCGCCAGTTCAGGCTGATGAGGCCATCCGGGGTGCAACTGCCCCAGAGCGATTTCTGATCGGCGATGCGCGGGCCGATGTAGTCGAGGCCGAGACGCGCCGCTTCATCGTCGAGCAGCTGCCGGGCCTCACTGCGCGCGAGCTTGCGCAGCGCCGCGCGCAGCGTATTGGCGAGCAGTGCCGGACGGCCGAGCTGGGAAGGCGCGCAGAACAGCGTGATGGCCTCGTCGAAACGCAGACGCGGCTTGGCGATGCGCGAGGCGATGACACGCAACGACGTTTCGACGCCGCGCAGCGGCAGGCGGTCGTTGCCGTCCCAGCGCAGCGGAGTCCGGGTCGGTGCGCGCGCGGCGCGACTTTGCAGCTCGAAGAGCTTGCGCCGGATCCAGTCTTCGCGGCTGCGCAGGAAGGCATACGCGACCGATTTCGCGACGCGCCGGGGAATGACCAGCAGCACGCTGCCGTCCGGCCGTACTTCGATGCGGATGTTGCGGGCCTGCGTGCTGACGCGTTCCTGCAACTGGAGCGGCGCGAAGGGTCCCTGCAGATCGGCCATGGCCTATTGGAACCCTGGTTGCCCGATTTGCTCCGCACGTTGCGGGACGCGCAGGAAACGCGAACTGTCGTAGCCTTGGGCATCGAGCCTGGCGATGAGCCGACGATAAGTCGCCGCGTCGATCTCCGGCGTACGCGCGAAAATCCAGCCCCACTTCTTGCCCGGATAACCGATCAGCGCGGTCTGGTAATCGGCATCGACGTCAAGGATCAGGAAATCAAAAGACAGCGGCCAGAACGGCGACGATTTCCAGCGCGCGTTGTTGCTGCCTGCGATGACCGAGTCCTTCAAGGTCTTCTTTTCCAGCGGCGCATCGAAGCGCTTCTTGTGGCCGAGAAAATAATCGTCGATGTCGCCATCCTTGCGCAGCGCGTATTCGACGTAAGAGCCGACATAACCGCGTTCGGCGAAGTACGGAATGTTCGCGATCACGTACCAGCGGCCCATGAAGCGCGCGAGGTCGACCTGCGGGGCAAGCGCAAGCGGCTCGGCCGCACGCGGGTTCGGATTCGGTGGCGCGGCGGCGCAGGCAGCGAGTGCCAGCGCGGAGGCGACAGTGAGCAATCGATGGATCATCAGGAGATGGATTGGAAGACGAGACCGGATTGTAAGCGCGTGAAACAGACAGGTGTGCTGCGCGCGGACGAAGGACTCTCGCGTGATGTTCAGTCTTCCGAATAGCCGATGCGGGCGAGCAGGCCGTCGAGTTCATCGAGGCTGTGAAAGCGTACGCGCAATTCGCCGGCGCCATCGGGCCCGGAGCGAAACTCGGCCGGATAGCCGAGATGGTCGGCGAGCTTGCCGGCAAGCTGCTGCCATTCGTCCGGCTTGCCGCTGCGAGGCGGCGCCGCGCGATCGCCGCTGGCGAGACGGCGTTCGAGTGCGCGCACGGTCAGCGTGTCGCGCACGATGAGACTCGCCCATTGCAATTGTTTCTCGAGCGGCAACCCGGCGAGCACCTTGCCGTGGCCGATCGAGAGGCTGCCGTCGTCGATCATCCGCTGTACGCCGGGTGCGAGCGCGAGCAGGCGCAAAAAATTGGTGACGTAGACGCGCGACTTGCCGATGCGTGCACCGATCGCTTCGTGGGTTAGCGCATGCGTCTCGCCGAGTCGGCGCAGACCGTCTGCGGTTTCCATCGGCGACAGCGATTCGCGCTGGAGATTTTCGATCAGACCGAGCACCAGCGCTTCGTCGTCGCTGAGATCGTTGCGGATCAGTGCCGGAATCTCGTGCAAGCCGGCCAGCTGTGCGGCGCGCCAGCGCCGTTCGCCGGCCAGCAGCTCGTAGCCGCGCCCGAGGCTGCGCAGCACGATCGGCTGCACGACACCCGAGACGCGAATCGATTCGGCGAGTTCGCGCAGCGACTCCGGCGCGAAACGGCGGCGCGCTTGCGTGCCGCCGGCGCGGATCAGATCGAGCGGAATCTGCCGGACGCCGGCGCCGGGGTTCATGATCGGAGCATGGTGCGGGATCGCGGGCCTTGATCGCTGTGAAATAATCGCAATGGTAAAGGGCTGAATACGATTTCCATACAAGCCTCAAGGGAGCATCCGTGGAAGAACATTACAAGGCCATTCTCGAGGCCGTGGGCGAGGACCCCACGCGCGAAGGTTTGCTGCGCACGCCGCAGCGTGCGGCGAAGGCGATGCAGTTCCTGACGCAGGGCTACACGCAGGATCTCGACGCGCTGGTCAATGGCGCCGTATTCACCACACTCAACAACGAGATGGTGATCGTTCGCGACATCGAACTCTACTCGCTCTGCGAGCACCACTTGCTGCCGTTCATTGGCCGTGCCCATGTGGCGTATTTACCGAACGGCAAGGTGATCGGGCTGTCGAAGATTCCGCGCATCGTCGATATGTTCGCGCGGCGTTTGCAGATTCAGGAAAAGCTGACGGCGCAGATCGGCCATTGCATCCAGGACGTCACCGATGCCAAAGGTGTCGCCGTTGTCGTCGAGGCGAAACATTTGTGCGCGATGATGCGCGGCGTACAGAAGCAGAATTCCTCGATGACGACGTCGATGATGCTGGGCCGCTTCCGCGACGATCCGCGCACGCGTCAGGAGTTCCTGACGCTGATCAAGAATTGATGCATCGAAACCCGGCCAAAGTCCACGGCTTTTCGCGCAACATCCGGCGCGTGGCCGCTTACGTATAATATTCGGGCAGCGATCGAGCGGATCGCATTCCGCGTCGGTTCAAGTCTCTCAAGGAGGTAAGTCCGCCATGGGCAGTGCAGCGCCCCGCCAGACCTTCGGCACGCCGGTCCAGATCGCCGTCATGGTCGATCTGGAGCCCTTCGTGGTCGAGCAGACTGCGGCTCATCTCGAGCGGCGCAAGCTCTGGTTTCCTAACGATCTGCTGTCGGCGGACGCGACCGACGGCACCGCCGCCGATGACGATCTGGCAGAAGTGCGCGAAGCCGCGCGCGGGCTGCCGGACCCCGTGCGCGTCGCGCTCGCGCTGAACCTGCTGACCGAGGAAGGCCTGCCGCATTTTCATCGCCTGATCGCCACGCATCTCGGCAACGAGTCGCCGTGGAGCGATTGGAACAACATGTGGACCGCCGAGGAAGACCGCCACGGCTGCGCGATGCGCGACTACGTGCGCGACGCCCGCATCTTCAACATGGGCGCCCTCGAGCGCATGCAGTATCGCTACATCGAATCCGGCTTCAATCCCGACTGGCAGCAGGACCCATACCGCCTGCTCGCATACACCAGTCTCCAGGAAAAGGCGACGCAGGTTGCCCACGCTAACACCGGGCGTACCTGCGGCAAGCACGAGCCGCGCATCCAGCGCATCCTCGCGCACATCGCCGGGGACGAATCGAAGCACTACGCGTTCTACCGTGCGGCCTTCGGCGCCATTCTGGAGCGCGACACCAACAACGCGCTGTTCTCGCTGCTCAAGGTCATGCCGGCGCTGGCGATGCCGGGGCACAGCATGCCGGGCTACGACCACATGTCGGACGTCGTGCGCCGCGCCGATATCTACGGCCCGCGTCATTACGAGAAGATCGTCGAGGAACTGCTCGAGCACTGGGGCATCGGCAATCTGCTCGGGCTCAGCGGCGAAGGCCGCGAGTGGCAGGAAAAGCTGATGAAGATTCCGGCCCGCCTCGCGCGCATGGCCGATTATCTCGAAGCCAAGGCCGTAGGCCTGCGCAACTTCAGCTTCGATTTCATCTACGATCGTACGATCACGATCTAGCGTCATGAGCGCATCCGCTGCGGCTACCCGCCGTGTCTTCATCACCGGCGCTGGCAGCGGGCTGGGCCGCGCACTGGCGCTGAAGTTTGCGGCCGAAGGGTTTCATGTCGCGATCACCGACTTGAAGCAGGACTCTGCCGAGGAGACGCTCGCGCTCGTGCGCCAGCAGGGTGGCGAAGGCTTCGCGATGGTTTGTAATGTCGCCTCCGAAGATTCGTTCGCCGCCGTCGTCGAACGGCTCAAGCGCGAGTGGCAGGGTGTCGACGTGCTGATCAACAACGCCGGTGTCGCGACCGGTGGCACCGTTGTCGATTCGCCAATCGCGCAATGGCAGTTTGCCTGGGACATCAACGTGCTCGGCTGCGTGCGTGGCTGCAAGCTCGTGGCGCCGCTGCTGATCGAACAGGGCAGCGGCCATATCGTCAACGTCGCCTCGTTCGCCGGCTTCACCAATGCGCCGGCGCTGGCGAGCTACAGCGCGACGAAGGCAGCGGTGATTTCCTTGAGCGAGACGCTGCGCTTCGAATTGCACGCGCAGAACGTCGGCGTCAGTGTCGTCTGCCCGGCGTTCTTCAAGACCAACCTCATGCGGACCAGCGCCGAGCAGTCCGGTGGCCTTTCGAATGCCGCGCCGCAGATGGAGCGGATCGTGCAAAGGTTGATGGACAAGGCAACCGTCACTGCCGGGGACGTGGCGGCCGATGTTTTCGACGCGGTGCGCAGCAAGCGCTTCATGGTCATGACGCACGCGGATGCGCGGCGCACGGTGCTGATCAAGCGCATCTCGCCCGAACTCTATTTCAAGCGTGCACTCGCGCAGACGCAGAAATTTCTGAAGCGCTGAGTCGACAGAGTTCAGCGCCGGATCACGAAGCTGTCCTCATCGACCACTTCGCTCGTGATCGACCATTCGCAAACATCGACGCGCGAACCGGACGGCCCGCAGTGCAGCCACGCGCGAAAGGTCGCGAGATCGGCGAAAACTTCACCGGCGACCGCGCCTGCCACTGCGCCGTCCTCACGATTGCGCACCCAGCCGCGCAGGCCTAGGAAGATCGCCTTGCGCTGTGCCGCGATGCGGAAGCCGACGCCCTGGACGCGGCCGACGACGGCGAAGCGGTAAAATTTCATGGGACCGATCCTGTTTCCGGGTTGGGATTTTCGGGCAGGGGTTTCTGGAGGGCGACATGGCTTTTCCGATCATAGGCGCCCTGCGCCGCCGGCTCGACGCAGCCGCAACCCGCGTGCTGGCACTCGTCGGCCGCGACTCTTTCTCGCTGTCCGCAGAAATTCCCGGCTTCACGCCGGATCAGCCGCTATGGCGGATCAAGATCGAGATGCTCAACGAAGAGCAGGGTGATGGCGGCCGCGTGCGCGTTCGTGCGCATCTGCAAGCGCATCTCGCGAGCGCGCTCGGCAACGAGCGTCCGCCGACGGACGCTCGTAAAGCGATTCCCGATCCGGATCGCGGCACGCTGCCGGCGCCGCGCATCACCGAATCGCTGCGCATCGGGCTGAGCGTTCCGGTGCTGCGCCGACTCGCCGCACCGCTGCTGCGCCGCGATTTCAATTCCTGGATCGAACTGCGCGCCTCGACCGCCGATCTCATCGATGGCGCTCGCGCGCTGCTGCCGGAGAGCGAGCAGTTGAGGGCGCTCGGCATCGACACCGCGACCATCGGCGACGGCCCGTTCATGCAGACCTGGGCGGGCGCTACCGGTGAGCGCCATCGCGGCTTCGCGCAGGTCTCGCTGCTGCATATCGACAAGCGCCATCTGCCGAAGGCGATGAGTGCGCTGCTCGGCGGGCGACCCTTCCAGCTGGTCGCGGCGGTGGTCAATGTCGCCGAGGAAAAGCCGGGCTGATTCCGTTGGCAGGTGTCGGCGACGCGCAAATAAAAGGCGGAGCCTCGCGGCCCCGCCTCAAACCCTCCCCCCAAATTCGTACCGCCGTTGCGAGTCTCGAACGGGCTGCTCGGTGAAGCAGCATCGGTGAAGATTTGCAGCCTAGGCTCATTGCGAGCCGGCGCATAGCCCTGCACTGCAACATGATTGATCCAGTGCAAGCGGCCTTGCACCGGGCAAAAAGAAAAGGTCTGAGCCGCAGCGCGGCCCAGACCTTCCTGGCACGACTCCTCGCGGCTTAGTTCGGCAGCAGCGTTTCGCCGGAGACGCGGACCTTCGAGCCGACGCCCAGACCGTTCAGATCATCGACAGTCACCGTGCGCGTACCGCCACCTTCCATGTTCACCGCGACGTGGAAGACATGCTTCGCGCGGACCTGCTTCTCGACTTCGCGACCGGCCAGGCCGCCCAGCACGACACCGCCGATGGTCGCGAGAATCTTGCCGGACTTCTTGCCGAACTGGGCGCCGGCCAAGCCACCGGCCGCCGCGCCACCCAGCGTGCCGTACGCGGTGGCATCGCCCTTGACGCGCTCTTCGCTGACCGACGCGATCACGCCGCAATCGTTGCAGACCTGGCGGACGACCGGGGGCGCCGGCTCCGGTTCCGGACGCGGCGCGGCGCGCGGCCTCGGGGCCGGCCGTGGCGCCGCCGGTTCAGGCGCAGCCCGTGCGACTGACGGCGTGGCCGGTTGCACCACCGGCGCAGCAGCGGGCGCGACCGGAGCAAGCGGCTCAGCCGGCGGCTGGGGTGCCGGACCGCACGCGGTCAGCGCAACGACAGTCAATGCAAGCAAGGACTTCTTCAACATGGCACCTCTCCCTTCCAGTGAATACGCCAGCGCAGATTAGCAACCGAACCTGAACGAGAACTGAGCATTCTTGATAACGCCTCCCAGGCCGCGCCGCAACTGCCGCTCAGCCATCGGCCGGCAACGCCGCCGGCTCGCTCGCCGGCCGTCCCTTGATCAGCGAACCGAGATCGTCGGCGTGCTCCTCCTCTTTCGCGAGAATGGTTTCGAGCATGCGCCGCGTGGTCGGATCGTCGTCGCCGATGAAGTCGATCAGCTCGCTGTAACTCTGGATCGCGATGCGTTCGGCGACCAGGTCCTCGTAAAGCATGCTCTTCAGCGTGTGGCCTTCGACATATTCGGCATGGCTGCGGCCGCTGAGGCCTTCGGGGTTGAAGTCGGGCGCGCCGCCGAGTTGGACGATGCGTGCGGCGAGCATGTCGGCGTGCCCGAGTTCCTCGTCGGCATGTTCGAGAAATTCCGATGCGACCGATTTCGCATTCGCGCCCTCGGCCATGAAGTAATGCCGCCGGTAGCGCAATACGCAAACCAGTTCCGTCGCCAGAGCGGCATTGAGCAATTCGCAGACGCGCTGGGGATCGAGCATGTAACCGGCGGTCACCGCGCCATCCTCGACATGCTGGCGCGCGAGACGGCGCAGTTCGGCGGTTCCGGTGAACTCCGGCTCGTCGTCGTCGTTGCCGGGCTGAAAATTGACCGTGCTCATGTGCGCCCCTCCGTAGTTTTCCGATCAATAGACCGGCATGGGAGAGTCAAGTTCGCCGCGCAGCCGTCGAAACAAGCTCAGTGGCTGCCCGCCGCCACGAAATGACAGGCCGCGTACTGCTCGCCGCTGACCCGTCGCAGCTGCGGTATCGACTGCACGCAGGCCTGCTCGGCCAGCGGACAGCGCGGATGGAATACGCAGCCCATCGGGGGATGTGCCGGGTCGGGAATATCGCCGCGCAGGAGCTTGCGCGGGGTCTTCTTTGCCGACGCGGTTTCGAGGACCGGCGCCGCCGCCAGCAGCGCGCGCGTATACGGATGCTTCGGGTTCCCGTAGATATCCTCGGCGCGGCCTTGCTCCATGACCTTGCCGAGATACATGACCAGCACGCGGCTCGCCAACTGGCGCACGACCGCCAGATCGTGCGCGATGAAGATCATTGCGAGATTCTGCTCGCGTTGCAGATCGGCGAGCAGGTTGACGATCTGCGCCTGTACCGAAACGTCGAGTGCGGAGACCGGCTCGTCGCAGATCAGCAGTTTCGGGTTGACGATCAGCGCGCGCGCGATGCCGGCGCGCTGGCCCTGGCCGCCGGAAAGCTCGTGTGGAAAGCGCGTCGCGTGCTCAGGCCCGAGGCCCACCCGTTCCAGCATCGCCAGCGCCCGCGCGCGTCGATCCTCGGCGGAAAGCTCCGGCTGCAAAGCGCGCAGCGGCTCGGCGACGATATTGCCGAGGGTCATGCGCGGGCTCAAGGACCCGAGTGGATCCTGGAACACCAGCTGGATGTCGCGGCGCAGTGGCCGCCAGTCTTTTTTTGTCCGGCCGATCAGCTCGTGGCCGTTGTAGCGAATCGAACCGAGGCTGGCGCCCTGCAGGCCGACCAGCGTGCGCGCGAGCGTCGACTTGCCGCAGCCGGACTCGCCGACGATGCCGAGCGTTTCGCCGGCGTGCAGATCGAACTGGATGTCGTCGACCGCGCGCACCAGGCCACGCCGCCGCCACGGCAGGAGACTGCGCAACGGGTAATGAACCTGGAGTCGGCGGACCGAAAGCAGCGGCTTGGTGGCGTCGGCGGAAATCATCGAGTGGGCTGAGGCGGGAAGCCCGATGATACGGGATGGGTACCGATGACCGGCACGAAAATGCCCCGCTGCAGCGTCAACTGCGACGGGGTCCGGGCCCGCTCGGCGTCCGATCAGCCCTGCAGATGCGCTTCGAGGAACCAGAGACTCTTGTCGAGCCCGCGCGAAATGCCGGTGAACAGGTCGGCGGTGTCGGCATCGCCGGCTTCATCGGCGGTATCGGTCGCCTTGCGCGTGCTGGCACCGAGCAGCCCGTAGCGTTCGACCAGCGCGGTCAGCGCGGCTTCGCCGGCCAGGCCGTCGAGCGTGATTTCCGGCAGCCGTGACTTCGCCGCGACTTCCCGCGCGGTGCCACGCGCGACGCCGCCCAGCGCCGTCGCGCGTTCGGCGAGATCGTCGATGTAGTCCTCGGCTTCCTCGGCGAGCTTGTCGAACAGCTCGTGCAGAGCGATGAAGTGCATGCCCTTGACGTTCCAGTGCGCCTGTTTGACCTGGGTGTAGAGATCGAGCGTATCGATCAACTGTTCGTTGAGCAGCTTGACCATCGCGGTGCGTTTCGCGGCGGGAACGTCGATGTGCGTACTGAATTTTTTCATTTCAAAGCTCCATGTCCAATCGTTTCAGAAATCGACTCTAGTCGCGTATGGACCCTGAGAAAAATGAAACGTTCGGAGGCAGTCGATTGCCTCAGGCTATTGCGTGGCGGCTGCGAGCTTCTGTTTGCGGTAGTACGTGAAGATGTCGTTGAGATTGTGCCGCGGCTTCCAGGCGAAGGTTTCACGGAAGAGCTTGCCTTCGAGAATCACCGGGTATTTGAAGTAGTTGACCAGGTACGGCGGGAAGAACGCGTTCCAGTTCAGGGCGCTCGCGATCGCTTTCGGGAGACCCGGCGGCACCGAAGGAATCGGCAGGCGCCGGCAGCCGCACTGCACGACGGCTTCCTGATACGGCACGTAGTCGTCGGGCGCGACGTTGTAGATGCCGGGCTTGTTCTTCTCGAACGCGAGGATCATCGCTTCGGCCATGTCGTCGACATGCAGGAACTGCATCATCGGCGAGAAACCGACCAGCACCGGCGCCACGCGGCGCGCGAGCAGGATCGACATCGAGTTGCGCACGCCCGGCCCGAGCACGTTGCAGGGCCGCAGAATCGTGATGTTGAGCTCCGGATTCTTCCAGAGCCAGATGTTCGCGAGGCTTTCCAGCTCGACCGAGTCGACCAGATCCTGCGTGACCTCACTGGCCTTGAGCGGCGCGTCCTCGTCGATCAGCGCCGGGTTGTAGGGACTCGCGCCATAGACGAAGTAGGTCGAGTGGATGATGACCTGTCCGACCTTGTACTTGCGGCACAGCTCCAGCAGCCGCTTGGCGCCGAGCACGTTGGCGTTATAGCGCTGCTGGCGCGTTTTTTCGTGCGCGAAGATGCGGCCGATGTGGATCACCGCGTCGATCTTGTGCCCGGCGAAGATGTCCTCGAAGCCGCGTTTGTGCAGCTCCACCCGATAACTCTGGATGCCGGCGTCGGTCTCGACCCGGCGCCGGAAATCGACGGCGATGACTCTGTACTTGCCGTGCAGCTTTGCGATCACGCGCTGGGCGAGCGAGCCGGCAGCGCCCGTCACCAGTACGGTCTTTTTCGCTACGGCGGGCGTTCTGGCGGCCATCAGAAAATGCTCTTGCGTTCTTTCAGGCCGAGCTCGATGAGCCGGCGCAGTTCAGCCTTGACCGTCTCGACCGCCAACGTGACTTCTGCCTCGGTCGCCCGCGGCGAAAAATGCATCGGCTCGCCGAAATTCATGTAGACGCGCGCCGGCAACGGAATCAGCGAGGGCACGATCGGCAGGTACGGCATGCCGAGCAGCCTGGCGATTGGCGCGAGATTCGCGATCGCCGGCATGGTTTCCTCGCAACCAACGATGCCGACCGGCACGACCGGCGCCCGATGATTGATCGCCAGATGCAGGAAGCCGTTGCCGAAGCGTTGCAGCTGATAGCGCTTTTTGTACAGCTTGCCGGAGCCGCGCACCCCCTCAGGAAAGACGATGACCGCTTCGTCCATCTCGAGCATCTTCGCGCAGTTGATCGGATCGCCGATGACGCCGCCGAGCGCATTCATGATGTTGCCGAGCCAGGGCACGGTCGGGAAGAAGCGCTCGATCATTGCGCGCACGAGGCGCGGGCCGTGCGGATTGGTTGCGGCGGCGACGCCGACCAGCACACCATCCATCGGCAATTGGCCGCTGTGGTTGCCGACGATCAGCACGCGGCCGGACGCGGGAATGTTTTCGACGCCGTGCGCGGTGACGCGGAAGTATTTGTCGTAGAGCAGTTTCGCCACGCCGAGGCCCAGCTTGAAGCGGTCCTCGTTGTAGCCCCAGGGGTCGTAGCCGAAGCTGCCGACCGGCGTGGGGATGCTCGCAACCAGCTGTTCGATTTCGGGAGTGACCAGCCGCGCCAGGACGCGCTGCTTCAAATCTAGCCTGCCGAAATCGAACATTGGTTTGTTTTGATGAGCGCCTGGCACTCAGCAAGTTAGTGGAAAAGACTTGCGCACGGAAGGGCGCAGGCCGGAAATTTTTCCTGCGAGGTGCTTCGGCGGCGCCAAGCCTCGGCGCGGCCGCGATCGCAACCGGCTTAGCTGGCGCGGGCCAGAAAACGGTCGAGCGCGGTCTTCGCGGCCGGGCCGAGGTCGATCGGCACGGTGCGGCGCGCGACGAGGTCGTCGAGCAGCATGCGCGATTTAAGCAGCAGCGTATTGCTGCCGTTGAATTCGGCAAACGCGGCGCAGTCGAGCCCGGCGTAATAGGCGACCGCTTTCATCCAGCGGCTCTCGTTGCGATCGTGATCGTAGATCAGGAACCAGGCGCCGGGTCGGATCAGCATCTCCAGCAGTTCGCTGACGCCTTCGGGCGCGCTGGCCGCGGACAGCGAGGCGACGCTGACCGACTGCGCCACGGCCGGAAGCACCGCGTCCGCCGCAGAGTCCGGCAAAATGCCCAGCAACGTCTTTTCGAAACCTTCGAGTGCGCTGTCGATGCGCTCGCCGGCCAGACCGACGGACTCGAATTCGGTCGTCAGGTCGTCGAACAGAATCTGCCGCTGCTCATCATTACGCGCGTCGACTCGCAGGGGATCGAGCGCGTCCAGGATGCGGTCGAGCAGCGCCATGCCGTTCTTCCACTGGTCGCTGTCCGGGCCGTGATGCAGCAGGTGCATCGCCATCATCGGCGCCCAGGCGGAATTCAGCAGCGGCCGGACATCGTCGGTGATATTGGCGCCGCGAGTCCGCAATTGCAGCTCCTCGGCAATGATGCGACGAACCTTCTTGACCATCGCCTGCCGCCGCGCCGCCGTCTGCGCAACCTGCTGCTCGATGAAGCGCTCGGCCTGTTCGGTTTCGATCAGCTCGATTTCGCCGGGCGGTTTGCGCAGCGTCTCCGCCGCGATGTCGAACTGCTTCTGGATCTGGCCGACCAGCTCGGAAATCCGCGCGACGGTATCGCTGCCGCCAGCAGGCGCCGTCGTCGCCATCGTCGCCAGCTCGTTGATCAGGCCGCGCACCGGGTGGTCCGGATCGGCGATGAACGCCAGCTCGCGCAGGGCCACCTTGATCGTCGACAGACGCAGGCCATCGAACTGCGAGCGCAGGTTCGACGGCAGGTGCGGGTCGGAGAGAATGTCGTTGAACATGTGCCCGACGAGGCTCGCGCGCTGGACATAAGCGGTGGTCTGCCTCGGGTCCCAGCCGACGATGGTGTGACCCAGCGCTGCGGCGGCAAGGTCGGCGGCGAGGCTGGCGTTGGTGTAGATCGCGGCACTCGGCGCGCCGGCGCCGATGCGCTGCAGCGCATGCAGCGTCTGCGGGTCCAGCGAGGGCGACATCATCATGCCCGCCGCGAGCCCGAGCGGTGCGCCGCCCGGCATCTGCGCCGGCATCGGGTTGCCCGAGAACAGCGACGAGGTCGCGAACGACGGACGGAATGGCTCGCCGCCTTCCTGCGCCACGCCGGCGGACGGCGGAAAAGCCTCGGGGTCGATCTGCTGCGACGGGGTCGGCGCGCCACCGCGCCCCGGCGTCAGGTTGACCTGTTGCGCGCGCACACCCTGCCGCTTGAGGAAGTGGAGGACGTTCGAATAAAGCTCGGCGAGATTGCTGATGACCAGGCGGTCGAAGAGCTTGAAGATCACCAGCTCGACCGCGAATTCGACATCGAGCGATTCCGCGCAGCCGCGGAACGCGGTGCAGATTGTCGTCGGCGCCAGCGCCTCCGGCATGATCGGGGCATGCGCGTCCTGGATCAGCGTCTGGATGCGACCGTCGATTTCCCAGAGTGTCTGCTTGTAGAGCCCCTCGGCCTTGGTCGCCATGTTCGAGACGGCGATCGTGAGTTCCACCGACTCCGATTTCTGGAGCGTGAATTCCTGGTCTTCGTCATTCCCGTAACCGCTCTGCGCGGCGGCGCCCGCCGTCGGCACGCTGGCCGCGAACTTGGCCGACATCGCCTCGCAGAACTGCGTCAGCATCATCTTGCGGCCGAGTCGGACGGCACGCATGGTGTCGAAGAACAGGCGCCGGTCATTATTGTTGGTCGCGCGTTCGGCGAACTCGAAAAGGAGATCGTCGGCGCCATCGAACATCGTGTTGAGACGGTCGCGCAACGACTCGACGACGAGTTCCCGCAGTTCGCCGACAAGGTTCACGGTGGCTTCGGAAGCCTTTTGTTTTCCGCGCAGCAGACTCACGACTTTCGGGCTGCCTTTCGGACTGCTGTAGACACTCATTTTCCGTCCCCGCTACCTGCGTCGTTCGCGACTGATTCAGTCGGCCGGCGGAGATCTCTTCACCGACACCGAGCCCGGCCCGACGCCGGTTTCGAGGGAGACTAGGAGGTCCTATGCGCCATAGAGAAAACACTGTAGGCGGCTCATCGGCCAAACCGAGCCGGCTAGTCAATAATATCTATAAATTGCAGCGGCCGGATCGAGCGCCGGATCACGTGCCCAGACATGCCGTCAACTCCGAATTCAGATTTTCTCCCGAAGTTGCAGATCCCAGAGGCGGGCATAGGGGCCACGCCGCAGCAGCAACTCGGCATGGCCACCTTGCTCGACGACACGGCCCTGTTCTAGCACGAGGATCGTATCGGCGTCGGTGACCGTCGACAGACGATGGGCGATGACCAGGGTCGTGCGGCGGTCGGTCGCCGAGCGCAGGGCGTCGAGGATCGCCTGCTCTGCGGCCGAATCCAGCGAGGATGTGGCCTCGTCGAGAATCAGTATCGGCGGGTCTTTCAGCAGGGCGCGGGCGATCGCGATACGTTGCTTCTCGCCGCCGGAAACCTTCAGTCCGCGTTCGCCGACCATGGTCTCGTAGCCGTCGGGCAGGCGCGCGATGAAACCGTCGAGATGCGCGAGCTTGGCTGCACGCTCCACTTCGGCGCGCGTGGCGCCCGGGCGACCGTAGGCGATGTTGTATTCGATCGTGTCGTTGAACAGGACCGTGTCCTGCGGCACCACGCCGATCAGGCGTCGGAGACTCTCCTGCGATACCTTGCGAAGATCCTGGCCGTTGATGCGCACCGCGCCATGGTCGGGATCGTAGAAACGGAACAGCAGGCGCGCGACGGTCGACTTGCCGGCACCGCTGGCGCCCACTACCGCCAGCTTCTTTCCCGGGGCGATGGTGAAGCTGACTTCGTGCAGAATCTGTCGCGCGCCGGAATAGCCGAAGTCGACGCGCTCGAAGCGCACCTCGGCGTGGCCGGCGGCGCGGTCTACGATCAGCGCCGGCGCACCCGGCGTATCGATCACCTTCGACCCCTGATCGAGCAGGCCGAACATCTTCTGCATGTCGGTCAGCGCCCGGCGGATTTCGCGGTAGACGAAACCGAGGAAATTCAGCGGCACGAACAACTGGATCATGTAGGCGTTGACCGCGACGAAGTCGCCGGTGGTCATGCGGCCATGCGTCACTTCGAGTGCGGCCAGCGCCATCATGGCGGTGATGCTGCCGGCGACGAGGAGGGCCTGCCCGGTGTTCAGCGCCGACAGCGACATGCGGTTCTGCGCCGTCGCGCGCTCCCAGGCCGCCATGCTGTCGTCGTAACGTTCTGCTTCCCAGCGCTCGTTGCCGAAATACTTGACCGTCTCGTAGTTGAGCAGGCTGTCGATCGCGCGCGTGTTGGCTTTCGAGTCCATGGTGTTCGCGGCGCGCACATACTGCGTGCGCCACTCCGTGACCCAGACCGAGAACGCGACGTAGAGCACCACCGACACGCCGGCGATCGCGGCGAAGCGGCCGTCGTACTGTTGCCAGAGAATGCCGGCGACGAGCGCGATCTCGAACAGCGTCGGCAGGATGTTGAAGGTCAGAAAACGCAGCAGGAAGCTGATGCCGTCGACGCCGCGTTCGATGTCGCGACCGAGTCCGCCGGTGCGGCGCGACAGATGGAAGTCGAGATCGAGCCGGTGCAGATGCTCGAAAACCTTGAGCGCGGCCCTCCGCTGCGCACGCTCGGCGACGCGGCCGAAGACGAGATCGCGCAGTTCGCCGAGCAGCACGTTGATGAAGCGGAAGGCGCCGTAGGCCAGCAGCAACGCCGCCGGCACGGTCAGGATCAAACCCTCGTGCGGCGACAGGCCGTCGACCAGATGCTTGAGCACCTGCGGCAGCCAGACACCCGCGATCTTGGCGATGAACAGCAGCGTCAGTGCGAGACTGACGCGACCGGGGAATTCGGCGAGGTAGGGACGCAAGGTCGCCAGCGTCTTGCGCACGCTGAGCGGCGGCCCGGCGTCGGCGGCGGCGGCGACGACGTCAGGCGTGCTGCGGCGAGCGGTACGCATCGAGCGGATTTCTCAATGAAAGATTCGTTCCGAATGTTGCGATGATGCGTGTGGATTCAAGCACGGGCAGGTGCTCAATCGTCGGCAACCACCGGCTTTTTCGCCGCGGCCAGCGCGGCGGCCCCAGTCGATCGTCAGCGTGGTGCAGGCAAAGCTTCTGGAGCGCCACGATGTCGGCCCCGGCGCGTCGCAAATGATGCGCCCGTGCTCAGCGATTCTCCTCGCGCACGATCTTCCAGTCGCCATTGGCTTGCTGCCGCCAATACTGATCCTTGCGTGAGCTCGACGTGAAGTTGTCGCTTCTGTAGTTCTGCACGAACTGCGCGACGACCAGCCCGTGCTCGCCGGGATAGGCGAAAAGACTCAGCTCTGCAAGCTTGATCTCGACGCGCTTCTTGCCCGCGTTGACGCGGCGCATGGACTCGGCGAAGGCGCTCTTGCCCATGCCGTCGTCGGTCTTGAAATCGCTGGCGTAGAAACCGAGATAGGCGTCGGTATCGCGCCGGGACCAGCGTCGACGCCAGTTCTCGATATCCCTGGTCAGCGCCTCGCGCTCGGCCGCAATCTTTGCAGCGGGTTGCCAGTCGATCTTGTCGGCGAGGATCACCGGCGTGCTGCCGCCGCTGAGCAGCGATTGCAGCGCCAGCAGGTCTTCATTGGCCATCGTCACGCAGCCTTCGCTGGAACGCGGTGGCCGAACGTAGGTATTGGCCGGCACGCCGTGCAGCCAGATGCCGTAACCGGATTTGCCGAGACTGCGATCCCAGGAATTTGGATAGTTCACCGGAAACGCGCCGGCCCCGTACAAAGGCGGCAAGGCAGCACCCGGCGTCCAGCCGGTGATGTGATAGACACCGACCGGCGTGCGCAGATCGCCCGCGCTCTGTTTGCCGAAGCCGTTGCGCGCGATCGCCGCGTAGTAGCTGCGCACGACGCGCGGGCCGGACTTGCTGTTTTCGACCACATAGAGCCGCGTCTTGGCGAGATCGACAATGACCGCGTGGCGCACTTCGTCGGCGAGCTTGATCAGCCCGTCCGGCAACAGGCCGGGCTCCGGCTGCGCGTGGGTCTCGTCGGTGCGGGCGTGATATTCGTCGAGCAGTTCGCGCAGGCGCGGGTCCTGATCGTTGGTCAGCGGCGACCCGATGTGCGCGCCCGAACGCAGCGCCAGCGTCTGACCGTAGAGCAGCTGCGCAAGCCGGTAATTGGGTTCACGCCTGAGCACTTCTTCGAGCTTGCGCGTGGCGCCGCCATAGTCGCCGGCTTCCATCGCCACGACGGCCGCCTGCAATTGCACCTCCGGATGCGCGGTCGGTTCGGCACGCGCCGCCGCACACTCCGCACCGATCAGCAGAAAAATGCTCAGGATGCTGCGGAACAGCCTCCGGCTATGGTGGGCAAAATCCGGCCGACGCCACGGGTCACGGTTCAGCGGATTGATTCCCGGTTGATCTTCCATGCCCCTCCGATCTCGCGCAGGTCGATCGTCTTCGACACCTTGTCCGAAATCGTGTCGGACCGGTAGTCCTGTGTGAAGCTGACCCGCACATGCTGTGCGTCGACCGACTGCACGTGCGGGTTGACGATGTGCACGCTGATGGTCCTCGCCTTGCCGATGCGGCTGCGGCGCTGGGTTTGCCATTCATCCAGCGTCAGGCCGCCGTCGGGCTGGAAGTCGGGCGCGTAGGAAGCGAGATACGTATCGACATCGCGGTTCGACCAAGCCAGCGCCCAGGCATCCAGCGCGGCGAACGCCGATGGGCTCGGCGCCGCCGTCGCGGCCGGTGATGCCGTTGGCGCCGACGCCGGCGCCGACGCCGGGCCTGCGGCGGATGCCGGGTTCGCCGCTGCGGCCACCGCGCGGCCGGTCGACGCCTCGCTCGAAATCTGACTGATCAGCGACAGCTTGTAGCGTGTCGTCGGGTTGTTCTTGTCCAGGGTCAGGGCGCGGTTGTAGGCGGCGCCGGCCAGGGCGGCGTAGATGTCGCCGAGGTTTTCATGCGCGGTGGCGTAGGACGGGTTGGTCGCGAGCGCGGCTTCGAGCGCGTCGCGCGCCTTCTCGTAGTCGCCGGCCTGGGCGTGCAGCACCGCGAGGTTGTTGTAAGGCTCAGGCAGTTGCGGATAGTCGTGCGTCAACTCGGAGAAGGCCTTGATCGCATCGGCATTCTTGTTCTGCCTGACCAGGATCAGGGCGCGCGTGAAGCGACCCTCGGCATCCTGCGGCGACGCCGCCAGAAAACGGTCGATGCGTTTCAATGCGCCGTCGAGATCGCCGCGCGCGATCAGCGCCTGCGTTTCCTCGACCGGCGTCGCCGCCCAGGCCGACCCGACACCGCCCGCAGCTATGAGCATGATCGCCGCGATGCGGCACGCTTTGAGATTCACGAAAGCCCCTACAATAAAAACCGGTTGATCATCGTGACTGCCACACTCCGCGACCAACGAATGAGGTCGGCAGCAGCAGGTGATTGGCCGGTCACTTCGACTCTCGAATAATACCAGCAAGTCCCGATTTGCCGACCGCCCGGACTGCCCGTTCGTCCAACTGCCAGCGCCGCCCATGCAGCTTCTCGTCGTCAAGATTTCGTCGCTCGGCGATATCGTCCATACCCTTCCGGCGCTCACCGATGCCGTGCGCGCGAACCCGGGACTGCGCTGCGACTGGCTGGTCGAGCGCGCTTTCTGCGAAATCCCTGCCTGGCATCCGGCCGTCGACCGGGTGATTCCTTGCAATCTCCGGACTTGGCGCCGGCAGCCGCTGAAGACCGCGTTCGGCGGCGACTGGACGGCATTCCGCCGCGCGCTGGGTCAGCGCCAATACGACTGCGTGATCGACGCCCAGGGTCTGGTCAAGAGCGCCTGGCTCGCGCGGCTGGCGCGCGGCCCGCTCGCCGGTCCCGATCGCGCGTCGGCGCGCGAACCGCTGGCAGCGTGTTTCTATTCCTCGCGCTATCCGCTGCCGACACACGATGCCGCGCACGCGGTCGAGCGTACGCGCCGGCTGTTCGCGCAGGCGCTCGGCTATCCGCTGCCCGATCTCGCCGCGCCACCCGATGCCGGACTCGGCACGCGCCGGTTCCCGGCACCGGACCTCGACGGTCCGTACGCGATATTCCTGCACGGCACCACCTGGTCGAGCAAGCGCTGGCCGCTCACGCACTGGCGGGCGCTCGGCAACGCGATTGCGGCGCCCGGTCTGCGCGTCGTGCTGCCTTGGGGCAACGAGGCGGAGCACGCCGATGCCGTTGCGATTGCCGAAGGCTGCAACGGCTTCGTGCTGCCACAACTGGGGTTGACGCCGCTCGCCGGCTGGCTGGCCCAGGCGCGGTTGGTCGTCGGCGTCGATACCGGCCTGATGCATCTGGCCGCCGCGCTGGGCACGCCGGGGATCTCGCTGTACGGGCCGACCCTGCCGCAACGGACCGGCGCGGTCGGCCCGAACCAGGTCTGGCTGCAGAACGACGAGGCCGCCACGACGATCGACCGTGGGCGCGTGCTCACCATCGAACCCGCGCGCGTCGAGCGCGAGGTCGCCCGGCTGCTCGCTTGACCTGAGGTCTACTGCGGCGTCGGACGCAGAACCTCCTCGTCGTCGACCATGCGGATCACCGCAGCCTGCTTCAGCGCGAAGCGCAGGGTGCTCGCGCTCTCCACGCCGAGCGCGGAGTCCGGCAGCTGCGACAGGCGCAAACCGTCGCTGACATCGATCCCCGCCTTGATCTCGACCTCCAGGTTGTCGACCAGAAACGCCGTGCCACCGGCCTTGCGCGCTTCGATGTTGAGTTTCTCGATGCCGCTGGAAAACTGGCGCACCAGCTCGTCGACCGCGATCTTCGGCCGGTTTACCGTGAGCTTGTCGAGCTGTGCCTTGAGCACCCGGTTCTGGTTGCTCAGTTCGGCGATCTGCGTGGCGGCGCCCTTGCCGGCCGTGTCGCGCGCGGCGACGGTCGCGCGCAAGGTCTCGGTCTGGCGGGCTGCGGTGGCGAGGTCCTTTTCCGATCGCGCGATCTGCGCGTCACGCTCGGCGAGCACGGCGTCGCGCAGCTGCGCCGCGCCGCTGGCTTCGTCGAGTCGCGCCTTCAGCACTTTCGGATCATTCGCCTGGGCGCTGCCGAGCCGCACAGCTTTGAAGCGCGACGGTGTCGTGGTGGCCATGGTCGTGCTCCTGATTCAATTGCCGGTGGTCACGGCCGGCGGCACCGGCACGATGCGCAGCTTCAGCGTGCTGGAGCCATCGGCGGTGTAGCTCAGCGTGTTGCGGTACTTGGCGTTGAACGGCGTGATCCAGACGCGGACCGGCCCGGCATCGTTCGTGCGCTCGTAGTGCACCGCCATCTTCAGTTCGACCTGGGCCTCCGGAATCTGATACCAGGTTGGCTCGTAGCCGGCCGCGCTCAATTCCGGCGGCAGGTTCTTCCGCGTGACCAGTGCCGCCGCGTCGAGCTGCATCTGGGCATCGGCGATGCTCTGGCTCAGCTCGCGGATCATCGTCGTCACCGGCGTGATCAGGATTTCGTTGACGTTCACTTCGCCGCTCATGTCGGGCTCCGGTGGTCAGGTCTGCTAGGGTCTACCGATCGTTGCGGGTCACGACTGGGGTCGCGCCGAGCGTGTTGATGGTCAGGATGTCCGGCAACAGCCCGGACGGCGCCGGCACCGGCCGCATCGTGATGCGCAGCAAACTCGAACCCTGCGCGTCGTAGGAATAAGTGCTTCGGGTGCGGTAGTTCACCGGCGAGGCGAACGCGAGAATGCGCGGCCGGCCGGGTCGCGCGGCGGCATCGGTCTCGCTGTTCTGCTTCATCGTGATCGACAGCTTCACCTCGATCAGCGCCTCGGTGAACTGGTAGAACGTCGGCAGGATACCGGCCTGCAGGAGGGTCGTCTTGACCGGCGCGGCGGCTTCCGTGCGTACCTCGATCGAGTCGATGTCGATGACGTTCGGCGCTCCGAGCGTGCCGACATCGACTGGTCGCGTGACCTTCTGCACGATCTCCGCAATCTCCGGAATCAGGCCGATCGCATTGGCGTCGTCGATCAGGAATTTGAGTGTCGCGATCGAGGCTTTGTCGAGTGCCATCTGGCCCTCGGCCACCGCGCTCGCCAGGTTACTGACCATGTCGGCGATGGGGATGTCGAGCAGTTCTTGTCCGATGGCCATGGCTGCGTTCTCCTTTCGTTCGTTCGTTCGTTCGTTCGTTCGTTCGGGGTCAGGCCGCGCGCGGCAGTGTCGCGTCCCAGATCGCGGCGAGGCTCAGAGCGCGCTGCACGGTGCGCGTGTCGGCGTTGGCGTCACGCCAGGAACCGCTGGCGGGCAGTGCTGCAGTCCAGCCGATGGCCGCAGAGCCGAGGCTGCCGAGTACGGCCTCGGCGCGCAGGCCGGCGCCGGGCGGCGGCCAGTCGGGCAGCACCATCGGCAAGTGGCGCGCCAGCATCAGCAGCCGGCCGAGGCCATTCGCCACCAGCGGCGCACCGTAGACAAGATTGGGGATCGGCCCGTCGCCGTCGAAGTTGCGCACCGGCCAGGCCGGTGCGTCCTCGATCAGCGACTCCCCTTCGATCATCGCCAGCGAGCGCGGATGCACCGCGCGCAGGCGCGCCAGCGCGTTTTGCAGGAGCAGCAGGCCGCGCTCGTTCGCGACCCCGGACGGGGGTGCCAGCGCGAACAGTACGGCAGGTTCATCGACGTAGCGGTTGGCGAGAAGCGTCAGCGGATCGTCGGCCGGATCGGCGACGGCGCTGGCCGTCAGCCGCAGCGCGAACAAGGTGTAGGCGCCGTGCGCGGCGTTGCGCGCGATCGCGGCGTCGGCGGTCGTCATCATCGCGTCGGCGGTCGGCAAGTCCGGTGTCACGACCACTCTGACAATATTGAGTGGCCAGCCCGGCAGGACCGTTCCGAAGGACTGCGCGTTGACGCCGTGCAGCACCAGCGTATCGCCATCGACCGTCATCAGCCGTGCGCCGCGTGTGACCAGCCAGGGCAACGCGCCGGACAGCACGCCGCTGCTCAGACGCGATTCGAGCACGCCGCGCGTCGGGCCCGGCGACGGCTCGGCGCGCACGCTCGCAGGGGTATCGCGGCGCGCTGGCGTGGGCCGCGCGAAGTCCGGGCGTGGCGTTGCCGAGCCGGCCGAGGCCGCTTCGCGCGCCGGCCGCTCCCGATCCGAAGTCAACGCGCGGATATCGGGACGCGCCGATGCGGCGAATCGTTCGGGCCGCGCCTTTTCGCGACTCCGGTCGTCGCGGCGACGCGCCGTTTTCGTCTCGGCGCGAGCCGCTTCCGCACGCACCGAACTGCGCGCCGGCTCGCGGGCTTTGACTGCATCCGGATGCGCAGCCGCGACCTGCGGACGGCCGCTGTCTTGTCCTTGAGCACGGTCCCCGCGCGCGGATTTGTCCGGGCCGCGCGCGGCAATCGGTGACCGCTCCGGGGGTCTCGTATCGATACGAGCCGGCCGGTCCGACGGCGGGCTGGAACGCTTCACTTCGGGCTTCCCGTTGCGCGCCGGTATCGGTGCCGGGAATCTCGACGACGGCCGGTCGGGCGCCGCTCGCACCACGTCCGTCGTCTTGTCGGCCTTCTGCGCCGGTGCCTTAGATTCCCGACGCCGCGCTTCGCGCCGTTCGAGCGCCCGCGTCCGCGCCAGCGCTTCGCGCAGCCGCTCCAGCAGACGCTGCCGCGCCGCTGCGGCCTCGTCGAGTTGCCGTGCCAGTTCCAGCGCTTCGCGCCGCACCACCTCACGCTGAGCAGCGCGGCGAGCCTGCACTTCGCGCGCCGCCTGCTCGGCCCTTGCGCGGCTCTGTGCCCGTTCGCGGGCAGCGGCGTCTTCGCGCGCCTGCTGGCGCGCGCTGCGACGGGAATCGATCGACGGCATGGCCGTGGGAACTATTGGCGACGGACCGGCAGCAGCGCCACCGGTCCGCATGAGCCTTTACACGCCGAACGTGACCTTGACCGGGCCGGGCGGCACCGCCGTGAGCGGGGTCGCGTCCACGGTCACGATGCGCGGCACGATGCGCGCCGGCGGCGGCACCGGCTTGAGCGTGGTTCGCAGCAGGCTCGAACCTTCGGCCGAGTACGAATAGGTGGAAGCACTCTTGTAGTTGACGTGCGAGGCGAACGTCGTCGATACCGACCCGGATGCGCCGAAGCCGAACAGGCCGCCGTGCGCTTCGGCCTCGGTCTTGATCTCGAACTCGGCACCGACCTCGAACTCGCTGGTGAACGAGCTGTGGTGCGAGATCGAAATCTTCACTTCGATCAGCGATTCGGTGAACTGGTAGAAGGTCGGCAGGATGCCCGCCTGCAGCAGCGTCATGGCGATCGGCTTGCCGGCGACACTGCTGACCTTGATCGTCTCGGTGTCGCCGGCGGTGCCGGGCAAGGCACCGGCGGCGGCGTCGGAAAGCTTCTGCGTTTCGACGATCTCGAAGATGTCCGGAATGACGTTGACCCGCGCCTTGGCGAGCGCCAATGCCGTGTCGAGCGAGGTCTTGTCGAGTCGTCGCTGACCCTGGGCGATGGCGTTCGCCATCTTGAAGATCATTTCCGGGAAGGGAACGTTCAACAGCTCCTGGCCGATGCTCATGGTCGTCTCCTGATATACCGCGATGCCGGTGTGGGGTGGGTGAACCTCGTACAGAAGAAATGAAGAAGGATGTTCAGGCGAAACGTTCGCGCCAGCGCAGCGGCCGGTAGCCGGCCGGCAGGGAATTCGGGGGCAATGACGGCGCTGTCGGCGCGGCTTCCACACCGCGCGCCGCCAGCTGCGCCGCGATGTTGTGCGCGAACATCGCGCGCAGTTTTTCGGCGGCCTCGCCTTGCAGGTTCAGGGATACGCCGCTGGTGAACGCGACCGAACGATGGCCGCTGAGCAGGCCGGCGTACTGTTCGTCGTACGCGGCAATCAGGGAGCCGGCATTGGTCGCCATGAGGATGAAGCCGCCAACGCGATGGATCAGTTCCGCGACCGACTCGCGCGCCGAATCGTCATCGTGAGCGTGATCGCGCAAGTGCACCAGATAGGTGTTCACCGCCATGACCGTCTCCGCATCGCGGTCTTTGAAATCCGGCCGCCACCCTTCGCTTGAAGCGGGAGACTTTCTGCATCGGGTGAAAGCCCGAGCGCTTCAGGGGTTTGAAGCTAGGCGTGTGAAACCGGACTGTCAACCTGAATAGTGCCGAAGAACCGCTTTCGGCCGGGTTTGTCGAGAACCCGGTCTCAGAAAGCGGTCAGACGCTGCGTCAGCAGCCGGCGCGAACTTTCGAACGAGAGGCCTGCGGTGTGCGCCAGCGTGCGCGCTTCCCGAGCTTCCAAGAGATAGTGCGCATCGTCAGTGAGCAGCTTCGACGCGCTCTCGAACAGCGCTTCGGTGTGGTGCTCCGGCTCTGACGTTTGCGAAAACGCCAGCCGCTGCACCGCACCGTTGCCGCCGACGTTGACCAGCCCGCAGAGCAGTGCATCGCCCGCGACCTGTCCCGGGACCCAGCCCGCATCGCGCTGCACGACGATGCGGTGGCGCGCCATCTCGCGCAGATAATCCGGATAGGCGAGACGGCGTTCGATCCAGCGCAGCGCGCGCACCTCGCCGAGCAGTGCGGTGACGTGCGCACGACCGGCTTCGCCATCGAGATTGAACACAGTGACGCCGCAGCCCGCCGCGCGCGCCACGCGGCCGGCGAGCGTCAGGGCCTCGGCGTGGCGGCGTGCGGCGACATCGAACTGCCGGCTGCCGACGAGGATGCCGCTCCGTTCCGGCAGCGGCAGCGCGAAATCCCAGCCCGGCTGATCGAATGGATACGGCGTCGGGATGAAATGCACGCGCTCTGCCGGCAAGCCGTATTCGCGGTAGTGCGCGAGGCCCGGCTCCGTGGTCGCGATCGCGCCGTCGGCGATTTTCAGGACCTTGCGCAGCGCACTGCGCCGCCAGGGCCAGCGCAACTGTTTTTCGATCTGCGCCGCGCCGCTTTCCTTCCAGCTCACGAACACGCGCAGGCCGCGCGCCTTGAGCTGCCGCACCGCGCGCAGGTTGGTCAGCCCGCGCCAGCGCAGCAGGACAACGACGGCATCGGCGTCGCCCTCGACCGTGTCCGGCATCTTATGGAATCGGCCGCGCGTCGCCGCCGCCCAGGCCCAGTAGTTGATCGGCGGATGGCCGGGTGCTTCCGGCGGGGTGAGGCCACCCTGCCAGTCGACCGGTGCGTCGCGGCCCCAGGGGTTCACGACATCGACCCTGAATTTACTGGGCATAAACATCCGGCGCGCCGGGCGGGCGATGCTTGAAGCGGCGGTGAATCCAGAAATACTGCTCCGGACAGCGGCGGATCGCGTCTTCGAGCAGGCCATTGATGCGCGCAGCATCGGCGACGTCATCGCCGCTCGGGAAATTTTCCAGCGCCGGCTGGATCGTGATGCGATACTGGCCGTTGCGGCGTTCCGGGAAGAACGGCACAACGCGCGCGCGGCCCATCTGCGCGAGACGTGAAGTGGCGGTCAGCGTCAGCGCGGGCACGCCGAAAAAAGGCACGAAGGCCGCACCGGGTACTTCGAGCGTCTGATCCGGCGCGTACCAGATCGCGCCACCGACGCGCAGCGCGCGGATCAGTGCGCGCAGATCGTCCTTGGGCAGCGCCACCAGGCCCGAGCGCTTCTCGCGCATGCGCCGCATCAGCCAGTCGGCGAATGGGTTGTCGGCCGGCCGGTACATCGCGTGAAAGGGTCGGGCGGTCATGCACAACAGGCGCGCGGCAATCTCCAGCGTCGTGAAGTGGCCGGTCAGCAGCAGCACGCCGTGGCCGTCGGTTTGTGCTTTGTCGAGATGCTCGATGCCGAAAACTTCGACGAACGGCTGCAGGCGATCATCCGGCGCGAACCAGCATTGCAGGGCTTCGAACAAGCCCATGCCGAGTGCCTCGAAATGCGCGGACGCGAGCGCTTCGATCGCCATCGCGTCGAGTTCGGGAAAGCACAGTTGCAGATTGACCCGCACGATGCGCCGCCGGCCACGCGCCGCGCGTCCGAACAGGCGCCCGAGTGCTGCACCCAGCGCTTGCTGCCAGCGGATCGGCAGCGCGCAGAGCAGCCGCGCGCAGCCGAGCGCCAGCCATGCCGGCCACCAGCGCGGCGCCAGCAGCGCGCGCGGCAAAGGCTGGCGAGCCGGCGTCGGCACGAAGCCGGAGGAGCGTGCGGTGATCATCCATAGCAGTTTACCGTTGCGCGCCCGGCATCGGCCCGCCATCCTTGCCGAATGCGCCTGCTCTACACCCTGTTGCTCTACCTCGTCGCACCGTTCGTGCTGCTGCGCCTGATCTGGAAGAGCCGGCAGCTGCCGGAATACCGCAGCCGCATCGGCGAGCGCTTCGGCTTCGTGCCGGAGGCGGAGCCCGGCGTGGCAGTCTGGGTGCATGCGGTGTCGGTCGGCGAGTCGCTCGCCGCACAGCCGCTGATCGAAGCGCTGCTCGCTCGCCACGGCGACGGCCGCGTCTGGGTCACGACGACCACACCCACCGGCTCGGCGCGCATCACGGCGGCGTTCGGCGCGCGCGTCCATCACTCGTATGCGCCCTACGATCTGCCCGCTGCCGTCGCGCGTTTTCTGGGGCGCGTGCGGCCGGCCCAGCTCGTGGTCATGGAAACCGAACTCTGGCCGAACTTGTTTTCTGCCTGCGCGCGGCGCGGCATCCCACTGATCATCGCCAACGCGCGTCTGTCGCCGCGCTCGTTCGCAGGGTATTCGCGGGTGCGCTCCTTCGTTAGCCACACGCTGCGGCATTGCGCTGCGATCGCCGCACAAAGCGAGGACGACGCCGAACGTTTTCGCGCGTTGGGCGCGCCGCACAACATCGTCGGCGTCATCGGCAATCTCAAATTCGACCTAGCGGTGCCGACGGGGCAACTCTCGGAAGGGTCTGCGCTGCGCGCGCGCTTCGGCGAGCGCCCGGTCTGGATTGCCGTCAGCACGCATGCCGGCGAAGAGGCGGCTGCATTGGCCGCACACTCAGCACTCCTCGAACTGCTGCCCGCCGCACTGCTGATCCTGGTGCCGCGCCACCCGCAGCGCTTCGATGAGGTCTGGCGCCTGATCGAGGAAACCGGCATGCCGGCCGAGCGCCGCAGCCGTCTCGCCGCACTCGACCATGCCGGCCATCCCCAGGCGCTCGGAGCGGTGCAGGTCTTCCTCGGCGACAGCATGGGCGAGATGTTCCTGTACCTCGCCGCTGTTGACGTCGCCTTCGTCGGCGGCAGCCTCGCGCCGGTCGGCGGTCACAATATTCTGGAGCCGGCCGCGCTCGGTTTGCCGGTATTGTTCGGAACGCATATGCACAACTTCGTCGCGGCGCGCGAGTTGCTGCTCGAACGCGGCGCGGCGATCGAGATCGCCGATGCGCCGTCGCTGGCCGCGGAAATCGGCGAGCTGCTCAGCGATGAAGCACAGTGTCGCGTCATGGGCGCAGCCGGCGAACACGCCGTCGCCGGCAATCGCGGCGCGCTGGAGCGTCTGCTTGCCGTGCTCGAACAGCATCCGGGGCGCGCATGAGCGATCTTGTTCAGGTGCGGCCCGAAGGGCTCTATTGCCCGGCTGGAGACTTTTACATCGATCCCTGGAAGCCGGTACCGCGCGCCGTCATCACCCATGCGCACGGCGATCACGCGCGCAGCGGCAGCCAGGAGTACTGGGGCGCAGCGCCGGGGTTCGGCCTGCTGCGCGAGCGGCTCGGCAAGAGTGCTGCGATCACGCCGGTGCCCTACGGCGAGCGCTTCCGGCTCGGCGCTGCGGAAGTCTCGTTCCACTCGGCGGGCCACGTGCTCGGCTCGGCTCAGGTGCGGATCGAAACCGGCGGCCAAGTCTGGGTCGTCTCCGGCGACTACAAGCGCGACGCCGATCCCAGCTGCGCGCCGTTCGAGCCGGTACGCTGCGACACCTTCATCACCGAAGCCACCTTTGCCCTGCCGGTCTACCGCTGGACGGATGCGCACCTCGTCGCCGGCGAAATCTTCGATTGGTGGCAGGCCGCGAAGCATGACGGCCAGGCCGCCGTGCTGTTCTGCTACTCGCTCGGCAAGGCACAGCGCGTGCTCGCGGAATTGACGCGCTATACCGACGAAAAGATCTTTGTGCACGGTGCGATGCCGGCGCTGATCAAGGTCTACCGTGCAGCCGGCATCGCGATGCTGCCGACCGAGGCAGTCGGCAATCTGCCGAAGGGCACCAACTTCGCGGGCCGGCTGGTGCTTGCGCCGCCGGGCGCCGGCGGCACGCCGTGGATGAAGCGCTTTCATCCCTGCACCACGGGCTTTGCCTCCGGCTGGATGCGCGTGCGCGGCGGCAAGCGCCGCCTCGCCTACGATCGCGGCTTCGTGCTGTCCGATCACGCCGACTGGGATTCGCTGCTGAAGACCATCGCCGAAACCGGGGCACGCCGCGTGCTGGTCACGCACGGTCATGGCGATGCGCTCATCGCGCATCTGCGGGGGCTGGGCATCGATGCGTCGATGCTGGCGACGAAGTTTGAAGGTGAGGGTGGCGCGAACGATGCGCCGGAACCGGAATCCGCAACCGTCGGATGATCCATTTGGCCTCGCTCAGTTAGGCTGCTCTCGGAAAGAAGAACAATCGTCGGATCAGCCAAGGGAAGGGAAGTTTGCATGTCGACGTCAGAGCAGTTCGCGTCTGCGCCACTCGTGATTCGGATCGAGTTCGATCCCCGCGTGAACTACGCGATGCAGCAGAATGATGTCCCGGTCCTCCGTCGCCTGCCGATCGAGAACACCGGCGACAGTCCAATCCGCGAGTTGCGCCTTCAGATAAGCGCCGAGCCGGCGTTCATCAGAACCTGGACGCATGTAGTGAGCCTGCTCGGCGCAGGCGAGATGCACAGTCTCGAAGAACCCGAGCTGCTGCTATCGCCCGAGTTTCTGATGGCGAGCACCGAGCGAACCCGTGGGCTGCTCCACGTCGAAGCCTTCGTTGGCGATCAACGACTCGCGCATACGACTGAATCACTGGAGCTGTTGGCGTGGGATGAATGGGGCGGCGTTCAATCACTCCCTGAACTGCTTGCGGCATTCGTGATGCCGAACCATCCCGCGCTGGTGCCGGTCCTCGTCGATGCGGCAAGAATCCTCGGTGAACATAGCGGCAATCCGGCACTCGACGGCTATCAGAGCCGTGATCCGAAGCGAGTCGTCGCGATCGCAGCGGCGCTGTTTGGCGCACTGCAAAAGCGAGGCCTGGTCTACGCCTCCGCACCGGCGAGCTTTGAACGCAGCGGACAGCGCGTTCGACTGCCGGATCAAGTACTGGAACAAAAGCTTTGCACCTGTCTGGACTCCACTTGCCTGGTTGCCGCCATGCTTGAGCAATGCGGACTTCGGCCATTGTTGGTTCTGATCAAGGGGCATGTTTTCGTTGGTGTGTGGTTGCAGGAGGACGGCTTTACAGAGGCGGTCAGCGACGACGGCCTGCGGCTGCGCAAGTACGCTGAACTCGGTGAACTGCTGTTGTTCGAGACCACCGTCATTCCGGGCGGTGCCAGCTTCTCCGAGGCCGTACGTCTCGGGGGCAAACATCTCGACGCGCTTGATTCGTTCGAGTGCGTCATTGACGTCCATCGTGCGCGGCAGGGGTGTATCCGGCCATTGCCGGTAACGGCCGTCCGCTCGGGCACCATTGAGGGAATCGACGCGCCAGCGGCGCTCGAATTCGTTCTGCCGGACGTTACGCTACCGATGTCGGAGGTCGAAGTTCCGCTCACCGCCGCGACGCGTCTCGACTTTTGGCGGCGGAAGTTGCTCGACCTCTCACTGCGTAATCGCCTTTTGAATAGTGGTGACAACAAGAAAACCTTGCCGATTGCTTGCCCAAATCTTCCCGAGCTGGAGGATCGCCTCGCGCAGGATCGCGTCTTCCGCGTGTTGCCCCTCCCGCCGGAGTTCGGAGCTCGCGATCCACGCAGCGCCGATGCGCATGAGCGCCGCACCGGTGAGGAAGCACGGAATGCCGTGCTGCGCCAGGCAATGGAATCGGACCGCTTGCATTCGACGCTGGGCGCCGACGAAACCCAGACTCGCCTGACCGGAATCTTCCGTGCGGCCCGTACGGCGCTCGAAGAATCAGGCGCCAGCGGCCTGTACCTCGCGCTCGGGTTTCTTCGCTGGTACGAGACACCGCAAAGCGAGCGCGCCCGCAGCGCGCCACTCCTGCTGCTACCGATGACGTTGAGCCGTGCATCCATGCAGGAAGGCTTCAGGCTCCAACATTCGGACGAGGAACCGCTGATCAATGTCACCTTGCTCGAAATGCTGCGGCAGGATTTCGAGGTCAGCATCCCGGGGCTCGATCCGCTGCCGCAGGACGAAGCCGGCATCGACATACCGACGGTGTTCCGCATCGTCCGCAAGGCGATCAAGGACATTCCGCGTTGGGAAGTGATTGAGGAAGCGCGGCTCGGGTTTTTCTCGTTCAGCAAGTACCTGCTGTGGGGGGATCTGCAGGAGCGCAAGGACGCGCTGATGCAGAACGCGCTCGTGAAACATCTCATCACGCGCGAAGGTGTGCCTCCGAGTGTCGGCGATGACTTTCCCGACGCTGCCCAGTTGGACGACAGTTATACGCCGAGTCAAACCTACTGCCCTCTCGACGCCGACTCCTCGCAGCTCGCCGCAGTTTTCGCGGCGGCCGAAGGCCGCAATTTTGTCCTCGAAGGTCCGCCCGGAACCGGCAAGTCGCAGACCATTGCCAACATCATCGCGCATACGCTTGCCACGGGGAAAACGGTGCTTTTCGTGGCCGAGAAGCAGGCTGCGCTCAATGTCGTGCACGACCGCCTCAAGAAGCACGGTCTAGGCGATTTCTGTCTCGAACTGCATTCCAACAAGGCTGAAAAATCGGCGGTCGTGAAGCAGCTGTTCGGCACCCTGCAGCTGGCGCGCGCGAAGGAGCCTGAGGGATGGGCGCTGCTCAGCCGCCGCCTCGCAATGCATCGGACGCATCTAAATGGCTACGCACATGTTCTGCATGAGCAACACTCCAATGGTGCGAGCGTCTTCGAGGCTCTGTCGCGTCTGAGTGGATTGCGCGACGCGCCTAATATCCGGCTCAACTGGCCGAATGCTGACGCACTCGATGTCACAGGTATTGAAGCGGCTCGCGAATTGGTCAACAACCTCGTCGGCTGCTTGCAGGCGATCGGCAATTCGGCCCTGCACGATTTGCGCGGAATAGATGCTGAAAGTTGGAGCTTCGGCTGGCAGCGACAAGTCGAAGAGGCGCTGAGCGAGACGCAAGCTGCGCTGATCGCCACACGCGAGGCGTTACCAGTCCTCGCGGCTTTTGTCGGCAACGAGCGGGCGACGCTGAGCTGGAACGTGCTCGCAGTCCTAGATGCACTTAGTGAAGTTTTGCCTCATACACCGACCGTATGGCCGCCAGTTGCAGAAACAACGATCTGGATTCGCGCGCATGACGAGATCAACCGGTGGACTACTGCCGCCAAGGCTCACCTCGACACCCAACATGAACTGGCTAACCGCTGGCGACTGGAGTTGGTGCCCTCCGAACTTGAACCGTTGCGTCAGGCGTTACGCGACGCTGAGAACAGTAGACTTCTGCCGGCTCCAGCGGAGAGGTTGCCTCCGATTGCTGACAGGTCGTGCTGGATACATGCCCAAAGTGAAATCGCTCGCTGGACTGACGCTACTCGTGCCCATCTCGATAATCAGCTTGCACGGGCGAAGCGCTGGCATCTAGAAATGCTGCCTTCAATGCTTGAACCGTTGCGCCAGCAGTTGCATGAAGCTGATCAAAGCGGCTTTTTTCGAGCGTGGTGGAAGCGTCGCAACGTTCGCATCGCGTTTCGGGAATCGGCCATCACGCCAATACCGCGAAAGGCGTTTGAGCTAAATGCAGAAATTGACAGGCTGCTCGCCTATCAAGCCGAGGCGAAACGGCTAGCGACAAGCGCAGTAGACGTGCGTGCCGCTCTCGCCAACACCGTCACGATCGGTTTGCAAGATTGGCGCATGTTGCTTGCAACTGAAGCTTGGGCTTTGCCCGCATGGCGGAAGCAACGCGCCGTGCGCCTTGTGCTTAAATCATCGGCCATCGCGCCGATGCCGTCCAATCCGGTGGAGTTATCTGGGGAAGTTGATCAGTTGCACACCATGCACACTGAAGAACGAAGATTGGCCGCAGCCGTGCTTTGCGCAAGTTACGGTTTAGCCGACGTCACAAAAATAAACTTGAAAGACTGGCGCACCTTTCAGGCAGCTGAAGTTTGGGCGTGTCGGGTCCAAACATTGGTAACGGAATATTGCGGTACGGACTTCGGGAGCGTCCTCGATGTTCGCAAGCGTTGGTTGGATGCCGCGCGCGTCGGTCGCAGTTTATTCGCGACCGGTGGCAAATTGAACGCGGGGCTAAGCACCTTGCACTCTGCGATAGCCCGCTTTTCCGGTGCCCGTGAAACGCTTCGCGGCCTTCTTCAGATACGCAGCGGCGCGTGGTGCGAAGACGACATCATCAATGTCATTGTCTTGATGGAAACAGACCTGATTCGGTGGCGAGGTCATGTGCAGAATCTCCGCAGTTGGTGCGCGTGGCGCGCTGCCTGCGCGAAAGCGCTCGCCCTGAATCTCGGCCCGCTGGTTGCTGCCATCGAGAATCAATCACTCGCAGCAGACGATCTGCCACGCGCATTCGATGCTGGTTATTGGCGCTGGTGGGCAGAAGCGGTGATCGATTCAGAGCCCGCTCTGCGCGAATTCAGCGGCAGGGAGCACGCGCGCCGTATCGTCTCTTTCCGCGAGACGGATACGCAGCATCGCGAACTCACGCCGCAGGTGATCCGGGCGCGACTTGCAGCACGCGTCCCTTCCGCCCGCGATGCCGATCGCGAGACGCAAAAAGAGTTCGACCTGCTTGCACACGAAGCGGGCAAGCAGCGCCGGCATCTCGCGGTTCGCCAACTTGTACAGCGCTTGCCGAAGACGATATCCCGACTTGCACCCTGCATGCTGGTCAGCCCGATTTCCGCTGCGCAGTATCTCGACACTGGTGCATTCGATATCGTCATTTTTGATGAGGCCAGCCAGATCCCGATCTGGGACGCCGTCGGCGCGATGGCGCGCGGCAAGCAGGTCATCGTGGTCGGTGATCCGAAGCAGCTACCGCCGACGAGTTTCTTCTCACGGACTGAAGCCGGCGACGATGAGGTTGAAGTCGAAGACCTTGAATCGATGCTCGACGACTGTATCGCCGCGCGTGTGCCTTGGCTTACGCTCGATTGGCATTACCGCAGCCGCCACGAGTCGCTGATCACGTTCAGCAATCGCCAGTACTACGGCGGCCGTCTGCTGACATTCCCATCCGCCGACACTGCTGCGACCGGCGTCCAGCATCGACAAGTTGCCGGCATCTACGAGCGTTCGGGCAGCCGGACCAATCCGATCGAAGCGCGCGCTGTCGTCGACGAGATTCTTCGTCGGCTCGGCGATCCAGTTAAATCTGGGGAGTCGATCGGCGTCGTGACCTTCAGCCAGGCACAGTAGACATTGGTCGAAAATTTTCTCGACTCGGCCCGCCGGGAAAAACCTGAGCTCGATCGATTTTTCGGGGAAGACATTCCTGAAAAGGTGTTCGTTAAAAATCTTGAGAACGTCCAGGGCGATGAGCGCGACGTGATCCTTTTTTCTATCTGTTACGGGCCGGATGCCCAAGGTCGCGTTGCAATGAATTTCGGGCCGTTGAACCGGCAGGGCGGTGAACGTCGGCTCAACGTCGCGGTAACACGAGCGCGGCGCGAGTTGGTGGTATTTTCGAGCTTGCGTGCGGACCAGATCGACCTGTCCCGAAGTCGGGCACGCGGCGTTCAAGATCTCAAGACCTTTCTCGATTTCGCAGCGCGTGGCGCCTCTGCGCTGTCGTCCGTCAACACGCCCGGCGGTGACGACTTCGAATCGCCTTTCGAAGCTGAAGTCGCGACAGCCCTTCGCAACGTAGGCTGGATCGTTCGCGCGCAGGTCGGCTGTTCCGGGTATCGAATCGATCTCGCCGTAGTCGATCCTGAGCGTCCTGGCCGCTACCTCCTCGGCGTCGAATGCGACGGAGCCAGTTACCATCGTGCACGCACGGCGCGTGATCGTGATCGCTTGCGCGAAGAAGTCCTGCGCGGTCTCGGATGGACGCTGCATCGGGTTTGGTCAACCGACTGGTGGGAAAATCCAGAAGCCCAGGTTCGATCTCTCAATGAGCGGTTGCAAGTGCTGGCTGGAAGCAAGCAAGCGGCTACAGATATCACGCGCGGGCAGTGAGCGGCCTTTGAACGATGTTTGGCAATCAAGGCCTGTCGGACCAATGTTCTTGATGGTGCAACAACCCATGCTTAAAGGTTCCTGTCTCTGCGGCGGCATCCGCTACGAGATCGACGGCGAGGTGACACGCATCGGCCTCTGCCATTGCGCGATGTGCCGCAAGGCGTCGGGCACGGCGTTCGCAGCGAATGCCCCGGTGCCGCGCGACGTGTTTCGCCTGGTCACGGGCGCCGAATTGCTGCGCGGTTACGCGTCGAGTCCGGGCAAGCAGCGCTATTTTTGCTCGAACTGCGGCTCGCCGATTTACAGCCGCTCGGAACACTATCCGGACCTGGTGCGCATCCGGCTCGGCGCGCTCGACACACCGGCCGGGCGCACGCCGGACTATCACTATCTGCTCGCTGCGAAGGCCGACTGGGACACGACCGATGATGCGTTGCCGCGCTTCGGCGACTGAGCCGCGCGTCCCTGCGATCGGCGCTCTGCGGAAGGCATGAAGCGCTTCGCCGCGCTTTACGCTCGTCTCGACGACACGCGCGCGACGCTCGCGAAGGTCGAGGCGATGCGCGACTACTTCGCGCAGGCGCCGCCGGCCGACGCCGCCTGGGGTCTGTACTTCCTGACCGGCAACCGGCTCAAACGGCTGATCGCGCCGACCAGGCTGCGTGCCTGGATCGCCGAGGCCACGGGCCTCGCACCCGAGGTCATCGAGGAGAGCTACGCGCATGTCGGCGATCTGGCCGAGACGCTGGCGCTGCTGCTGGATCGTCCCGGCAAGCCGGTGGCCGCCGAACGCGGGCTTGCCGATTGGGTCGCGTGGCTGCTGGCGCTGAAGGCTCTCGACGAGCCCGCGCAGCGCGACAAACTCCTCGATGCCTGGTCGTGGCTGCCGATGGACGAGTGCTTCCTGTTCAACAAGCTGCTGACCGGTTCCTTGCGTGTCGGCGTTTCCAGCGGACTTGCGGCGCGTGCGCTCGCGGCGCATGCGGGGCTGGACGTCAACCTCGTCGCACAGCGCCTGATGGGCGAATGGCGGCCGTCCGCTGACAACTATGCAACCCTGATCGAGCCCGGCGCGGGCGCGGCAGCCAATCCTTCGCAGCCCTATCCGTTCTGCCTTGCCAGCCCGCTCGAGGACTCGCCCGGCCGGACGGTCGAAGCGCTGGGTGCACCCTCGCAGTTCCTGATCGAATGGAAATGGGACGGCATCCGCGCGCAGCTCATCCGTCGCGAGGGGCAGGTGTTCATCTGGTCGCGCGGCGAGGAGCTATTGAACGGCCGCTTTCCGGAAATCGAAGCGGCGGCGCTGGCTGCGCTACCCGAGGGCTGCGTGCTCGATGGCGAAGTGCTGGCCTGCAACGAAGCCGGCGTGTTGCCGTTCGCCACCTTGCAGCGGCGCATCGGCCGCAAGACGCTCGGCAAGAAACTGCTGGCCGAGGCGCCGGTCGCGTTTCTCGCGTACGACCTGCTCGAAGCGCAGGGCGAGGATCGGCGCACACGCCCGCTGTCCGCGCGGCGCGCGGAACTCGAAGCCTTGTTGCAGCGCTCCGACGCTGACCTTCGGCTCCGGATATCGCCGAAGCTGGCAGCGGAAGACTGGCCGACACTCGCTGCCAGCCGCAGCGAATCGCGCGCACGTGGCGTCGAAGGCCTGATGCTGAAGCGGCTCGACTCGCCCTACCAGACTGGCCGCAAACGCGGTGCCTGGTGGAAGTGGAAGATCGATCCGATGACGGTCGACTGCGTGCTCGTCTACGCGCAGGCTGGCCACGGTCGCCGCGCAAATCTCTACAGCGATTACACGCTGGCGGTCTGGGACCAGGATGCGCTGGTGCCGGTCGCGAAAGCCTACTCGGGCCTCACCGACGCCGAGCTGACGATGATGGATGCCTGGATCAAGCGCCACACACGCGAGAAATTCGGGCCGGTGCGCAGCGTCGACCCCGAGCAGGTTTTCGAGATCGCGTTCGAGGGCATCCAGGCCAGCCCGCGGCACAAGGCCGGCATCGCGCTGCGCTTCCCGCGCATCCTGCGCTGGCGTCGCGACAAGACCGCCGCCGAGGCCGATACGCTGGCAACGATGAAGCGCCTGTTGCCGCCGTGATCTACTCAGGTCGCGGGCAGAACCATACTCCGCCGGGCGCGCGTCAGGCCGTCGCCGGCGTAGATCGCGAGCGCCATCCAGATCAGCGCGAAGCCGACCGCGCGCTCGTTGGTGAACGGCTCGTGATAGAGGAATACGCCGAGCAGCAACTGCATGGTCGGGCCGATGTACTGGATCAGGCCGACCGTCGAATACGGAATCAGCCGCGCGCCGAACGCGAACAGCGCCAGCGGCACTGCGGTGACGAGCCCGCCCGCGACGAGCATGACGTTGACCAGCGGCCCGGAATGGCCAAGCGCGCCGCCGCCGTGCACCTCGAGCCAGATCAGGTAAGCCGCGCCGAGCGGCGCGATCAGCAGCGTCTCCGTCGCCAGTCCGGTGATCGCGTCGACCGCGACGACCTTGCGGATCAGGCCGTAGCTGCTGAACGACAGCGCCAGCGTCAGCGCGATCCAGGGCGGCGCGCCACTGATCCAGGTCAGCCAGAGCACGCCGGCGACAGCGAAGGCGACGGCCGTCCACTGCGGCGAATTCAACCGCTCGCGCAGGACCAGCACGCCGAGCAGCACGTTGACCAGCGGATTGATGAAATAACCGAGGCTGGATTCGATCAGGTGCCCGTTGTTCACACCCCAGACGTAGACCAGCCAGTTCACGCTGATCAGCACGGCCGAGGCCATGAGCCGGTAGCGCGTCGGCGCGTGCGCGAGCGCTGCGGCGATCTTCGGCAGCTCGCCGCGCGCCGCCATCCACGTGACGACGAACAGGCAGCACCACAGCAACCGGTTCGACATGATCTGCAGCGCCGGCACCTCGTGCATCGGTTTCAGATACAGCGGCAGCAGGCCCCAGATCAGGAACGCGACGACCACAGCCATGAAGCCGCGCCGGGCGCCCTCCGCTTCCTTCGATCGAACCTTGCTCATCGCATCATCCTTGACGGCGCCGAGGCCGTCCGAAACTGGCGCGCGATGATAATGCCGCGCGGCGGCTACAGTGGCGATCTCATGATCGACCCCCACCGCGGCCCAGCCTTGTCAGCAATGCGCGACAGCCCGCCAGAGCCGGCGTTGGCGTGACGACTCTGGTCAAGATCGAGCGCTGGTTCAAGCGCCGCAAGTGGACGATATTCGATTTCCAGCGGGAGGCCTGGGCGGCCTATGCGCGCGGTGAGTCCGGACTCATTCATGCGCCGACCGGCACCGGCAAGACGCTGGCCGCCTGGCTCGGCCCGCTACTCGAAGCCGATGGTGCGGATGAGCCGATCCGCGTGCTCTGGATCACGCCGATGCGCGCGCTCGCGGCCGACACCGCCGCGAATCTGCAGCGCGCCTGCGACGATCTCGATGTGCCGTGGCGGGTCGACGTGCGCAGCGGCGACACCGGCTCGGCGGCGCGCGCACGCCAGCGCAAGCGGCTGCCGCAGGCGCTGGTCACCACGCCGGAATCCGCCTCGCTGCTGCTCAGCTATGCCGACCTGATTCCGCAGTGGCGGTCAGTGCGTGCGGTAGTCGTCGACGAGTGGCACGAGCTGCTCGGCAGCAAGCGCGGCGTGCAGACGGAGCTGGTGATTGCACGGCTGCGGGCGCTGGCGCCGGGGCTGCGCATCTGGGGGCTTTCGGCGACGCTCGGCAATCTCGACGAAGCGCGCGCAGCCTTGCTCGGTCCTGGCGTCGAGGGCCGTCTGATCGGCGGCGAGCTGCCGAAGCGCATCGACATCGCGACACTCATTCCGGACCCCGTCGACCGCTTTCCCTGGGCTGGTCACATGGGCCTGCAACTCTTGCCGCGCGTTGCGGATCAGATCGAGCGGGCGCGCAGCACGTTGCTGTTCACCAACACGCGTTCGCAGGCTGAGCGCTGGTTCGAAGCACTCGAAATGATCCGGCCGGGCATGGCCGTGGCGCTGCATCACGGCTCGATCGACGCGACGCTGCGCGCGCAGGTCGAGGACGGCCTGCGTTCTGGCGCGCTGCGCTGTGTCGTCGCCACGAGTTCGCTCGATCTCGGGGTCGACTTCAGCCCGGTCGATCAGGTGATCCAGATCGGCGGGCCGAAGGGGGTCGCGCGCCTGTTGCAGCGAGCGGGCCGCTCCGGTCATCAGCCGGGTGCGGCGAGCCGCATCATCTGCGTGCCGACGCATGCGCTGGAGCTCGCCGAGTTCGCCGCCGCACGCGCCGCACTGGAAGCACGGCGCATCGAACCGCGCCGGCCGCTGACGAACTCGCTCGACGTGCTCGCGCAGCATGTGGTGACACTGGCGCTGACCGGCAGCGTCACCGCCGACGAGATTCGCGCCGAGATCGCGCACGCGCATGCCTATGCCGGCCTGCCCGACCCTGAATGGCATTGGGTGCTCGACTTCGTGATGCGCGGCGGCGCGCTGCACGCTTACCCGCAGTACCAGAAGGTGGTTGTGCGCAAAGACGGCGTGCTCGCCGTCGACGACGCCACCATCGCGCGCCGGCATCGCATGAACATCGGCACCATCACGTCGGATTCGATGATGCGCGTGAAGTTTTTGAGCGGCGGCTTCCTCGGCAGCGTCGAGGAAAGTTTCATCGCCCGCCTGCGCGCCGGCGAGAGTTTCCTGTTCGCCGGCCGCAAGCTCGAACTGATCCGCACGAAAGACATGACCGCGTACGTGCGCCCCGGCGGCAAGAGCCAGACCACGCCGCGCTGGGCCGGCGGCAAGATGCCGCTGTCGTCGACTCTCGCGGCCAGTCTCGTCGAGCTGTTGTCTCGGCCGGCCGGCGCGCCGGATGAATCACCGGAGCTGCGCGCACTGCGGCCGCTGCTCGATATCCAGCAAAAATGGTCGCACCTGCCGCGGTCCGGCGTGTTGCTCGCCGAGCGTACGAAGTCGCGCGAGGGCGAGCATTTGTTCGTGTTTCCTTTCGCGGGCCGTCACGTGCATGAAGGGCTCGCCGCACTGCTGGCCTGGCGCATCGGCCGCGAGACGCCGATCACCGCCACCCTCACACCGAACGATTACGGCTTCGAGCTGCTGGTCGAAAAACTGCCGCCCGCGCTCGATGCCGCGAAACTCAAGGCGCTGCTGTCGCCGGTGAATCTCGAAGTCGATCTGCCCGCCAGCCTCAACGCCGCCGAGATGGCGCGACGCCGCTTCCGCGAAATAGCGCGCGTGGCCGGACTCGTCTTCGAGGGCTATCCCGGCAATGGCAAGACCGTGAAACAGGTGCCGGTTTCGTCGGGCCTGATCTACGACGTGCTCGCGAAGTACGACCGCGACAACCTGCTGACGCGCCAGGCGCTGGCCGAGGTGCTCGAACACCAGCTCGATTATCGAGGGCTGCGCGAGGCGCTCGACACGATCGCAGGCAGCGAAGTCGTGCTGATCGACACACCGCGCTTCACGCCCTTCGCGTTCCCGCTCTGGGCCGCGCGCATCGGCTCGCGCCTGAGCAACGAGGACTGGCGCGAGCGCGTGCTGCGCATGGCGGCGCAGCTGGAGAAGGCAGCGGCGCGCTGAGGGCCGGCGCTATCATGTCGTCATGCCCGATTCCGCTTTCGCCGCGCTGCCCGAACCGTCCGCCGAGTCCGCGTATTACGCGGTGATTTTCTCGAGCCGGCGTCTGCCCGGCGATGTCGAAGGCTACGCGACTGCGGCCGCGCGCATGGACGATCTGGCGCGCGAGCAGCCCGGCTTTCTCGGCATCGAAAGCGCGCGCGATGCGGACGGTTTCGGCATCACCGTGAGCTACTGGCGCGATGAGGCCTCGATCCTCGCCTGGAAGCTGCAGGCCGAGCATCGCGCCACGCGCGAGTACGGCCGCACGCACTGGTATTCGCGTTACGAGCTTCGCGTCGCGAAAGTCGAACGCGCCTACGGCAAGCCCCCGGCCCGCCGATGATGATCGAGCTGATCGTCGCCGGAGAGCCGTTGCAGCTGCTGCCGGATCGCGCGTTGTATTGGCCGCGTCGATCGACGTTGATCGTTGCCGACGTGCATCTCGGCAAGGGCGCGGCGTTCCGGCGTGCCGGGGTGGCGGTGCCGAGTGGCTCGACACAATCCGATCTCGGTCGTCTCGACCGCCTGCTCGAAAAAACACAGGCGCAGCGCCTGCTCGTGCTCGGCGACCTCCTCCACGCGCGTCTCTCTCCGGACGAGCCCGCGATTGCCGCGATCGATGCGTTTCGCGAGCGCCACCCCGCGCTTGCCATCGAAGCGATACGCGGCAATCACGATCGCAGCGTCGAGCGGCTGCCCGGCCTATGGCGGATCCACTGGATCACCGGCGCGTGGTACGAGCCCCCGTTCGTGTTTGCACATGAACCCGCGCCGGATGAACGCGGCTACGTGCTCGCCGGGCACCTTCATCCGGTCGTCTCGCTGCGGTCGCGCGGAGATTCGCTGCATCTGCCGGTGTTCTGGTTCGGCGCCGCCAGCGGTATCGGCGTGCTGCCGTCGTTCGGTGCCTTCACTGGCGGCTATCGGGTCACGCCGGCGGCGGCGGATCAGGTCGTCGCGGTCACGCCGGGCGGGTTGGTCGCGTTACAGTCGAGTCCTCTTTCGGAGTCCGCAGCATGCATGCCTTGATCACCGGCGGTACCGGCTTCATCGGTCTGGAGCTCACCAGCGCGCTGCTCCGCGATGGTCATGCGGTCACTGTGCTGACGCGCGATCCGAAGCGCGCGTTGCGCCGGCTGCCCAGCGGTGCAACGGCTCTCGACGATCTCGCGGCGCTTGATGGTGTCGATGCGGTCGTCAATCTCGCTGGCGAAAACCTTGGCGCCGGCCGCTGGAACAGCGAACGCAAGCAGGCGTTCTACGATTCGCGTATCGGCACCACGCGACGCCTCAACGACTGGCTGGCGGGACTGTCGCGCCGTCCGTCAGTGCTCGTGTCCGGCTCGGCGATCGGCTACTACGGGCCGCGTGGCGATGAGCGGATCACCGAAGACAGCGCGCCCGGCAGCGACTTCTCGGCCGGCCTCTGCCGCGCCTGGGAGATCGAGGCGCAGAAGGCGGAGGCGCTCGGTCTGCGCGTCTGCCGTGTGCGCACCGGCATCGTGCTCGGCCCGAACGGCCCCGCCGGCGGCGGCGCACTCGCGCAGATGCTGCCGCCGTTCCGGCTCGGCGCTGGCGGACCGATGGGCACGGGCCGGCAGTGGATGAGCTGGGTACATCGCGCCGATCTCGTCGCGTTGATCCGCTGGTTGATCGAAACCGGCAGCGCGCACGGCGCCTACAACGGCACGGCGCCGGAGCCGGTCACGAATGCGGAATTCGCGAAGGCGCTGGGCCGCGCCGTGCATCGTCCCGCGTTGCTGCCGATGCCCCGGTTCGCGCTGCGCGCGATCGTCGGCGAGATGGCAGAGATACTGCTGACCGGCCAGAAGGTGCTGCCGCAGCGCAGTCTTGATCAAGGCTTCCGGTTCCGCTTCAAGGCGCTGCCGGAGGCGCTGGCCGACGTGCTCGCCACGCGCTAGCGTTCGCCTGCACGCCCAGGACTTGCGAGGTTGGCAAAGCATTCCGCTACCGAGCGGTCGGTGCGCCGGACAGTCCGCTGGACAAACTTACTCACGCGACGGCACGGCGCTCGCCGTCATCGCCAGCCGGTCGCGCAGCAGCGCCGCTTCCCGACCAATCGTCGCGCGCTCCCCGGCGCTTTTCCGTGCGAGGTTGTTGACCTGCATCTTCAGCCTTGGATGTCCTGCGAAGCGCGTCTGGTGGCGTTCGAGGAAATCCCAGTACAGCGTCGTGAACGGGCAGGCGTTCGGCCCCGTCGCGAGCGCCGGATCGTGGCGGCAGCCGGTGCAGTAGTTGCTCATGCGGTCGATGTACCTGCCGCTCGCGATGTAGGGCTTCGAGCCCATGAGGCCACCGTCCGCGAACTGGCTCATGCCGAGGGTGTTGGGCAGCTCGACCCATTCGACCGCGTCGACATAGACCGCGAGATACCAGCCGTGCACCTCGCGTGGTTTCACGCCGAGCAGCAGCGCGAACAGGCCGGTGACCATGAGCCGCTGGATGTGGTGAGCGTAGGCATGCTTCAGCGTGTCGCCGATGGTGATGCGCAGACAGTTCATGTCGGTCTGCGCGTCCCAGTAGAAAGCCGGCAAGGGCTGCCCAGCACCTAGCGCGTTGTCGTCGAGATACTGCGGCATGTGGTGCCAGTAAAGCCCGCGCACGTATTCGCGCCAGCCGAGGATCTGGCGCACGAAACCTTCCACGTCGTAGTTCCAGGCGCCACCTTCGGGTTTGTCGTCGTGCATCAGCACGCCCGTGCGCGCACGCATCCAGCGGTAGAAATGCTCCATGCGCGGCTGTTTTCGCTTCTCCATCCAGGTGGCGAAATCCTCGCTGCGGCAGAGGAAATGGCGGTCTTCGCGCACGACCAGCGGCACGCCGGCTGCGCTGCAGACGCGCTCGAAGTCGCCGACCAGGCGCCACTCGCCCGGCTCAACCACGACCACACGCACGGGCTTCGAATGCGCGAGCGTCGCTGCCAGCGCGTCAGCGAGCGAGGCGTGCGGATGAGCGCCGGTGGCGTGGTAGTCGACATGCCAGTCGCGCGCGCGCAGCGCATCGCGGAAGTGCCGCATCGCCGCGAGGAAGATCGCGATGCGCGCCTTGTGGCTCCAGGTGTAGGTGGCCTCCGCCGGTGCTTCGCAGATCCAGACCGCGTCCTGCCGGGCATCGAATGCCGAGAAAGCCGAGGATCCTTCGTCGAGCTGATCGCCGAGGACCAGGATGAGGTTGCGCATCGTGGAGTTCCATCATGAGAATAGTGGCTGGAAAGCCTCGCACTGCAACCCGCGATGGCGCGCAGCGAGACTCGAAATGATCAAGGCCAGACGGCGAAATCAGCCCGCGGTCTGTTTGGCCGGTCGGCGCCGCGCGCGGCAAGCCTCGGAGCAGTAACGCACTTCGTCCCAGACCTTCTCCCACTTCTTGCGCCAGGCGAAGGGCCGTCCGCAGACGGCGCAGACTTTCTGCGGCAGATTCGGTTTGCCATGAACCATGGTGCGCGGTCAGGACGAGGTGAAGGAAGGAATTGGATCGCGAATCATCACGGGCCTGCGCGGGCGTCGCAAGCCGCCGGATCAACTCGCCGCTCCGCATCCATTACACTACGTTTTCGCGCGCCCGTAGCTCAGCTGGATAGAGTGCTTCCCTCCGAAGGAAGAAGTCAGAGGTTCGAATCCTCTCGGGCGCACCAGCTCAAGCACATGGAACCCGGAACGGCTCCCGTCCCGGGTTTTCTTGGTGCGTCTATGTGGTCTGGCGAGCCAGTGGCAGCGCTCTGTTGGTCGATGGCAAATGACGAGGCCTCCGAAGCCGAAATCTGCGGCCAGTCTCCCCCGACATCCAGCGCGCACAGCGCCAGCCCGGGCTGGTATGCAATATCGCGCTGGCCAGCACTGCTGCGCCAACGCGACGGCGACACCCTGGAAATAGAAATGGATAAACGACGACCGCCGAGCGTCCCGCCAACCGCAGCAACGACATCCGGCCCTGGAATGTTACCTATTATCGCAACCCGCTCAAGATCGCCGTCTGATTCCACCAGGCTTCTTCAAGGTACCTCGGCCGGACGCTGATAGTCCAACTCCAATTCGTCGGCGTAATGCTTATGAAAGCTCGGGCGTTTATGGTGCGTTTCGCCAACGGCTGAGCGGCGAAAGATCCAAACCAACTCCAGAGTGCAGATGCCCCGATTAGTCCAACACGGCGATTCGCTTCCCTCATGGTGGAGGGTAATCGCTGCGGGCCTGTCGCTCTGCGCCGTCGCAACGCCGCCGGCGCATGCGGATGTGGGAGGGACGGCAGACGTTTCACCGCAATCCGCGCCTCAAACTTTGGCCGATCTGATTGCTCAGTTCAGGCGCGACAACCCTCAGCTGAAGCAGGCACGGCAATCCTACTTCGCTGCCAAGCTGCAGGTTCCCATCGCCGGCGCCCTTCCTGCGCCACAGTTTGGCCTGCTCGAGCAGGCCAACACCGGGGGACCGTTTGACTTCAACCGCAAATCCGATTTTTTCGCGTACTACACCTTCACCCAGCCCTTCCTTTGGTTCGGCAAGCGCGATTTGGCTGCCGCAGTAGCCAAGGCCCAGGCCGAAGTGGTCGGTCGGCAGTACGACACGCTTGAGTTGCAGTTGGTGTCTCAACTCAAGCTCGGTTTCTACCAGTTCGTTGCCTTGCAGGATCAACTGCGTTTCATGGACGAGGATCAGCGGCGGCTCGATCAGATCAAGGAAATCAGCAAAGTACGCTATGCCAATAATGCAGCGGCATACGTCGATTTCCTCAATGCGCAAGTCGCAGCCGGCAGCTTGGAAAACGAACGCTACGCGCTGCAAAAACAGATCCAGAGCGCCAAGGAACAGATCAATACCTTGCGCGGTCAAGACTCGCAGGCGCTGCTGGATTTGCGAGACCAGGACGGCAGTCCTCATTTGCCGTCGCAGCCACTGGCGGAGCTCATCAAGCTGGCGCAGCACACGAATCCCGTCGTCGCCGGCAGCCAATCACAAATCGAGGCCGCCGAAAAGAGCGTGGCGCTCGCACACAAGGCTTTTTGGCCGGACTTCCAAGTGAGCCTTGGTGGTTATGCCGACCCCTCGATCGTGCAACTTCAGACCCTGCGCGCCTATTCGGTCGGGATCAGCATCAATCTGCCCAGCTGGGGTTTCAGCAAGGAGGAGGCCGGTCTCGGACAAGCGCAGGCACAGCTCGATGCCACCCGAGCGGGCGCGCAAGCCACCCTGCAGCAGGTCGACCTCGCGGAGGCCAATGCCTATCACGGCCTCGAGACGGCTCTGAAGCAGCTCCGCTTCACCAAGGAGCGCTTGCTGCCGTTGGCCCAGACGACTTATCGATTGGCGCTGACCGGCTACAGCAGCAACGGCGGCACTGCCTTTGCTGATTTGCTGCAGGCACAGACGGGTTTGCGCAGCGCCGAACTGGCGCAAATCCAGGCCGAAAATGCGGCGCTGCAGGCTTACGTCAACTTGGCCGCAGCCATCGGCAAAGATCCGGAATAGGGGCATACATGATGCGATGGGTAGTTACCGCGATATTGGTTTTGCTTGCCCTCGCAGTGGGCTATTTTGCCGGCCACCGGGTGCATTCGACAGGCGCGCTCGCGCCATCTCCGACTCAGTCCGAAAAGTCGCGTGCAGAGGCCGAGCCCACCGATTCCAACGTGGTGCAGTCGGCGGAAGGGTTCAACGCAGACTTCGTCAAGACGGCGATGCCGCAGCGGCAGACGGTACCGGACAGCATTCCGGTGACGGGCAAGCTGTCGCTGGACAAGCAGCAGGTGCGCATCGCCGCCGCGCGCGTGGCCGGACGGCTGGGCCGCATCTTCGTGTTTGAAGGACAGTCGGTGAAAGTGGGCGAACCTTTGGCGGAGATCTACAGTCCCGACTATATTTCTGCTGAAAACGAACTGCTGCTGGCGCGCCGCTTCCGCGACACCTTGTCGGCAGGCAGCGCCGATGCAACGCTGCGCGACGATGCCAGCGGAACCTACCGCGCCGCCGCCAACCGCCTCAAAGTGCTCGGGGCTTCCGATCAGGACATCGCCGCGCTCGAAAAGAGCGGCCAAGTCGATCAATACCTGCGAGTGCGCGCGCCGATCACTGGTGTGGTGACGCAGCGCAACGTCGATCCAGGCGGCTACCTCAGCATCGGCGACACGCTTATGACGCTCGCCAACACCGATACCCTGTGGCTGTACTTCAACATCTACGACGCAGACTACTCGAGTCTCAAGCTAAAACAGGAGTTGAGCTTCCAAGTCAGCGCGTTGCCGCGCGAGCACTTCACAGGACACGTCGCCTTCATCGCGCCAAGCGTTGATCCGAACACCCATACCCTACCGGTGCGCTGCGACATTCCCAATCCTAAGATGCGGCTGCGGCCGGAGATGTTCGTCAGCGGCCGGCTGAAGATCGGCGAGAAGCCAGCCTGGGTCGTGCCCCAATCGGCGGTGTTCCGCCTCCGCGATCAGGACTACCTTTTCGTGCAGGACGGCGACAAGCGCTATCGGCGCACACCGGTGCAAGGGCACGCTGTCGAATCCGACCAGTACGCTGCGACCGCAGGTTTGCTGGGATCGCAGCCGGTGGTAGTGGATGGCGCGGTACTGCTGAATCAAATGACCGGCCAGAATTAGCCTCATGCGCGCGGCAGAACAATTCGTCGAAAGCGTTATCGCCAGCCGTGCGCTGGTATTCCTCAGTTGCGCGCTGTTGCTGGTGCTCGGCACATATTCGTTCCGCCAGCTGCCGATCGAGGCGTATCCCAACATTGCGCCGCTGAACGTGCAGGTGATCACGCAGTGGTCCGGGCGGAGCACCCTGGAAATCGAACGCCAGCTCACCGTGCCGGTGGAAACGGCGGTGTCCGGCGTGCCCTACGCTCAGTCAGTACGCTCGGTTTCGCTCTTCGGTTTATCGGTCGTGACGATTCAGTTCCGCGAGGGCGCCGACGATTTCCAGGCACGCCAGAACGTGCAGCAGTACCTGAGCCAAGTGAATTTTCCAACGGGGGTACAGCCCAGCCTTAGCCCGGACTCTGATGCCACGGGCGAGATCATGCGTTATCGCATTGCCACCCAGAATCCCAACATTGATCTGACCGAGCTGAAAAGCCTCCAGGACTGGGAAGTGTTCAAGGAGTTGAAAGGCGTGCCAGGCGTAGCTGACGTCAATGGCTTCGGCGGTACGGTCAAGCAGTACCAAGTGATATCGGACCCCAAGAAACTACAGTCCTACAACGTTAGTCTGACTCAGTTGGCGCAGGCGCTCGGCAGCGGTAACGCCAATGTCGGCGGCGGATTGCTACCTAGCGGAGACCAACAGCTGGTCGTGCGTGGCGTTGGCTTGGTGCAAACCCTGGACGACATCCGCCATATCGTCGTCGTTAGCAACAATGGGGTACCGGTGCGAGTGTCCGACCTTGCCGAGGTGCGCTCGGGTCACACCGAGCGGCTCGGCCAGGTGCAGTACAACCATGAGGACGAGACGGTTGAAGGTATCGTCGTCATGCGTCGCGGCCAGGACGCCAGCGAAGTGTTGGCGCGGGTGCGGCAGAAAGTGGAAGACATCAACGCTAGCGGCCGCCTGCCTGCCGGCGTAAGTGTGGAGCCGTATTACGATCGCCAGGAGCTACTCGACCTCACGGTGCACACCGTGACACACACCTTGCTGATCGGCATAGCGCTGGTGCTGGCAGTGCTGTGGCTGTTCCTCGGCAATGTGCGAGTGGCGCTGACGGTGGCGGCGATAATCCCGCTTGGCTTGGGTGTGTCCTTCTCGGGCATGCACTGGCTGGGCGTGCCGGCCAACCTCATCTCGCTCGGCTCCATCGACTTTGGCCTGATCGTCAACGCTGCGGTCATCGTCATCGAAAACATCATGCAGCACCTGGAGCGTGGTGCCGAAAAGCCGCAGCAGGTGTTCCGTGTCGCCACCGCAGAAGTGCAGCGCGCGATGATCTTTTCCACAGCCATTATCATCGTCGCCTACGCTCCTTTGTTCCTGCTTGGCGGCGTTGAGGGCAAGATTTTCGAGCCGATGGCTTTCACCATGGGCTTGGCGCTGGTGGCTTCCATCGCCCTCAGTTCCACCTTCATCCCGGCATCCGCCTCGGCCTTGTTCGGTGGCGGTCTTGTTGTGCGTTCGCCGCGATTCCTCGATTGGCTGCAGGAGCGCTACCGAAGCCTTCTTGAAATCCTGATTCGCTACCCAATCCGCACCGGCCTGGTATCGCTCATTTTCCTGGGCCTGGCCGGGGTGGCCCTGGTCAACCTTGGCACCAGCTTCCTGCCGACTCTGGAGGAGAACAACCTGTGGATCCGCGTCACCCTGCCAAATACCGCAGATCTGGCGTACTCCGGACGAGTCGCCAGTCGAATCCGCGAGGAGATCGCGAGGCAGCCTGAAGTGCGCACCGTGACGGTACAGATCGGACGTCCCGACAATGGCACCGATTCCGCCGGCGTGTTCAACCAGGAATATGGCGTCTACTTTAAGAGGCCCAAGGAATTCGGTAGCGTCATCGATCGCCGCGACGTGATTGAGCGCCTGCAGAGCTACTTCGATGGAATTCCTGGCATCGACGTCAATTTCTCTCAATATATCCAGGACAATGTTGACGAAGCATTATCCGGGGTCAAGGGCGAGAACTCGGTGAAGATCTTCGGCGACGATCTTGACGTTCTACAAACCCAAGCACTCGAAGTGCAGGCGCAGTTAAAGCAAGTACAGGGTATCGCCGACGTTGGCGTTTTCAAGGAATTGGGCCAACCAACGCTGAACATCACCGTCAACCGTGTCGCCGCGCAGCGTTTCGGGGTGAATGTATCGGACGTCGAAAACCTGGTTCTCAACGCCATAGGGGGTAGCAATCAAACGCAGGTGCTGGAAGGGGAGCGAGTGTTCGACTTGTTTCTACGCTTGCCGCAAGAATCACGGTCCAATCCGGAAGATATTCGCCGCCTTCTGCTCGACTCACCGGACGGCAGTCGCACCCCGCTGGGCGACGTGGCCGACGTCAGGCTCAGCGACGGCCCCTTCTTTGTTTATCGAGAATCGGCACGCCGCTACATCGCGATCAAGTTCGGCGTGCGCGGCCGTGATCTCGGCAGCGCCGTCGCCGCAGCGAAGGCCCGTATCGCCGAACACGTCAAGCTGCCGCGCGGGTACATCATCCACTGGGACGGCCAGTTCAACGAGTTGACAGTGGCGCAGCACAAACTAGCCATCATCATCCCCGCAGCGCTGATCGCGATCTTCCTGCTGCTCGTGTTGGTTTTCGGGCGCGTTCGCGACGCCGCGCTGGTCATGATAAACGTGCCCTACGCCGCCATCGGCGGCGTCGTTGCCCTGTACCTGGCGCACGAGGAATTGAGCATCTCCGCCGGCATCGGATTCTTGTCGCTGTTCGGCATCGCCATCCAGAATCTGGTCATCCTCATCACCAGCATCCGCGAGCTGGCGCAGCAGCCGTTGTTGAGCTTCCACGACGCGGTGGTGGAGGGCGCGACGCGGCGTTTTCGCTCGGTGCTCATGACCGCGCTACTGGCCGCGCTGGGTCTCGCGCCCGCGGCGTTTTCGCACGCAATTGGTTCGCAGGCGCAGCGGCCTCTGGCACTCGTGATTTTCGGCGGAATGTTGTCGACCACGCTACTGACTCTGCTGCACTTGCCGGCAGCGTTCGCCCGAGTTAATCGGTCCGAGCACGCGCGCGCAGCCACTGTTCTTGCCGCTAAAGCCTAAACTGACCGGCGTGCCGCTTAGAGGCAATGTGGTCGGTAGCGCTGTAGGCGATGGTGATCGGGAGTGCCGACGACCTATCGGCATGCGACGAGATTCCCTACACGCGCCAATTAATTGAGGCGGTATTTTCAGACAGGAGAACGCAGTTCCATGGCATCCAAAATCTACCCCGATGCCGCCAGCGCGCTGGCCGGGATCACCTTCGACGGCATGACCGTGATGTCCGGCGGCTTCGGCCTCTGCGGCATTCCGGAAAACCTGATCGTCGCACTGCGCGACAGCGGCACGAAAAACCTCACGGTGATCGGCAACAACGTCGGCTGCGATGACCATGGCATGTGGCTGGTGCTGGCCAACAATCAGATCAAGAAGGTGCTCGCGAGCTACGTCGGCGAGAACAAGATTCTCGAGAGCCGCTACATGAGCGGCGAGATCGAGATCGAATTCAACCCGCAGGGCACGCTGGCCGAGCGCATCCGCGCCGGTGGCGCCGGCATCCCGGCGTTCTATACGCGGACCGGCTACGGCACGAAAGTCGCCGAGGGGAAGGAAACTCGCCAGTTCGACGGCGACTGGTATGTGATGGAAACCGGACTGGTTGCGGACGTGTCGCTGGTCAAGGCCTGGAAGGCCGATACCGAGGGCAATCTCGTCTATCGCAAGACCGCGCGCAACTTCAATCCGATGATTGCGACCGCCGGCAAGATCACCGTCGTCGAAGTCGAGGAGCTGGTCCAGCCCGGCGAACTCGACCCTGACCAGATCCACACGCCCGGCATCTTCGTGAAGCGTCTCATCGTCGGCAGGAACTACGTCAAACACATCGAGCGGCTGACGACTCGAGCGAAGGAGAAGAACTGATGGCCTGGACTCGTGACGAAATGGCCGCGCGTGCGGCCCAAGAGCTGAAGGACGGCTTCTACGTCAACCTCGGCATCGGCATTCCGACGCTGGTCGCGAACATGATTCCGCCCGGCATGACGGTCACGCTGCAAAGCGAGAACGGCATGCTCGGCATGGGCCCGTTTCCCTACGAGGACGAGGTCGACCCCGATCTCATCAACGCCGGCAAGCAGACCATCACCGATCTGCCCAAGACCAGCTATTTCTCCAGCGCCGATTCCTTCGCGATGATTCGCGGCGGGCACATCAACCTGTCGATCCTCGGCGGTATGCAGGTCGACGAGAACGGCGATCTCGCCAACTGGATGGTGCCCGGCAAGATGATCAAGGGCATGGGCGGAGCGATGGACCTCGTCGCCGGGGTCCCGCGCGTCGTGGTGGTGATGGACCATCGCGAGAAGAGCGGCGAAACCAAGTTCAAGAAAAACTGCACGCTGCCGCTGACCGGCAAGGGCGTGGTCGATCTGCTCATCACCGACCTCGCCGTTTTCGAGATCGATCGCCACGGTGGCGGCGCGGTCCTTACGGAAATGGCGCCGGGCGTGACACTTGCCGAACTGAAGGCGGTGACCGAGGCGGAGTTCAGGGTGCGATCCTGATCGGGGTCGGGGTCCAACCGATTCGATTTGCAACCGCGCGAAGCGTCCCGGTTGAGCCTCCGGTGATCGCGAAACTCGCTGACGAGCAAAACGCATCCCATAGCCTCACAATCTCGTTCCGCGCCTTCTCGGAGCGGCGTTGGTTATCAATCGGGTAAGTGTGTGGTGGTCGAATTCGTGGCTAAACCTTTTTCGAGTCTGCCCCTGAATCCGGCGCTGCTGCAGGCCCTGGAATCGCTGGACTATCGACAGATGACGCCAATCCAGGCGGAGAGTCTGCCGCCGATGCTGCAAGGCCTCGACGTCATCGGCCAGGCCCGTACCGGCAGCGGCAAGACGGCGGCTTACGGGCTGGGTCTGCTGTCGCGCATCGACCCTGCTTTGCCGAAAACACAGGCCCTGGTGCTGTGCCCGACGCGCGAATTGGCTGACCAGATCGCCAGGGAGATCCGCCGGCTCGCACGCTGTCTGCCGAACATCAAGCTGACCATTCTCAGTGGCGGCATCGCCAAACGTCCGCAACTCGCTTCGCTGGAACACGACCCGCATATCGTCGTCGGCATGGCCGGGCGCGTGCTGGAGTATCTCGCGCAGGGCGCACTGACCCTCGACGCGCTTCGCGTGCTGGTGCTCGACGAGGCCGACCGCATGCTCGATGCGGATTTCGAGGAAGCCAGCCGTGCGATCGTCGAGCACGCTCCGAAAATGCGGCAGACGTTGTTCTTCTCGGCAACGTTTCCGGACGCGGTGCGCGGCCTCAGCCGCCGCCTGCAGAAGCAGCCCGTGACCATCACTGTCGATACCGCAGTGACGACGCCGCAGGTGGAGCAGACGTTCTTCGAAGTCGATCCGCTTCGTCGCCTCGATGCGCTGGCGCATCTGCTGAGCCTGCGCCGCCCCGAATCGGCACTGGTGTTCTGCCACACGAAAAAAGATGCGCAGGAAGTGGAAACCAAGCTGGCGCAACGCGGCTACTCGGTGCTTGCGCTGCACGGCGATATCGAGCAGCGCGAGCGCGACGAAGTGCTGGTGCGCTTTGCCAACGGCAGCTGCCGCGTGCTGGTCGCCACCGATGTCGCGGCGCGCGGCCTCGACATCAAGGACCTGGCGGTGGTCATCAGCTACGAGTTGCCGATCGAGCCCGACCTGCACCTGCACCGCGTCGGCCGCACCGGCCGCGCGGGCCGCAGCGGCGTGGCCTTGCACCTGTTTTCGTCGCGCGAGCGCAGTCGTGTCGCCGCGATCGAACAGTGCCTGGAGATGAAGGCGCAGATCGAAAAGCTGCCGATGTCGGCCTTGTCACCCGACCGCCCGGTACCCGCGACCGTCGTCACGCTCTGCGTCGACGCCGGCCGCCGCGACAAGCTGCGTCCCGGCGATTTGCTGGGCGCACTGACCGGTGATGCCGGCATCGCCAAGGAGGCGGTCGGCAAGATCAGCACGTTCGATACGCGCACCTATTTCGCGATCGACAAGAAGATGGCGAAGACGGCGTTGACGCGATTGCGCGAGGGCAAGATCAAGGGAAAAAACTTCCGCGTGCGGCCGATCGGCTAAGACCCCTCTGACGATAGTCTTGTCTGCCCACTCCCTGCGGGAGAAGGGCTTTCCAAGTTTTCAGTGCTTTCGTGATCCGATCAATCGCGAAAATTCTCGAACTGCAACGGCAGTTCCAGCTCGGCCGTGCGCAGGAGCGCCATCGTCAGCTGCAAGTCGTCGCGCTTCTTGCTGTTGATGCGCAGCTTGTCCCCGGTGATCTGCGTGTCGACCTTGATCTTGGCTTCCTTGATCTTGGCGATGATCTTCTTCGCCTGCGCCTGCTCGATGCCCTGCTTGATCGTGATCGTGCGGCGTGCGCCGGCGAGATTGGTCTCGACCTCACCGAGCTCGATGCAGCGCAGGTCGATCTTGCGCCCGGCCAGGCGCAGGCGGAGCATTTCGAGCAGCTGGTCGAGCTGGTATTCGCTCGGCGCGAACTGCGTGATCACGTTGTCGACATGCTCAAAACGCGCATCGGTGCCGCGCAAGTCGTAACGGTTGCCAAGATCGCGCCGCGCCTGATCGACCGCGTTGGTCAGTTCGTGCTTGTCGACTTCTGAAACGATATCGAAGGAAGGCATGTGCGGGTCCTGGCGGTACGGGGTGGAATGCCACCGAGTATCCGCAGACGCACGCGGATTTTCCATAGTCGGCGGCCCGCCCCGGTCGCGGATGTCCGCTTCGCCGAAACGCTGCCGCAGCTCATCAAAGAGTGCTTTGCCTGCTTCGGCAGTCATCGGAGCCTTGAACCAGCGCATGATCGGCGCGGCCCTCGGTGCAGGACATGAATAATATTGGCGTGAGAGCCGTTTCCGTTGAGTAGAATTCGCATCGATAACCAGGACATGTTCATGGACTCCGTTGCAGCGGCGAATCTTCCGTCCTTTGAAACTTCAGCAAAGTCTCGTCAGCCTCGCGGAGCACGGGCTCCCAGTTCGCCCGACATGGTCGTCTCGGCGATCAAGCACGGCATCCTGGTGGGCCGCTTCGTGCCGGGGCAGCGATTGATGGAGGCCGATCTCCGGCGGGAGCACGGTCTCAGTCGCGGGCCGGTGCGAGAGGCGATGACGCGGCTTGCGGCCGAGGGCGTGATCGCCATCGGTGCGCATCGAGGAGCCTACATCCGCGCGTTGACACGGACGGAGGTGTTCAATCTCCTGCAGGTCCTGAAAATCATCATCGGTCTGGCGGCGCGGCTCGCGGCGGTTCGGATCGAATACGGCGACAATCGAATCAAGCTGATGGCTGCTTTTCAGAGACTCGAGGCAGAGATCGCTGGCGCCGATCCGATAATGCTGGCCATCGAGCGCACCCGTTTCTACGACACGCTGTTCGAGATCGCGGGCAATCCGGAACTGGCACGGATCAATCCGGTCGTCGCTGCGCAGATCCTGCGGGTACAGGTATACGGATACCTGACGACAGCAGAAAAACTTCGCCAGTATGCGGACTATCGTTTTTATGCGACGCGATCCTGACGGGTGATGCCAAGGCAGCCAAGCGCATTGTCGATCTGCACCTGCGGCGAAGTCGCATGCACGCCCAACACCTGCCGGATGCGGCATTCGCGATTCCGGCCAGCGGCACCCGCCGATCTATTTGATGGTTTACCAACGGGTCCAGCCCCGTTGACCAAGCGATCTTCGTATCGGCGGCCGGCGTCGGCATCAGAACTGGAAATAGAGGAACGCGGTGTAGCCCTGCGCCGAGAGCTTGAGGACCGAGACCAGGAACATCGGAACCAGCAGGAAGATTGCGCTGCGTTCCCGGAACGTTGCGCTGCCGAGTTGCAGCTTCGGGCCGAATTCGCGCAGGCCCTCCAGCAGCACCAGCGCGTAGGCGAGCGCCAGCGTGGCGATCTGCAGATGGCTGATCCGCGCAAGGATCGACGGCCCCAGTCCGCCCGCGTCGACATGGATGAACATCGCGTCGTACATGCGGAACGCCGAGCCGACCGTGTCGGCGCGGAAGATCACCATGCTGATCATCACGCAGAGGAACGCCGGCAGCCAGCGATGCAGTCGGAATGTGGTTGAGCGCCCGCTCACGCCAGCCACGCGCTCGATGCAGATCAGGCTGCCCTGCAGCGTGCCCCAGGCAAAGTAAGTCCAGTTCGCGCCGTGCCACATGCCGCCGAGCAGGAAGGTCATGAAGACGTTGAAGTAGGTGCGCACGGGACCAAAGCGGTTGCCGCCCAGCGCGTAGTAGACGTAGTCGCGCAACCAGGTCGACAGGCTGATATGCCAGCGCCGCCAGAATTCTGTATTGCTCTGGCTCAGCAGCGGATGGTTGAAGTTCTCGATGAAACGGAATCCCATCATCAGGCCGAGGCCGATGGCCATGTCGCTGTAGCCGGAGAAATCGAAGTAGAGCTGCGCGGCGTAGGACAGCGCGCCGAGCCAGGACTCCGCTGTCGACGGATGCGCCAGCGCGAAACAGTGATTCGCCAGCGGCGCCAGCGTATCGGCAATGAAGACTTTCTTGACGAAGCCCTGCATGAAGCGCGTGCAGCCTTCGGCAAATTTCTCGACGGTGTGCGTGCGGCCGTCGAACTGATTGGCCAGGTCCTTGTAGCGGAAGATCGGTCCGACGATCAGATGCGGGAACAGCGAGACGAAGGTTGCGAAGTCGACCGGATGACGGGCCGGCTCGGCGTCGCCGCGGTGCACGTCCATGATGTAGCTGATCGACTCGAACAGGTAGAACGAAATGCCGATCGGCAGCAGCACATGCGCCATCTGGAACGGCGCGAAACCGAAGCCGGCCATGGCCTCGTTGAAGCTGGCCACGCCAAAATTCGCATACTTGAAATAGCCCAGCACGGCCAGGTCCACGACGACCCCGAGCCGCAGCCAATGCAGCGCGCGCGGCTGGCCGCGGCCGTGTTCGCCGATCTTCCGGCCGACGAGATAGTTGAACACCGTGACGGCCGCGAACAGCAGCAGGAAATCGACGCGCCACCAGGCGTAGAAGATATAGCTCCCGAGCAACACGACCCAGTTGCGCAGTCGCCCGCGGTTCGGGGTCAGGTAATAGGTGGCGAGGAACAGCGGCAGAAACAGGAAGAGAAAGACGTTCGACGAGAAGCCCATGGGGTTGATCGTTCCTTGAATTCGGGAGGCGTGCCTGCCTTCAGCGTTGGGCCGAAGCCAGCGCTTCGGGCGGCAGCGCAAAGGCGTTCAGATCGGGCTTCACGATCAGCGCGCGTTCGGGAATCTCCCAGATCACCAGCCGCGGCGGCGCCTGTTTCAGCTCTTCGCCGAGCAGATACTGGACCATCGGCGGAAACGGGCCAACGCCTTCTTTCGACAAGTTCGCGAGATCCTCGCCGAGCGCCTCCTTCAGCGCCCCGCCGAAATTCCACGAAGGGTTCGCGCTGTAGCTGCTGCCGATCAGCGCGACCTGCGGCGTGGCGGAATCGCCGTAGAGATCGAGTGTGCCATCGCCATCACCGCCGGCCGGCGCGGCGCCCGCCGGTGCGGTTTCCGGCACGCGGATGCGATCCGGCGCGGGCAACAGAGCCGAGAAATACGGATCAAGCGGCAGGTAGCTGAACAGATCCCCGCGATGCGGCTTTTCGGGCTGGAGCGTGGTAACGAACCGGGTCCGTTCGGGGGCCGCGCGAGCCAGGCCGCGCTCGTTCGCCAGCGCCGCGATAAGGTCCGCCGAACGTTGCGCTCCGAACGGCGTCCAGTGCGTGTCGGTGCGGAAGAATGTCAGCTGTTCGGCCTTGGCCGCAGTCAGCGTGTCGAGCAGGTCGGCCGTCGGTATGCCCTGTCCGGCGAGTGCCGCGATCAGCCGGTCGTGCAGCTCCATCTGCAAGGCTGCGGGCTTGCGCGGGCCGATGTACTCGGGATAGACGCGGGTTTTCGCCGGCACCACCGCCACCAGCAGCGGCACCTTGCGCGCGGCGAGCTGGTTCCTGACCCACGCGATCAGCGCGAGATTGTTGCGCAGGTTGTTCTCGCCACCGTCGGGGACGTTGAATTCCTCGGACGTGTAGAGCCAGTGGTCGTTGCCGAGCACGATGCCCGGACGGCCTTCGCCGAACACGACCAGGCCGATCGCCGCCCAGAGGTTCACGCCGAAACGCTTGGCCGGAAATGTCTCGTCGTAATGCGTCTCGAATTTCTTCGCGAACCGGCCGGTAACGAAGTCGGCATCCGCTGGACGGCTGAACGACAGCGCGCCCGCGCCGGCGGCGATCCCGGTGATCGCGATCACGCAGAGAAACAGCGTGGTCTGGATTAGCGCGGCGTGACGCATCGAAAACTCCTTCAGAACTGGAAGTAGAGGAACGGCGAATAACTCTGTGCCGACAGCTTCAGCAATGAGAGCAGGAACAGCGGCAGCAGCAGCACCAGCGCCGCCAGTGCCTGCGCACCGACCGGCAGCGTGTAGCGCTGCGGCAACAGCGGCCGGGCGCCGGCGATCGCCGCGATCGCGATCGCAAGCAACAGTGTCGCAACCTGCAGGCGGTCGACATCGCCGGCATAGATGTCGCTCAAGGCCAGGCCGTCGAAGCGGAACATCGCCGCCAGCATCCGCCACGCAACGTGGACATTCTCGGCCCGGAACACCACCCAGCCGAGCACCACGAACAAGGACGTCAGCGCCCAGCGCCAGGGCTTGAATCCAGTGCTGCCGGACTTGACGCCGAGCGCGCGCTCCACGCCGAGAATGGCGCCATGCCAGGCGCCCCAGATCAAAAAGGTCCAGTTCGCGCCATGCCAGAGTCCGCCGAGCAACATGGTCAGGAACAGGTTGCGATAAGTGTTGAAGGTGCCGCCGCGGTTGCCGCCGAGGGGCACGTAGAGATAATCGCGCAGCCAGCTCGACAGGCTGATGTGCCAGCGCCGCCAGAACTCGGTGATGCTCTGACTGATGTAAGGCTGGTTGAAGTTTTCCATGAAGCGGAAGCCCATCATCAGACCGAGGCCGATGGCCATATCGCTGTAGCCGGAAAAATCGAAGTAGAGCTGGAAGGTGTAGGCGATCGCGCCGAGCCAGGCGTCGCCGGTGATCGGGTCGGCGAGCGCGAAGGCATGGTTCGCGAGTGGCGCGATCGAGTCGGCGATGAAGACTTTCTTGACGAAGCCCTGCATGAAGCGCACCGAACCTTCGCCGAACTTGTCCAGCGTATGCGCGCGGCTTTCGAACTGCCCGGCGAGATCCTTGTAGCGGAATACCGGCCCGGCGATGAGATGCGGGAAGAGCGCGACGAACGTCGCGAAATCCACCGGGTGCCTGGTTGCCTCGGTATCGCCTCGATAGACATCCATGATGTAGCTGATCGACTCGAAGACGTAGAACGAGATGCCGATCGGCAGGATCACGTGCGTGAGCTGGAACGGCGTGAAGCCGAAGCCGCTCAGCAGTGCGTCGAGGCTGCCGACGCCGAAGTTCGCGTACTTGAAATAGCCGAGCAGCAGCAGGTCGACCGTGACGCCGAGCGTTAGCCACCGGCCCGAGCGCGGCGCGCGTACGCCGTTGCGCGCGATCGCGAGGCCGATCAGGTAATTCCAGATCGTCACGCCGATGAACAGGAACAGAAAGTCGACGCGCCACCATGCGTAGAACGCATAGCTGCCGAGCAGCACGACCCAGTTGCGCAGCCGGAAACGGTTCGGCGTCAGGTAGTAGACGGCCAGGAACAGTGGCAGGAACAGGAAGAGGAACGCGTTCGACGAAAAAACCATTTCAGTGTCTGTATCGGATCATTGCACTGCCCCTCGGCGCTGCACCGCGCCGCTCTTGCCGAACCGCGTCCTTTCGCCAGGTTGCCGCCCCGTCAATGCGTTTGCGCCAGATATTGGAATTGGCGCACGTTTTTTCTCATCCGCCCGCGCTGCTTCGCCCCGCCATGGCACAACTATGGGTTGTCGGCGCCCCTTGCCGGACCCGAACAGCCATCGCCGACTTCGTCCAGGGACTTTACGGACCGGTGCATTAGTTTCGCTTCGCGTCCGCTGCGGTGGCCGGCCTCAGTGCCGCGATCTGGGCTTCGAGATTCGCGACCAGGTCCTGCGCGCCGCCGGTGGCTTTCAATAACGTCAGCTCGCGCTGGTAATAACTCAGCGCGTCCGCCCTGCGGTTCTGCTGCTCGACGACGAAGCCGAGACGGTCGAGGACCTGCGCGACAGTCAGCGCCTTGGCATTCGGGGGGCGCTGCATCGTCAGATCGAGCAGGCGCAGATATTCGATTTCGGCGCGCTGGAATTTCTGTTCGCGTTCGAGAGTCTCGGCGAGATGCCGTACGGCCGTTCTGTACGCGTCCGCAGTCCGCTCGCTGCCGGCGGCGAAAATCGCGATGACGGCGGCATAGTTCCGCTCGGCTTCGGGAAATTGGTGGCTCAGCGACTGCAGATCGGCGTGGCGCAGGCGCACGATGGCGACATCGGGATCGTTTGCCGCCGCGCCCTTGGCGCGGATCGCGATGGATCGCGTCAGTACGGTCTCGGCATCGAGAAACTTGCCGCGCTTGATCTTGATCTCGACGATCCGCTCCATCATGTCCAGCGCCGCTGCGCTGTCCTTGCCGCGACTGCGCTCGATGACCTTCAGCGCCTCCTGGTAAAAGGCATCGGCGTCGACGTAGTTCTCCACCAGCCGCTTGACGTCGCCGATGTTGACGAGGCTGGCGATAAATTCGGGCGAACCTGGCGCCAGCTTGCCAATGTCGAAGCTGACGCGGCGGCAGACACGCAGCGCGTCCTCGAAATTGCCTTTCGCAATGGGGTCGCGACAGAGCTGGTTCAGCGCCGCAAGCTGGTTTCCGAGCTGCGCGCTCGCTACGGCGGACCAGAGCACGAGGACGGCGCCTGGCAGCAGGCTCGTCCCTGCGGACTTGCCGCGACCGCCGATCACGGCCCTTCCTCGTGGGCAGATGCCGCCGTGGTTGCGAACACCGCCGTCAGTTCGCCACCGAGGCGCGTGCTGGCCAGCGGCCGCGAGGATTCGCGCATCGCGCGCTCGTCGGCGGTGCAGGTCACGGTCCAGCAATAGGGTTCCAGCCACGCGCGGCTGGACTTGCTGTCGAGCCCATTTCCGTCCTGCGCGACGCCGGTCTTCGTTTCGAAGCGCGCCGGATCGTTCAGTGCGATTTCGGCGCGCTGCGCCAGGCGCGTCAGCGCGTGATCGTTCTCGCCCGCGAGATCGACGCCGTTGGCCTTGCCGAATGCCGCGATCATGGCCACCGGCGCCATCGCATAGTTGTGATAACCGGCCGCGCGGCTCGCGCGCTTCAGTTCGTTCGGCAGATAGCCTTCGGCGTCGACCTGCTGTGAAAACACGCGATACAGCGTCACTGAGTGATCGAACAGGTCGCGCCGGTCGGTGGCAACGCTCGCCGCCATCAGCGCCCACGCGGCCCAGTAGTAATGATTGTTGATCTTCTCGATCGGATCGCTTGCCGGCCATTCGATCACGACATGATCCGCGATCGCCGAGAACCAGGCCTCGATCCGTTGACTCTCTTCCGGGTAATTCTTCAACGGCGCGGAGGACGAGAACTTCAGCCGAAGATAAGCGCTCGCCAGCGAGCCGAGGCTCCATTTGCGCAGCGAGCGCCCCGTGTGGTTCTTCGCCTCGCCGAGCAGTGCGCCAGCTTCGGCCCAGCGGGTCAGCCACCCGAGCGTGCACTTGAGGGCTTCCGGTTTCCCCGAACGCATGGTCTTCTTGACCAGCGCGACCACGCCCTTTTCCATCGAGGTGATCGGGCGTGTCTTGAGCTTGTAGGCTGCTTCTGCTTCGACATTGAGCTGGTCCCGCGCTGCGCCCGAACCTTCGTACTTGCTCGGAAATTCCAGCGTGCCGGTGAACGGCTCGGGCGACGCGTCGCAGATCACCGCATCGCTGTGTTTGCTGCCGACGGCATTGCGATAGCCCGACGGCGGCTGCAAGGGCTCGGCGGCAGCGGCGCGACCGGCGAGCATTGCGAGCAGCAGCGCAGCGAACACCCGACGGATCCGCCGGCGCGGCGCGGCGTGTTGGCGGCCGGGTTTCATGGTGCTTTTCTCGTGCCCATGCCGGCGCGGCAGAGCTTGGCAACGACCGTGGTCGGCTTCAGCAGCGGCGAGACCACCTGCACACGGAAGTCGATCAGCGGTTGCTCGGCGAAATCGGGCTCGTGGTTCATTTCGAGCGCAAAGCGGCCGCCGGACTTGGTGTAGTCGTTCAGACGTACGCGCAGCACTTCATGCTTGCCATCGAGATACCAGGCTTCCGCGAGGAACTCGCTGACTGCGGGATCGGCGAACTTCAAGTCGACCACCAGCTCGCGACTCTTGACCGCAAGAATCTGCCCGCCGCCGTTGAACAGGAGATCGGTGAAGTCGGCGCCGCTGCCGACGGCGGTCTCGTTCGACAGCAGAACATCCTTGTCGGCGCAGCCGTTGTCGACCAGCGGCACGATACGACGCATCTGCCCCGGATTGGCCACCGCGATCTGGGGATGCCCGAACTCCCAGATCAGCAGCTTCGGCGGGTTCTGCTGAAACGCGTCGGACAACAGGTACTGTGTCAGACCGCCATCGAAATTGCCGCCGGACAACGAGGCATTGAGAATATCGGTCTGGAGGTTCTGCTGCAGGAAACCGGCAAAGTGATAGGTCGGCGTGGCGCTGAAGCTGGTGCCCACGAGGCTGATCTCGGGAACCGGCACGTCACCGAAAATATCGCTTTCGACTGGATCGGTCGTGTACCCGAGTACCACTTCGGACGGATAGTAACCCCCGCAAATCTGCGACGCGACGATCGACAACACGCCCGGATGGCGATTGCGGCCAACGCGCTTGGTCGCGAACGCGCGCTTGTGCAGTTCGGCGTAAACCGGCAGCGTCTTGACCGTATCCGCGATCAACTCGGCCGTGCGCCGTGCGCCGTCCGGCGTCCAGTGGCCGTCGCGATGGAAGAAGTACTCGGTGCCATCGGGGTGCTCGGCGAGGAGGCCGTAGTCGGGCACGATGAAGCCGGCATCGCGGAAGCGCTGCAGTGCCGCGCGATAATTGGCCAGCGCCAGTTTGTCGTTGAAGCCGCGGCGATCGCCCGGCAACAGCTTGTCGGCATGCAGGACCCCGCGCGGCGGAAAATCGAGCATGAGGATCTGCGTGCCGTGTGCCTTGAAGGCCCTGACCATGCGCGCAAGATCGACGACCACGTGGTCGTCGATGGTGAACTGGGTCGCCAGTTCGATATCGCTGCGGAACAACCAGTCGCCCTGACCCTGCAGCGTCTGCCGGTGATCCCGCATGAACTGGGTCAGGTAGACATCCGCGTCGCGCGCGCGCGGACAAAGCGTGCAGCACGGCTCGGCATCGTAGGTCGGCAGATCGTCGTCGGCATGCGCCGGGCGCAGGCACGCCCCGGCGAGCAGTCCCAGGGCTGCGATCAGTTGCAGCAGCGCGAGGAGCAGATCGGAACGCACGATCGTTGCCTTGCTGGTACGGCGAATCTTCGTCACGGCGGATCAGTCGTCGTTCCAGATCAGCACGGGCGACGACTCGGAGCCGCTGACGAACAGGCTGAAGACCTTGCCACGATCGAGCGCGACCGGCGGCGCCGTGCCCAGGGCCTGATCGCCCTTGAAGATCGCGAGATTGAGCTTCAGCGGGTTGATCTCGCGCTGCGCCGACGCGCCCGGTGCGAGGTTCTCGAACACCGTGGCCTTGCCGTCAGCCGTCTTCAGCGAGAACGTCGTGCCCGGCAGCAAGTTGAAGATCGCGATCATCGACTTGAGTCGGTTCAGCACGCCCGATAACTCGAACATCACGATCCCGTTGCTGGACTCGACAGCGGTATAGAAGTGATTGGCTTCGAGCGGCACAGTCTTCGAATGCGGGCCGACCTTGATCTCGTACTCGGCGGGCGACAGGAAAATGTAACCGCCTGCGGTATACGGCAGCAGCGCTGGCTGAGCCTTGTCGCCGATCTTGACGTTGACACCGCTGTTCCCGGTATTGTTGAACGCTCGCACGTAGGCCGAATTGGGCGGCGCTTCGCGCGCGTAAAGCTGGGCCTGCGCCGGCCCGGCAAGAGCTGCGGCCAGCAGAACCAGCAGCGTTCGTGCGAGCCCCACGGCCTTGGAAGATTGATGGAGAGTCGGGATGGATGTCATGGGCGGAATCCTTTATCGGGTGACAGGAAGGGCAGCCGGCTGCAGCGCCGGCTTGTTCTCGGGCGGCTGGGGCTCGAGGATGGCGACACGCTTGCGCTTGATGACGATGTCGAGAACCTCGACCTGGAACGCCAGCAGCACACCGCCGAGGCGATAGCCGAGCGCGCGCTGCGGCGTGCGCAGATCGATGCCGTAGAGGGCGACGCGCGTCGGTTCGTCGAGGTTGATCGGGCCGGAGCCGTTGGCGCTGAGCTGGCCGCCGACCACGACCATCGACATCGCCTTCTGATAAGGGTCTTCGACGAAATTGCGGCCGGTCTTCGAGAGATCGCGCGAGACGCCGTAGATGCCGGCCAGGCCGTTGGCGATTGCGGAGCTGTCCTGGATGCGCACGTCGGTGCTGTTGCGCAGGCGGATGCCGTGATGCAGGTTGCCGCTGCTGAGATTGCTCCACACGAGGTTGCGCGGACTCTCCGACAGCACGATGCCGTCCGACTTGTTGCGATACGTGAGGTTGTTGGCGATGACGTTGTTGCTGCACTGCCGATCGAGCACGATGCCGGAGAGGTTGTTCTCGTAGCTCTTGTTGCCGACGATGAAGCTGTCGTTGACATTGCGCGAAATGATGATGCCGTGCTTCTGCCGGGTGCCGTACGCGAGGTTCTCGGCGATGATCAAGCGCCGCGAACGGTCGTGCGGATCGATACCGTACTTGATGTTGTCGCGCAGCGTGTTGCCGCGCAGCACCACATCGTCGGCTTCCCAGCAGTAGAAGCCGTACCAGAGATCGGTGATCACGGTGTTGAGGATCCAGCCGGTCGGGCGCGGCCATACTGCGCGCTGCGCAACCGTGGTGCTGTATTGCGAAAGCGTGAGCCCGAAGGCCTTGGTGCTGGCGTAGCCGAGATGGGCGATGACGCTGTCGGCGATGTAGGTCTTCGAGCCGCCCCAGCCGACGATGAACGGCCGGAACTCGTGCTTGTCGCGGAACACGGAGGGCGCGCGCGTTGCCTCGTTCCAGCCCTGCACCGTGCTCTTGCTGACGAACAGGGTGCCTTCGACCGCAAGCATGACGCCGCGGTCCTGCGACAGGCGCAGCTCTTTCACGCCGGGCCCGACTTGCAGCGTCGCGCCGTGGCGAACCAGGATCGGCAACCGCGCGATGAATACACCCGGGGA